>NC_003911.12:2505000-2825000 GCF_000011965.2 Ruegeria pomeroyi DSS-3 | reverse complement strand
CTTGACCACGGCGGCGGTCTCGGCGGTGGTGCGGGCATTCAGCGCCTGCCAGTTGTCGGCAAGCGCGTCGAGGTCGATGGTCAGATGTGCGGTACTCATGCCCCTGTTCATGCCATGGGGGGCGCGGGGGTCAAGGGGAATTGGCAGCTGCGCACGCGGGTTTGTGGGCGTCATAGGCGGCTTCAAGCTCGGATCTGAGGAAATCGCCAAAAACCAGAGGTGGATATTTTGGCGCACCGGTTCCCGGAAGTGGTTCAATCACCGTGCTCACATGCGGATCGTAGAAGAACGGGCAACTGAACCGCTCGCGGCCCGAGGTGTTGATCACCCGGTGCGGGGTCGATCTGAGCCGGCCGTTCGACATCCGGTGCAGCATGTCGCCCACATTGACCACCAGCGCGCCGGGGCGGTGGGGCACATCGACCCAATGGCCCGCCGGGGTGCGCACCTGAAGCCCGCCGACACCGTCCTGCGCCAGAAGGGTCAGACAGCCGAAATCGGTATGCGGAGCCGAGCCGTAGAGGTCGTCGGGGCTGGCCGGGGGCTGGGGCGGATAATGCAGCAGGCGCAGCCACAGGGTGGGGCGGTCAAAGGCCGACAGGATGGACGGGTCGCTGACACCGGCGGCGTCCAGAGCGATGGCCATCAACCTGCGGCCCAACGCGCTCATCGCGGCGCTATAGCGTTCCAGCGTGTCGCGGAACCCCTCCAGATCGGGCCAGCGGTTCGGGCCTGACAGATATTCGTCCGGGTCTGCCACCGCATCCTCGCGCATCATCATGAAACTGGCCGACTGGTTCGGCTTGGTCACGGTGGCGAGGGTCGAGTTCACGTCGGTCGAGCTGTTGATCGGGATATAGCCGCGATGGCTGCGGTCGACCGCGATGGCCATCTTGGTCGCCAGCGGCAGCGCGTGAAACCGGCGCGACGCCTCGAACAGCGCCTCGGTCAGGGTGGTGTCGATGCCATGATCGGTGACATAGCCGAAACCGGTGCTGCCATAGGCGGCGCGGAACTCGGCCGCGATCTCGGCGTCCGGGCGCGTACCCAGCGCAATCGTGGGGATATGGGTAAATTCGCTCATGTTCGTCTCGCGTTGCGGTTAGGGGGAAAGGGCATCAATGACCCTCTGCTATCCGGCAAAGCGTTTGCGGCGATGGCCGAAATGCCGGGCGAGGATCACCCGGCGGGGCACTGGGAAGAAACAGGCGCTCATTGGGTAACAGTGGCGCCGGGCGCGGGCCGGGTCAAGCCTGCCGCTCTCTCTGATCAAAGGCTCGAAGCGTAGGACCAGAACCGTTCAACCTCGCGCCGGCTGCGTTCCATCGACCGGTACAGGCGAATCGAGATCGGGTTCTCGGCCGCTTCGGTGCTGACCCGGATCAGGCGGCCCTCGCTCAGCTCGCGTTCGACAGCGGCCATTGGCAGCCAGGCGATGCCCAGCCCCTCGACACAGGCGGATTTGAGCGCCTCGCCGACCGAGTTCTCGTAGAGAAAGTCACAGCGTGCGCGCAGTCCGGCCCGGTCGATGATCTGGTTGGTCATCTTTCCCAGGAAACTGTCGCGGGTGTAACAGAGCAGCGGGATCGTGTCGGTCCCGTCCAGGGTGAACCGGGGCTGGCCGTCCAGACCCGGGCAACTGACCGCGATCATCCGATCCTCGGCGATCCTGATTGAGGGATAGCGCGCGTCATCGGCGATCATCGGCACGGTATGGTGATGATAACACAGCATGAAATCGCTCGACCCCGACAGGATCGCCTCGACGCAGCCCGAGAAGTTCTCGGCCACCACGCGGGTCCGGATCGGGCCGATCGCGCCGCTTATCCGGTTCAGCCAGCGCGGGAAATAGGAAATTGCCAGCGTATGAAGCGCGGCGAAATCCAGCACCGCATCCTCGCGCCGCGCCAACCCCCGGGCCTCGGCCCGGGCGGTGTTGAGCGTGTTGATCATGTCGAGCGCCACAGGGCGAAAGGATTCGCCCGCCTGGGTCAGGGTGACCGGGTGCACGCTGCGGTCGAACAGCGGTGTGCCGACCCAGTATTCCAGGTTCTTGATCCGCCGTGTGAACGCCGATTGGCTGATGTTTCTCGCGTCAGCCGCCTTTGCAAAAACGCCCGCTGAGGAGAGGGCAACAAAATCTTCCAGCCAATCGAGTTCCATCATCTCCGCCCCTCTGTTGTGCCAAGTGTACCCCAGCGTATGCCGGAAGGCTGTTGCAAATATTGCAACGGTCTTGCGCCGTTTGTCGTGGCGTTGCCCGCGCTGCATATCCGATGGTCTGCCCCGGATCACGGCACCCGCAAGCCGTGACCGACGCGGCGCCCGCAGCGCCGTCCAACACGGAGGAAAACATGAATAATTTTGTCGGCGGCACGACCATTGCCGCGATGTTGATGAGCACCGGCGCCGCAATGGCTGAGCAGTGCACCAACGAGACCTGGAACAAGATCGCCCAGCGCGGCACCATCGTCGTGGGGGTCAAGGCCGACACCCGCCCCTGGGGGTATCGCGACCAGACTGGCGGCATCATCGGCATGGAGGCCGACATGGCCCGGCAAGTGGCCGACACGCTGGGGGTCGCGCTGGAACTGGTCGCGGTCGAATCCTCGAACCGGATGCAGTTTCTGGAAGGCGGGCGGATCGACCTGATGATCGCCACCATGTCCGACCGCAAGGACCGGCGCGAGATCGTCGGTATCGTCGGTCCGAACTACTATTCCTCGGGCACCAATGTAATGACCCCAAAGGCGCTGGGCGTCACCGCATGGTCCGACCTGAAGAACCGCCCGGTCTGCGGCAAGCAGGGGGCATTCTACAACCAGATCGTCGAACAGCGCTATGGCGCCCAGATCATAGCGTTTGGCAGCAATGCCGAGGCGTTGCAGGCGCTGCGCGACAAGAAATGCATCGCCTGGGTCTATGACGACAGCTCGATCGCGGCGGATCTGGCCTCGGGTCACTATGACGAATTCGAGATGCCGCTGGTCTCGGAGGATAACAATCCCTGGGGGCTGGCCGTGCCGATCGCCGAGCGTGACTGTGTCTTTGGCCGTTTCATGTCGGGCATGCAGTACTCCTGGCATCAGTCGGGCGAGCTGGTCGCGCTGGAACAGAAATGGGGCATCCAGGCAACCGCCTATCTGGCCGAGCAGCATGCGCGCTTTGCCGATTGGCTGGCTGACTAAGCCGGCCGCCCAGCTCCGTGCCGCATCTCTCCCGACGGCGCGGGGCGCCAATTTCAGGACCGCTCATGCTTGATGCTTTCTCAGAGTTCTTCCGCCAGTTGGCCGAAGATTACCCCAGGTGGAATTTCGTCTTCTTCTATCAGCCCGTACAGGCCGGCAAGATCTGGACAGGCCTGCAATACACGGTGATCCTGTCGCTGGCCTGCCTTGTCTTCAGCGTCATCATCGGGGTTGTCGGCGCCTGGCTGCAGGGGTCGAAACGGCGGCTGCTGCGCAATCTGGTGCAGGGATACATCCAGCTGTTCCGCAACACGCCGCCCTTTGTGCAACTGCTGTTCTTCTATTTCGCTCTGGGCCAGCTGACCCCGACCTATTCGCCCGATGGCTGGCTGGAGGTGCCCATCATCTCGAACGTCGGCTGGGCGATCATTTCGCTGTCCTTCTTTGCCGGGGCCTTCAATGTCGAGATCTTTCGATCAGGTATCGAGGCGGTACCGGATGCGACCATCGAGGCCAGCGAGGCGCTGGGGATGACGCGCCTGCAGACCTATTCACACGTGATCCTGCCGCTTGCCTTTCGGGTCAGCCTGCCGGCGCTCAACAACAATCTCGTCAACCTGATCAAGACCACCACTCAAGCCTTCGCCATCGCCGTTCCGGAACTGCTCTATCAGGCGGTGACGATCTGGAACGACTACCCTTCGGCCCAGTATCCGGCCATGCTGCTGCTCTTTGTCGTCTATATCGGCCTTGTCGGCATCATGGTTCTGGGCATGAACCGCTGGGAGCGTCACCTGGCGATCCCCGGCTATGGCAACTGAGGACATACCGATGACCACTCACTCTCCCATGGCCGTGCTGAGACCCCTGGATCAGGCCCGCCTGAACCAGGACACGATGACGCCGGTCCGCGTCCTGGCGGCAGTGCCTGTCTGGATCCCCTTTGCGCTCTTCTTTCTCTGCGCGCTCTGGCCATCGCTGGCGCTGGCGCAATCGGGCGAGGCGGTGCGCCCGTTCCATGCCCTGTGGCGCTGGGCCCCGTTTCTGATCACCAAAGGTTTCCTGTTCAACATCCTGATCTCGTTCCTTTGCCTGATCATCGGAACTGGTGTCGGCGTGTTGCTGGGGCTTTGCCAGATCTCGTTGCTGCGCCCGGTGCGCCGGATCAGTTGGTTCATCACCCAGCTGTTTCGCAACTCGCCCTGGCTGGTGATCCTGTTCATCGTGATGCTGGCGCTGCCCTTCGAGGTCACGATCTTTGGCAAGGCCTATTTCGTACCGGCCTGGATCAAGGCGGTGGTGGGGCTGTCGCTGCCGATCATGGCCAATATCTCGGAAATCGTGCGCGGCGCGATCCGGTCTGTGCCCAACACTCAATGGGAGGCGGCCGAGGCGCTGGCCTTTACCCGGCAGCAGACCATGTGGCGGATCATCCTGCCGCAATGTTTCAAGCGGATGATCCCGCCCTGGATGAACTGGTACGCGATCCTGACCATGGCCACCCCGCTGGTGTCGATCCTGGGTGTCGAAGAGGTGATGAACCTGACCCGCCAGGCCATCGTGGCCGAGGAAAACCGACCCGAGCTGCTGATGCCCTTCTATGGCTTCGTGCTGCTGCTGTTCTTTGCCTATTGCTATCCGATCGCGCGGCTGACCCTGCGCCTGGAACGCAAATTCGCCGTCAAACTCTGAGGTGCCTCACATGACCGCAACTGCCACCTGGCCCCCCGAAGACCCGATCGTGTCGATCCGCGGTGTCCGCAAATCCTTTGGTACGCTCGAGGTGCTCAAGGGTGTCGACATGGACATCATGAAGGGTGAGGTGATCTGTATCATCGGCCCGTCGGGGTCGGGCAAATCCACGCTGATCCGCTGTATCAACGCCCTGAACGACATTCAGGAGGGCTCGATCACCGTCGAGGGGCAAGAGGTGCACGATCCCAGGCTCGACAAGCTGGAACTGCGCAAGAAGATCGGCATGGTGTTTCAGCAATACAACCTGTTCCCGCACAAGACCGCGCTGCAGAACATCATGATGGCGCCAGTTCTGGTGATGAAGGAGAACAAGGCCGAGGTCGAAAACCGCGCGCGTGCCCTGCTGAAGAAGGTGCGCCTTGAGGGCAAGGAAGATGCCTATCCGGGCGAATTGTCGGGCGGGCAGCAGCAGCGCGTCGCCATCGCGCGTTCGCTGGCGATGCAGCCCGATGTGATGCTGTTTGACGAGGTCACCGCCGCGCTCGACCCCGAGACGGTCAAGGAGGTGCTGCTCACGATCAAGGAACTGGCCGCCGAGGGCATGACCTGCATCCTGGTGACTCATGAAATGGGGTTTGCGCGCGAAGTGGCCGATTACATCTATTTTACCGATCGGGGCGTGATCGTGGAACATGGCCCGCCGGACAGTTTCTTCGACGATGCCCAGGACGAGCGCACCAAACTGTTTCTCAGCCAGATCTTGTGAGTCGCCTTGAATGGACACCACCGCCAGCCGCACCGAACATGACAGTATCGGCGCCTGCACCATCCCCCAGGGCGCGCCCTGGGGCTCACAAACCCAACGCGCGATCGAGAATTTCCCGATCACCGGAATACCGATCAGCCACTATCCCGAAATCGTGGTGGCGCTGGCGCAGGTCAAAAAGGCCTGCGCCCTGACCAACGCCGAACTGGGCGCGCTGACCCCGGACAAGGCGGCGGTGATCGCATCGGTCTGCGACCGGATCATCGCCGGTCAGCATCACGAGGCGTTTTGCGTCGACGTGATGCAGGGTGGGGCCGGGACCTCGACCAACATGAATGCCAACGAGGTGATCGCCAACCTGGGTCTGATCGTTTTGGGCGGCAGCTACGGCGACTATGGCCACCTGCATCCCAATGACGACGTCAACCGCTCGCAATCGACCAACGATGTCTATCCCACGGCGATCCGTCTTGCGACGCTGTCCAAGGCGCGGGTGCTGAGTGCGGCGCTGCGCGATCTGGTTCAGGCCTTTCACGACAAGGGTGATGAGTTTGCCCATATCAACAAGGTGGGCCGTACCCAGTTGCAGGACGCGGTGCCGATGACCTTGGGGCAGGAATTTCACAGCTTTGCCAATACTCTGGCCGAAGATATCGACCGGATCACCGATCTGGGCCGACTGCTGGCCGAGGTCAATCTGGGCGGCACCGCCATCGGCACCCGGATCAACACGCCCGAGGGATATGGCCCGCTCGTGGTAGAGAAACTGGCCGATATCACGGGGCTGGCGCTGTCTCCGGCCCGCGACCTGATCGAGGCTTCTTCGGATCTTGGCGCCTTCGTGATGTTTTCAGGCGCGCTCAAACGGGTGGCGATCAAACTTTCCAAGATCTGCAACGACCTGCGCCTGCTCAGCTCGGGCCCGCGCGCCGGGCTGGGGGAAATCATCCTGCCCCCCGCACAGGCCGGGTCCTCGATCATGCCGGGCAAGGTCAATCCGGTGATCCCCGAGGTGGTCAACCAGATCTGCTATCAGGCCATCGGCAACGACCTGACCGTGACCATGGCGGCCGAGGCCGGGCAATTGCAGCTGAACGCGATGGAGCCGGTGATCTTTTACAAGGTCATGGAAACCATGACGACGCTGACGGGGGGCATGAACGTGCTCAACAATCGCTGCGTGCGGGGGATCCGGGCGGATGAGAAACGCTGTGCCGAGCTGCTGGGCGGCAGTCTGGTGCTGGCGACGCTGCTGGCGCCGGTCATCGGCTATGATGCGGCGGCCAAAGTGTCCAAACGCGCCCGGGCCGAAGGGATCACCCTGCGCGAGGCTTGTCTGAAACAGGGGCTGGACGCGGCGTTGGTGGATTCTCTGCTATGAGGAACGGCCGCCTGAAACTGGGTATCGTTGGCGGGCTGGGGGCCCGCGGGGGCGCCGATATCCTCAACAAACTGGTGGCGGCGACACCGGTGAAATCCGAGAGCGATCACCGCGAGATTCTGTTCGAGCAAAAGCCGCTGAGCGAACCGATCCCGGTTTCGCGCCCGGACTACCTGCCGACCCACCGGAAATTTTATGTGTTCGACACGCTGACCCGCATGGAGCAGAACGGGTGCGACGCCGCGCTGCTGCCCTGTTTCATCACCCATACCTTTCTTGAGGAACTGGCTGCCGAACTGCCCATCGAGCTGATCTCGATCGGCGATGCGATTGTTGCAGAGCTGGCGCGCCACCATGGCGCGGCGCGCCGCATCGGCGTGCTCACCACGCCCTATGTGCGTCGCAACGGCTTTTTCCAGCGGATGCTGACCGCCGACCAGCAGGTGCTGTATCCCGATGCCGGCACTGAGGCCGCTCTGCTCGAGGCAATCTATGGGCCGGGCGGGTTCAAGGCCGGGCGGCCGCTGCCCGAGGTTCTGCCCGCGATCCGGCGCGCGGTGGCCGCGTTGTTGGCCCAAGGGGCCGAGGTCATCATCCCGGGAATGACCGAACTGCCGGTGATCTTCGGGGCGGGCGATGTCATCGCCGATGCCCCGATCCTTGACGTGAACCAGATTTACGCCCGGTTCGCGCTGGCGCAGACCAGCGGGCGACGTCCTGCGGTGTTCAAAGTGGGGGTGGTGGGCGGCGTGGGGCCGGCGGCGACGGTCGATTTCCTGAAAAAGATCGTCGAGGGCACCGCGGCAGAGCGCGATCAGGACCATATCAAGCTGATTGTCGAGCAGAACCCGCAAATCCCCGACCGGACCGAGAACCTGGTCAAGGGCGGCCCCGACCCGACGCTGGCGCTCTATGCGACCTGCAAGAAGCTGGAACGCGCCGGCGCCCAGGCCATCGCCATCCCCTGCAATACGGCGCATGCCTTTGTCGACCGCATCC
Source organism: Ruegeria pomeroyi DSS-3 (assembly GCF_000011965.2). NCBI lineage: Bacteria > Pseudomonadati > Pseudomonadota > Alphaproteobacteria > Rhodobacterales > Roseobacteraceae > Ruegeria > Ruegeria pomeroyi. Next base: position 2,816,971 of record NC_003911.12, on the reverse strand, counting down.
AGAAGAACCTCGACATTCCAATCATCAGTATCCTGACCGAAACGGCGCGTTTCATCGGTGCACTGCACCCCGAGATAGGCAAGGTTGCGGTGCTGGCGACCAGCGGCACGATCCAGAGCGGCCTTTATCAATCCGCCTTGCGCGATCAGGGGCTGGACCCGGTCCTGCCCGACGCCGGGATGCAAGAGATGGTGATGGAGGTGATCTATGGTCCCTCCGGGGTCAAGGCGGGCTTTACCACGGGGCGCTGCGCCGCTCAGCTGGCGCAGGTCATCGCAGCGATGACCGGGCAGGGCGCGCAGGCCGCGATTCTGGGATGTACCGAACTGCCGCTTGTGCACCTGCCCGCGCCTGCCGCGATCCGCCTGATCGATCCGACCGAGGTGCTGGCCCGGGCCTGTGTTCAGGCGGCGATCTCTGCCCGCGCGCGCGATTTTGCAGGCGGCATGGGCTGAACGGGGATGAGCCTGTAGCTGACGTGACGACCGAGCAAGACCCCGCTGCGGCAGAGGTACCACCGCCCCCCGTGGCACTGGCGGTGCGCCATGTGCCATCGGGGAAGGGGAGCGGGACGTGACGCCCCGCCTCAGTGATTGAGGATCTTGCTCAGGAAATCCTTGGCCCGGTCGCTTTCGGGATTGCCAAAGAACGCCTCGGTCTGGCGATCCTCGATGATGTGCCCCTCGTCCATGAAGATCACCCGGTCGGCCACCTTGCGGGCAAAGCCCATCTCGTGGGTCACCACCATCATCGTCATCCCCTCGCGGGCCAGTTCGACCATAACGTCGAGCACCTCGTTGATCATCTCGGGATCGAGCGCCGAGGTCGGCTCGTCAAACAGCATCGCGATCGGGTCCATCGCCAGGCTGCGACTGATCGCAACCCGCTGCTGCTGACCGCCCGATAGCTGGCCGGGAAACTTGTCGATATGGGGCAACAGGCCGACCCGGTCGATCAGTGCCTCAGCCTTGGCATTGGCCTCGTCGCGGCTGCGGCCCAGCACCTTTTGCTGACCCAGGCACAGGTTCTCGCGCACGCTCATATGCGGGTAGAGCTCGAAATGCTGGAACACCATCCCGATCCGCGCGCGCAGCTTGGTCAGGTTGGTGCCCCTGGCGGTCACTTCGAAATCCTCGACCGTGATCTTGCCCTGCTGCACCGGTTCCAGCCCGTTGACGCATTTGATCAGGGTCGACTTGCCCGACCCGGATGGCCCGCAGACCACGACCACCTCACCCTTTGTGACCGAGGTCGTGCAGTCGGTCAGGACCTGGAAGGTGCCATACCATTTGGAAATGTTCTGGATATCGATCATGCGGTTTTGGCTTTCTGAAGGCGCCGGACAAACAGCGATCCGGCAAAGCAAATGACGAAATAGACAAGCGCGGCAAAGACGTACATCTCGGCCAGCCGGCCCTCGGTGCGGGCGACGATCGAGGACACGGTCATGAAGTCGCGCAGGCTGACCACAAAGACCAGGCTGGTGTCCTGAAACAGGATGATGCCCTGGGTGACCAGGATCGGAACCATGTTGCGAAAGGCCTGCGGCAGCACCACATAGCGCTGGATCTGCCAGTAGTTCAGCCCGGTCGCTTGCCCGGCATGCACCTGGCCCTGCCGAACCGACTGGATGCCCGCCCGGATGATTTCCGAGTAATAGGCGGCCTCGAACATCACAAAGGCGATCAGGGCCGAGTAGAAGCCGCCGATCGGCCGTCCCAGCGCCAGCGGCACCAGGAAATAGAACCAGAAGATCACCAGGATCAGCGGCACCGAGCGGATCAGGTTCACATAGCCGGCCGACAGCAGCGACAGCGGCAGGATGCCCGACAGGCGCATCAGCGCCAGCAGCGTGCCCAGCACGATGCCACCGACAACGGCCAGAAAGGTCAGGAGCAGCGACAGCTGCAACCCCTGCCAGAGAAAGGGCAGGTTGTCGATTATGACGGAAAGATCGAAATCACCCATGGATCATGCCTTTCCTACAAAGCCGGGGATCTTGGTGTGCCGTTCGAGGATCTGCGCGATCACCGTCGCGCAGAGCGCGATGACCACATAGATCACGGTGGCGGCGGTAAAGGCCTCGAAGCCCTGGAACGTGTACTCGGCGATCTGCTGGCTCTGCGCGGTCAGTTCCAACAGACCGATGGTCAGCGCCAGCGAGGAATTCTTGAAGATGGTCAGGAATTCCGAGGTCATCGGCGGCACGATCAGACGGAACGAGATCGGCAGCAGGACATAGCGATAGGTCTGCGCGGTCGACAGCCCGTTGGCATAGGCCGCGCTGGTCAAGCCACCGCCCACCGCGTTGATACCGGCGCGGACCTGTTCGGCCACCCGGCTGGCGGTATAGAGCCCCAGACCGACCACCGCCGTCACATATTCGGGGTTGGGCATGTCGCGCTTCATCCATCGGCCCATGTCGCTGGGAACGATCTCGGGCAGGACGAAATACCACAGGAAGAGCTGCACCAGCAGCGGCACATTGCGGAATATCTCGACATAGGTGGTGCAGAGCAGGGCGACAGGCCGCGAAGGCAGGGTGCGCCCGACCCCGACAAGGATACCGACGGCCAGCGCTAGAACCCAGGCCACCAGGGCGACCGAAAAGGTCCACCCGACGCCTGAGATCAGCCAGCCGAGATATTCCTCCTCGAAGAGGACCCCCCAGTTCCAGTTATAGTTCATGACGGTTCTTCCTGTGGTCGGCGCGCAAGCCCCGCGCGGGGCTTGCGCCTTGCCGCAAGGGGGGGCTTATTCCGGCAGTGCGTTCAGCTGAAAGGCGGCCTTCAGCAGGTCGGTCTGGCCGACGCCCAGCGGATCGAACCACTTGGCATAGATCGCGTCGATCTCGCCCGAGCGGAACACGGCAGCCAGGGCCTTCTTGCCCACCAGCTCAAAGGCGCTGTCGTCGCGGCGCACCATCAGGGCATAGGGGTCAAAGGAGAGGAAATCGCCCACCACCTCGAACGCGTCGGGGGTCTTGGACTTGGCGATCAGGCCGAACAGCAGGATATGGTCGGTGGCATAGACATCGACGCGGTCGGTCTCCAGCGACAGCATGCCCTCGGCGTGATCGCGCACCGGCAGAACCTTTACATCCAGACCCATCGTCTCGATCGCGGCCTTGACCGCGCGCTCGTTGGTGGTGCCTTGTGCCAGTGCCACCGCCTTGCCGTCGAGATCGGCGACCGAGCTGATGCCCGAGCCCTTGCGCACCATCAGCTTGGTGCCGGTGATGAAGGTCGTGGGCAGATATTCCACCTGTTCCTGACGAGTCAGGTTGTTGGTGGTCGAGCCGCATTCCAGGTCGATGGTGCCATTGGCCATCAGTGCGATCCGGGTCTTGGGGTTGACCGGCACGTACTTGATCGACAGCTCCTTGCCCAGCTCGGCCGAAACCGCCTCGACGATCTTCATGCACAGGTCAATCGAATAGCCGACCGGTTTCTGGTTCTCGTCCAGATAGGCAAAGGGGACCGAGCTTTCGCGGTGCCCGATGACGATCTCGCCCGAGGCGTCGATCTTTGCCAGCGTGCCGGTGCGGTCCTGCGCGGCGACCGGCAGGGCCAGGCCCAGCGCGACGGCACCCGCAAGGATGGGTTTCAGTAGGTTCATGTCTTGGTCTCCTTGTTGAACTTTGTTGGTCTTATGGTTGGTATCCCGGCAGTCCGAAGATTTCCGGATACCCGAAAAGCGCCGCACTGCCGCCGGTATGCAGGAAGACGATATTCGCCATCCCGTCGAAATATCCCTGCCGTGTCAGGTCGATCAGGCCCGCCATGGCCTTGCCGGTATAGACCGGGTCAAGCAGCAGACCCTCGAGCCGCGCCAGCATCCTGACCGCCTCGCACATGGCCTCGGTCGGCAGGCCATAGCCCGGCCCGACATGGTCGCAATTGGCCCGCACGCCCGAGCGCACGATCGGTATTCCCATGCCAAGGTAATCCATGGTCTCGCAGGCCAGATCAAAGACCATGGCCTCTTGCCGCTCCTGCGGCGCGCGCACGCCGATCCCCAGCAGATGGGTGTTCCAGGACAGGCCGGCCAGGCCCGCGACCAGGCCGGCCTGCGTGCCGCAACTGCCCGTCGCATGGATCAGCGCGTCGATGTCCAGGCCCATGCTCAGGGCCTGTTCGCTCAGTTCCAGCGCGCAATTGACATAGCCAAGGGCACCCACCCGGTTCGATCCGCCGCCGGGAATGACATAGGGGCGCTTGCCCTTGCCCCTCAACGTCGCGGCCAGCCGCTCCATCTCGGCCGCCATGTCCGACCCGCCGGCCCGTCGCGAGATCGTGGCGCCGTGCAACCGGTCAAGCAGCACATTGCCGTTCAGGGTATAGGCCAGGTCCGCGGCGCCGGTCCGGTCTTCCAGCAACAGGTGGCAATGCAGGCCCAGCCGCGCCGCGGCGGCGGCGGTCTGGCGGGCATGGTTGGACTGGATCGCGCCCTGGGTGATGATCGTGTCGGCGCCGGCCTCGCACGCGCTTGCCATCAGGAATTCCAGCTTGCGGGTCTTGTTGCCGCCGCTGGACAGGCCGGTGCAGTCGTCGCGCTTGACCCAGATGCGCGGACCGCCAAGCGCCTCGCTCAGCCGGTCCAGCGGTTCCAGCGGACTCGGCAGATGCCCCAGGCGGATACGCGCGAACCGCTCCAATGCGCGGCGCAGCAATGCCTGATCGTCCACCGCCCCTGAAACGGGCGCATCCACAAACGTCTTCACGATGCCCCCCTGGATTGGCATATTTTTTCTCAGGGTAGAGAGGAGAAATCGGTTTGAATAATGCCGAATTTGCATGCTGCCCATACATCCGATATGGCTGAGGCATGGATACGAGACTTTTGGAAGATGCGCTCATCCTCTTGGAAGAGGGCAATCTGACCGCCGCCGCAGCGCGCCGCAACGTGACCCAACCCGCCTTTTCGCGGCGCATCCGGTCGCTTGAACAATGGATCGGCACCGACCTGCTGGTGCGCGGTGCCAACCGGGTCGAACTGTCGCCCGCGCTGGCGAAATGCGAGCCGCAGATCCGCGCCTTGCTCTCGCAGCTCCAGCAGGTTCAGGGGCAGCTGAAGGATCCCGAAGGCGGCGCGGATGTGCTGCATGTGGTCACCCAGCACTCGCTGTCGGTCTCGGCCATTCCCGAGCTGATCCGGGTTGCCAACAGCGCCGGAACCCGCTGGCATGTGCGCCTGCACACGCGCAACCAGGACGAGGCGATGTCGATGTTCCTCAGGCACGAGGTCGATGTGTTGGTGGGCTATGACTATCGCGTGCTGCCGCTGGCGCCGTTTGACAGTTCGGTGACCCGCTATGTCTGGCGTCGCGACGCGTTTGTGCCGGTGGTGGGGGGCGCGTTGCGGCACCGGCTGAAGGACGGCAATGTCCTGCCCCCCGACACGCCCCGCATCAGCTATCCCAAGGGCAGCCTGTTCGGGCAGATCGTGTCGCATTACAACAAGGACGCGGCCCTGTCGCTGGATGGGCCGGTGGTGGTCGAAAGCACCTTTTCGGTGGGCATCGCGCAGCTCGTGCTTTCGGGGATCGGCGCCGCCTGGGTGCCGCACTCGCTGATCCACGATCAGATCATCTCGGGCGAGGTGGTCATCCTGTCGCCGGGCTATGGGCGGATCCCGATGGATATCGCGCTCTATGCCCGGACCGACAACAAGCGCGCGATCCTGTTTCGCAATGCGCTGGCAGCGCCCGGCGCCTGATCGCGCGGATCAGTACTGCTCGATCTGGCCGCCCTGTTGCCAGGGTTTGACCAGGTTGCCAAAGCGGGTGAACTGCGCCTCGAAGCTCAACTCGACCGTGCCGATGGGGCCGTGACGCTGCTTGCCCACAATCACCTCGGCCTTGCCGTGCAGCCGCTCCATCGCGGTTTTCCACTCTTCCATGCGGTCCAGCTCGTGATCGCCGGGCTTCTCGCGTTCCTTGTAGTATTCCTCGCGGAACACGAACATCACCACGTCGGCATCCTGTTCGATCGAGCCCGATTCCCGCAGGTCGCTGAGCTGCGGGCGCTTGTCGTCGCGGTTTTCCACCTGACGCGAGAGCTGGGACAGGGCGATGACCGGAATGTTCAGCTCCTTGGCGATGGCCTTCATCCCCATCGAGATCTCGGCGATCTCGTTCACCCGGTTGTCGGCCATGCCCCGGCACAGCTGCAAATAGTCGATCACCAGCAGGTCCAGCCCATGGGTCCGCTTCAGCCGCCGCGCGCGGGCGGCCAGCTGGCTGATCGGCAGGGCCGGGGTGTCGTCGATGAACAGCGGGCAGGCCTCCAGATCCTTGGCGGCGTTGACGAAGCGGCGGAACTCGTCCTCGGTCATGTCGCCCTGACGGATCTTGTGGCTCGAGATTTCCGAGGCCTCGGCCAGAACCCGGCCCGCCAGCTGCTCGGCGCTCATTTCCAGGCTGAAGAAGCCGACCACGCCGCCATCAATCGCGCCTTCGGTTCCGTCATGGCGCTGGCCGCGCTTATAGGCCTTGGCCACGTTGAAGGCGATGTTGGTCGCCAGCGAGGTCTTGCCCATCGACGGGCGGCCGGCCAGGATGATCAGGTCAGAGGGGTGCAGCCCGCCCAGCTGCTTGTCGAGGTCGTTCAGCCCGGTCGAGATCCCGGCCATGCCACCGCCGCGCTGATAGGCCTGGTTGGTGACGTTGACCGCCTCGGTCACCGCCTTGAGGAAGCTCTTGAACCCGCTGTCGGTCTGGCCCTGCTCGGAAAGCTTGTAGAGCTTCTGTTCGGCCTCGACGATCTGTTCCTTGGGTTCGCTGGCCACATCGACACGCGCGGCCTTGTCCGAGATGTCGCGGCCCAGCCGGATCAGCTCGCGCCGGATCGCAAGGTCATAGATCATCTGCGCATAGTCGCGCACCGCGAATGCGCTGATCGAGGCGCCGGCAAGGTTGACCAGATAGGCGGCCCCGCCCAGCTCGGCCAGGCCCGCATCCTCGGCCATGAAGGATTTCAGTGTCACCGGCGAGGCCAGCGTGTTCTTGGCGATGCGGGCGGCGGCGACCTCCCAGATGCGGGCATGTACCGGGTCATAGAAATGCTCGGGCCCGATGATCTGGGCGACCCGGTCATAAAGATCGTTATTGGTCAGAATCGCGCCCAAGAGCTGCTGTTCGGCCTCGACCGAATGCGGCATGGTATCGGCATTCTGGACCTCGGCCGAAGCCTGTCCGATTGTGGTGATCTCGTTCATGTCTGCTCTACCGCCTCTTGGGTCAGAGGTCATAGCCGAGCGTCGCGAGTCGGCCAAGTTGTATGTTTTCTGGGGATATGCTGTGCATATCTCCGCACCCCCGTATCTTGAAGGATCAGTAGGGGGTGCGTCAATATCTGGTGGGGCGGCAGCATCTTTCGGCCAAGAGCCGCCCGGATGCCGTCGCGTCGGGCGTCAGCGTTTGTTGGCGGCCTGCCAGGCGCGCGGATCCTTGAGAAACGCCTCGACCCCGCTCAGCGTGACCTCGTCAAAGGCCTTTTGCGCGCGGGCCTCGGCCAGCACGTCCCACCAGGTGCAGAGGTAATGCAGCGCAACCCCGTGATCGCCCAGAGTCTTTTCCGTCTCGGGGAAGATGTCGTAGTAAAAGATCACCGCCGTGTGGCCGCAGCTGGCCCCGGTCTCGCGGATCGCATCCACAAAGGAGAGTTTGGAGCCGCCATCGGTGGTCAGATCCTCGACCAGCAGCACCCGCTGGCCCTCGCTCATGGCGCCCTCGATGCGGGCGTTGCGGCCATAACCTTTTGGTTTCTTGCGCACATAGGTCATCGGCAGCGCCATACGTTCGGCCACCAGGGCGGCAAAGGGGATGCCCGCCGTCTCGCCGCCGGCGATATTGTCGAAGGCCTCAAACCCTGCGTTGCGCATCACGGTGACGGTCAGGAAATCCATCAGGGTCGAGCGGATGCGCGGGAAGGAGATCAGCTTGCGGCAGTCGATATAGCTGGGCGAGGGCAAGCCCGAGGCCAGGATATAGGGCTCTTTCGTGTTGAAATTCACCGCGCCGATTTCCAGCAGCATGCGGGCGGTCAGGCGGGCGATTTCTTCGCGGGTCGGGTAGGCGGCAGGGATCATGGTCAGGTTCCGTTTTTCAAGGGCGGGACCAGAATTTTAAGTAAAATTCTGGGACAAATTCTTCGTCGAAGAATTTGTTACCTCGTCACCCTCCAATGCAGTGGGACACCGGGATCGAACACGGTGACGGTATGCTCTCCGGCGGGCAGGGTCTTGGGGATGTCAAGCGGGTCGGCCTTGCTGAGCGTGATCGTGTCGGCATTGACAGGCAGGCCATAAAAGGCGGGACCGTTCAGCGAGGTGAAGCCTTCCAGCTTGTCCAATGCACCCGCTTCCTCGAACACATGGGCAAGGCAGGACAGCGCGATTGGCGCGGTAAAACAGCCCGCGGCGCAGCATTCGGCCTCTTTGGCGTGGGTCGGATGGGGCGCGCTGTCGGTGCCAAGGAAGTACCGCGCATCGCCCGACGTGGCGGCGGCGACCAGCGCCTCGCGGTGATGGCGGCGCTTGAGGATCGGCAGGCAGTAGTAATGCGGGCGCATGCCGCCCACCAGCATGTCATTGCGGTCGAACATCAGGTGCTGGACGGTGATCGTCGCCCCCAGACCCTCGGGGTTGGCGGCTACGTAATCGGCCCCATCCTTTGTGGTGATATGCTCCATGATCACGCGCAGCCCCGGTGTCGCGCGGCGGATCGGGTCAAGCACCCGGTCGATGAACACCGCCTCGCGGTCGAAAATGTCGATCTCGCGATCCGTGACCTCGCCATGTACGCAGAGTGGACAGCCGATTTCGGCCATGCGTTCGAGCACCGGACGTACCTTGTCAAAATCCTTCACGCCGCTCGCGGAATTGGTGGTGGCGCCCGCCGGGTAGAGCTTGACCGAGGTGATCAGCCCGCTGGTGTGCGCCGCGGCCAGATCGTCGGGATCGGTCTGCTCGGTCAGGTAGAGCGTCATCAGCGGTTCGAAATTCATGCCCTTGGGCAGCGTCGCCAGGATCCGGTCGCGATAGGCGGCCGCCTGCGCCCCGGTCACCACCGGCGGTACCAGGTTCGGCATGACGATGGCGCGAGCGAAATGGCGCGCGGTTTCGGGCAGGACGGCGGCCAGCATGGCGCCGTCGCGCAGATGCAGGTGCCAGTCGTCGGGGCGGCGGATCGTGAGGCTCTGGGTCATGCCGCCCCGCTAGCACAGGTGCGGCATTCGGGAAAGGGGGCGAGGCAATTTGCGCGGTTCTCAGGTGCGCGGTCGCGCGGCAGTCTTGAGGCTCTGGGGGACAATATGCGCCGGACTCTGACACTCGATCATATCTACGATGCCGATCCCGATCGGTTGTTTCGCCTCGTCACTGATCTGGACACGCTGGATGCGGTGATTCACCCCTGGATGCGGCTGGATCATCTGCCCTCGGGCCCGGTGCATCAGGGGCAGGTGATCGATGTCGATCTGTCGCTGCTGGGCCTTTTCCCGTCACAGCCCTATCGGATGGAGGTCACCCTGTATGATGCCACCACCCGGCGTATGGTGTCCGAGGAATCGGGCCATGGGTTGCGGCGCCTGATACATACGTTGGAGGTGCTCCCCGCCGGGGCGGGGGCGCGGCTGATCGACCGGATCGAGGTCGAGGCCGGCTGGCTGACACCGCTGCTCTTGTTCTGGCTGCGGATCACCCATGCCTGGCGCCATCACGTGCGCAAGCGGTTGTTGCGGGCTCAGGCCTGACCGGGGGGCGGTGCGAACTTGCCGACACGCGCGTCTTCTTCCAGCTCTTCTAGGCGGCGCCGGAACCGGCGCGCCGGCATCCGGGCGATCACGTTGCGGCACAGCACCATGTTCAGATAGGGCCGGTTCTGTCGGTCAAGCACGGCCACCAGCCCCTTGAGATAGCGGGGATAAGACCGTCGCGCGCGATAGATCTGGAAGAAGCTCTTGGCATTCAGCTTGCCGGTGCCTGCCATCAGCAGGATGCGGTAAAGCAGGTTCATGTCGAGCAGCCGCGCCTGCAACTCGGCGCCCATGTAGCGCATGCGCAAACGGGTGACATTGTCACGCGCAAACAGCGTTGCATGCATCGCATCAAGCGATTCGGCCGGGTCATAAAGGACAAAGGCATGGTCAGCCGCATCCAGCATGTCGGGGGCATAGCCATAGCGGTCGGTGAACGAGACCCGGCGCATTTCGGTGAACCGGTCGTCCCATTCGGTCATGCGCGCATCCAGCGTTGCCTGGGGCTGCACCGCCACCACGGTGGCGCCCGGTGCGGCCACGGAAAACGCCGCCGCAGCATATCCGCAGGGACCGGCGCCATAGAACACGACCTGGTCGAAATCCTCAAAGAAGCCATCGTCGATCAACCGGTCGAAAAAGCCATAGACCTTGGGATCGCGAAACCAGGTGTCACCATCCGAAATGATGCACAGATGCGACCAGCCCTTGGATTTGACCAGTTCGAATCCAAAGGGTTGATGGGTTTCCGAGATCGACCGAATACCCTCGGCGGTCTCGAAGGTTACCAGCAGTGTGGCATCGCGGTCGATGAAGGTGGCAAAGTGGCGTGCGCCCAGTTCCTGGGCCATGCCCTCGGCCTCGGCCTGTTCCAGAAGCTTCTGCTTCCACACCTCACGACGGAATCCGGCGATGGATTCGTCAATGCTCGTCTTTGCGTCCTGCATAACTGGTCCTCGATACTCCGGCCTCGTGACGGGCTGGTTTCGAACACAGGATCTAGACGGGAAATGAGGCTAAATTGGGCAAAACTCAGGCCGGTTTCGGGTCGTTTTCCGGACCGTCGTCGGCGGTTTCCATGCGGCCCAGATTGGCGAAACCCACCAGCGTGCGGGCCGAGGCGGCGCTGATCAGGCGCGAGGGCGGCGTCATCAGCAACCGGGCGAACAGCGCCCGATAGGGTTCCTGCTTCATCAACTCGGTAAAGCGTTTCTGGCGCCATTCCACCGCACGCTGATGCAGCCGGGCCAGCTTGCGGTCGGCCAACAGGGCCTGGCGCAACGGTGCGCTGCGCTCACCATAGCGCAGGATCGAATCGTCACTGTCGGTGTTGAAATTGCGCTCGACCCAGTAATCCACGTCCAGCATGTGTTCGGAATGCACGGCGCGGCCGCGATCGGCCTTGAGCACAAAGCTTTCCATTGAACCCAGCGGATAGTGGTTCAGCTGCACCAGCCCGTAATTGGGGCGGCCATAACTGGAGAAGATGCGGTTCTCGCGGAACATCTCCTCAAGCGGGCGGCCATGCCCGTCATACCAGTGCGAGGTTTCCAGCCGTTCGGGCACCGGGCTGCGCGGGCGGTGCACCCCCAGTTTGCGATAGGTGCCGTCGTTGCGATAAAGCGTCTTGAACATCGAGGCGCGCCAGGGCCAGTACATGATCTCGGGCGCGCATCGGGTGAATTGCTCGGTTATCGGCGCATCGACATAGCGCGGCGTGTCAGAATTGCCGAACAAGCGCCAGGTCAGCGTGATCGCGGTGGCGTGTGGCAGGGCCTCGTACAGGGCGGACAGGCTGCCATCGCCGACGTGGATATTGACGAATTCGTCCACATCCAGCGGCAGGATCCAGTCGGCCTGTTTCACCAGCTTGTGGCGCGCGGCGGCCTTGAGCGCGGTGAACTGGATGCCGCCCTTGTCATAGGGACCGTCATTGCGCAGATGGACCAGTTGGCCCATTTCCGCCAGACGGTCCAGCATCTGGTCGGTGCCATCCTGACAGTCATTTGAAAAGATAAGGAAATCTGTGAATCCCAGGGCCTGGTGATGGGCCAGCCATTCCAGCAGAAACGCTGCCTCGTTGCGAACCGTCAGAACCGCCAGACTGCGCATGCGCCCTCACCAATCGCTGCGAAACACCGCAACCTTACCTTGGGACCAGCGCGGGAAGAAGACCAGTCCGGCGCGGCGCATTGCCTCGAAAACCTGTGCAACGCCTTCCTTGCCCACCCATTGCGGGTGCAGCTCGATCAGCACCGCGCGCAGGCCCGAAAGGTCAAGCTGCGGCAGCAGGTCCACCTCGGCCCCCTCGATATCGCAGACCAGCACGCTGGGACGGATATCGGCCATCGCCTTGGCGGCGCCGCGCACAGGCACCTGCACCTTTTCCACGGTTTCGTCATCCTCGGGCAGCGGCGCAAGCGAGCTGTCCAGGATCGAGCTGCGCTGATAAAATGTGCGCCGACCGGGTTTGTCCCCCAACAGCGCATGGTGGATATGGGCGTTGGTCACGCCATTGGCGGCATGTACCGCCTCGATATAGGGGATCAGGCGCGGATTGGCCTCGAAGCAATGCACCTCGGCGGCCCGGGTCTTGCTGGCGATCAGGGTCGACATGAATCCGATGCCCGCGCCCAGCTCCATCACCACGTCGCCCTCTTTCATCATCCGATAGGCGGCGCGCGCCTCCTTGGCCTCGTAGCCGTCGGTGCGCAGCAACAGACGCACCCGTTTCGGCAGGATGTCGGTATCGAGTGGAAAGCGCATCCCGCGCGAGGTCAGGAACTTGCCTTCATTGGTCTGAGGTCCGTCTGCCATGGCTCAGCTCTCCACATCCAGGGCCAGCGCATAGGCGACCCGTTCGGTGCCACTCAGCCGCACCTCGAGGGCCTGCCGATACAGGTCTTCGAATTCGGGCATGCCATGCAGCTCAGCGGCCTTGGCCCGGTGCCAGTCCAGCCCCGCCGCGTGCAGGTCGCGCAGGGTGTCGTCCTGCATCAGGAGGTCGTATTCGGCGCGCATCCGGGGCAGGTTGCGCTTGATCGTGACATCGCGGTGGTCGTTCCAGTCCATCCGGATCCAATAGTTCAGCCCGATCGAGCGATCCACATGCAGGGCGCGGCCGCGCTGACGTTTGACCAGGAAACTCTCGGCGCTGCGCAGGGCGTAATGATTGAGCTGCAACAGGTCGTAACCGATGGATTTCTTGGAGTTGCGCCAGCCTGATTTCAATGCCTCTCCGGTCATGTCCTGACCCGACCCATTGACCCATTTCACCTTGGTTTCAAAGGCTTCGTCCAACTTGTTGGGCCGGTGGCAGCTGATCTTCTCATAGGCGCCGATATTGCGGAACATGGTCTTGAACCCCCAGACCGTATGCGGCTTGGGGCAGTATTTCGGGGCGCAAGCGTCGAACTGGTCGATGACGAATTCGTCCTTCAACTCGGTCACGCCGTTATGGCCGAACAGCCGCCAGGTCATCGCCACGTTGGTGGCGTCGGGGGCGGCGGCAAAGAAATCGTCCAGCGTGCCGTTGCCGCAGCGGATATTGATGAACTCGTCCACGTCGATATGGATGATCCAGTCGCTGTTTTTCAGCACCGGTTCCTTCAGCGCCTGGTTCAGCGCGTGCTGCTGGGGCGAGTTGCCCTTCCAGTTGTCGTTGTTGCGATGCTGAAGCACGCCAAGCGCCTGCAACCGGTCGAGGATCTCGCTGGTGCCGTCGGAACAATCGTTGGTGTAGATCAGGAAATTGTCGACCCCGATGGCCCGATGATAGGCCACCCATTCGAGGATATAGGGCGCCTCGTTCTTCATGCAGCCGACGATCAGATTGCCGGTCTTGCCCTTGGCCAGCTTGCGCGGTTTGGCGGGAGAAAAGGAAGCGGCCAGCTGTTCCTCGTCCACCGCGCCGATCCGGTTATGTGGCGCATAGGAGGATTTGCGCAGCTTCTCGAAATTCTGCACCGCCAGCGGCGGCATCAGCCGGCGGGCGGTCTCGCTCAGGCTGTCGTCGCTTTCGGCCTCGACCTGCGGAGCGGCGGGGGGCGCCGGCGCGGTTTCTGCGGGTGCGACCGCCAGTTGCTCGGCCCTGAGCGCCAGCTGCTCGGCGCTCAGCTTGTCGATCCGCCAGCGCGCCGCCAGCAGGTATTGCGAGGCGCGAAAGCCGCGCTCGGGGTCGGCCTCGACCCAGTCGGCGGCGGGGGGCGGGGTGAACTGATCCTCGTTCATCCCCGGGTGATCCAGCATCAGGGCGCTGTTGGCAGCCTCGAACCGGGTCGAGATCGCGGCCAGCCCGTCAGGTGTCGGGGGCGTCCCGTCAACAACCAGCTCGTCCAGCAGGCTGCGCCACAGTTGACGGCTCACCACCTTGTCGCCGCTGGCCATGTAGCGCAGCAATATCTCGTTGAACCGGCGCTGGCGCGACAGGGTAGCGGCCGAGGGCAAGGGGGCGGGCAAGGCGGGTTCGGCCCGCCCGATGCCGCGTGTGATGCCGAACATCTCGCGCACCAGCTCGGTCGCGCCGGGGCTGGCCAGATCGGCGGGGTCGTGTGAAAACAGCCGCACCGCTCCGGCGCCAAAGCCTGCCTCCCACAGGGCCACCAGCCCGACCAGATCGAGCCAGAAGGCCGGCCCCTGGGTCTCTTCGAAGATGCCACGGATCGGGTCGATGGCGGGCATCGCCGCCGTGGCCGCCTGCCACCAGCCGGGCGCGCCGATCAGGTTCAGCTCCTGCTCCAGCGGCGTGGCACGGCCTTCCGAGACCTGGGCGGCATAGTGATCCAGCAGCATGCGCGCCGGGTCGCTCACCGTGGCGACCACCTGGATGTCATTGGACAGCGGCGCCAGCAGGTCGCGCAGCCGCGCCACCTCGGACGGGCGGTGGAACGAACTGGCCATCTGCGCCGCCGACAGGATCAGCGTGTCGGGGCGGCTGGCGGCGATCTCGGCGCGCAGCCCTTCGATCATTGCCTCGCGCAGCTGCTCCTGCGCCTCGGGCGCAGCGTAGCCGCGATTATAGCGGAACGGGTCCACGTGCTCGGGATCGCTCACCGACATATACAGCCGCATGTGATTGCGGTTGCCTGGGCTGCGGGCAAACAGCACGCCCTGCGATTTCAGCCCCTCGCGCTTGTCCGACAGGATCGACTGGATGCGGTCCGCACCCGTTGTCTCGGGACCGATATGAAGGACGATACGCATCAGCTGGTCTGATCCTCGCTCGGGGCCGCGTCTGGCTCGGACACCGTTTCGGTGACGGTCTCGGCGCCGGTTTCGGGGTTCTCGTTCACGGTGCCCCACCAGCGGATCGGCAGGCCGAGAAAGGCGCCGATCCGGGCCGGGGCCTCGGGGTCGAGAATGTCATATTCCAGAAATCGGGGATCGCCCGCGAAGACCCGGCGGCAGAACCGGTTATGCCCGTCGATCCAGCGCACGATATCTGCGGGTGCACGGCCGAATTTACCCGGCAGACCCGGCACATCGAAGATGCGCAGCCGCTTGCGGCCCAGATTGGTCCAGCGGATCATGCTGTTGGCCTGCGCCTCGGGGTCGCGATAGGACAGGATGAATTTCGCCCCCGGATGCCGCTCGATAATCGCCTCCAGCAGGCCCCAATCGGTTTGCGGCCAGCGGTTCAGCTCGCCGCCCACCACGTTGATCTCGGTCATCGCGTCAAACTCGTCGAGCAGATGCAGGGGGTCGCCGGTTTCGAAATAGCCACGATACATCAGATCGCCCAGGAAATGGCGCGCCACCTCCGGGTTTGCCGACTGGAACTTGCGCACCTTCCAGTCCGCCACTTTCAGCCCCGAGGCGCGCAGCGCCACGCCCAGCGTGGTGGTGCCCGATTTGGGCAGGCCCAGATTGATCACCCTGAGACGCGCCATCACAGCATTCCCATCTCTTGCAACAGCGCCTCTTCGTCCGGTGGCAAGGTCGAGGCGGCGCGCAGCTGCGCCTGCATCTCGCGATAGGCGGGCTGGTTCAGCAGGGCGGCGCATTTCTCGCGGTGCAGGCGCACCGCCTCGTCATGCAGCGCGCCGATCTCGCGATGCGCCTTGATCCGCTCCAAGGCATCCTCCAGCGCGGGCAGGTAGCGTGCGATGCTGGTCTCTTGCCAGGCCGGATCGTTGCGCTCGCGCCAATAGCTGTCGTCAAAGGCCCGGTTCTCGCGGTTCACATCGCCCCGGTCGTTCTTGACCAGGTAGCTGTCCAGCGAGCGCAGCGCGTAATGGTTGAGCGTGGCGAAGTTGCGCGCGCCCTTGGCCGGAAACTTGCGGATGCGGCGCGGATTGGCCGCGACCAGGAATTTATGCGGCACCTGACGGCCCGAGCCATCGGCCCAGGCCAGCCCCTTCTTCTTGCCCTGCTTCTTGCTGAAAAAGGGGCGGTGCGCGCCGAAATACTGCAAGGGAAAGTCGCGCCGGGTCAGCGATTTCACCTCGATCGCGGTCTCGCCGCACCAGATGTCGGGATTGTGAGAGCGGGTGAACTGGGCGATCACCGGCCGGTCCTCGAACCCGTCGATTCCGTCATTGGCGAAGAATTGGAAATGAACCGAGATCGCCGTGGGGTCGCCGCAGGCGGCGATCAGCGCGGGGATGGTGTTGTCGCCCACATGGATGTTGAGGAATTCGTCCACATCGGCGATCCAGACCCAGTCGGCGGCCTGCACCACGGTGCGATGGGCGGCATCCTTCAGCGCCTCCATCTGGTAATTGCGCCCCTCTGCCGGGTTGGGCAGATGCACCACGTTGCCGCAGAGGTCGGCCAGATCGGGGCCGGCCATGGCCAGCGCATCCAGCAGCCGGTCGGTGCCGTCGGAACAGTCATTGGAATAGAACAGGAAATCGGTAACCCCGATCAGCCGGTTGAAGGCGATCCATTCCAGCAGGAACGGCCCTTCGTTCTTGACGCAGGTCACCGCCGTTATCCGCATCGGCCCGCCTTGGCCGCCGGGGCCGTCCTGGAAATTGTTGCTGCCATCGCCTGTTTGCGAGCGGTTTTGCCGCCCCCCAATTGTTTCCAAAGTCATGACATTTGCGCGCACAAGCGTCAACAGACCCCTAAGACTTAGACTATCGTCGCAGTCTTTGTGTCGCAAAACCGCCCTTGTGCCGCTTGACGGCAGCGCGCCGGTGATGCCCCATTGGGCGCAACACAGAGAGCGGGGACAGACATGACACAGGCGCCATCCATCGACGCGGTGCAGCAGATGCTGGGTGAACAGGGCTATGTCTGCGGCCGGGCGCTGGCCACGGTGGTGTTCCTGTCGCTGCGTCTGGGCCGGCCGCTCTTTCTCGAAGGCGAGGCGGGGGTCGGCAAGACCGAGATTGCCAAGGCCATCGCCGCCGCGCTGGGCCGCCGCCTGATCCGTCTGCAATGTTACGAAGGTCTCGATGCCGCCTCGGCGGTTTATGACTGGAACTTTGCCGCGCAGATGGTCGCCATCCGCACCGCCGAGGCCGCAGGCGGCGCCGACCGCGGCGCGCTCCAGACCGAGCTATTCTCGGACGAGTTTCTGATCGAACGCCCGCTGCTGCAGGCCATGCGCCCCGACCCGGCGGGCGCGCCCGTCCTGCTGATCGACGAGCTTGACCGGACCGACGAACCCTTCGAGGCCTTCCTGCTCGAGGCGCTTTCCGATTTCCAGGTCACTATCCCCGAGCTTGGCACCGTCAAGGCCCCCGAGCCGCCCATCGTCATCCTCACCTCGAATCGCACGCGCGAGGTGCATGACGCGCTCAAGCGGCGCTGCCTCTATCACTGGGTCGACTACCCCGATTTCGACCGCGAGATCGAGATCCTGCATGCCCGCGCGCCCGAGGCCGCCGAGACGCTCAGCCGTCAGGTGGTTGCCTTCGTCCAGACCCTGCGCACCGAGGATCTGTTCAAGAAACCCGGCGTGGCCGAAACCATCGACTGGGCCAAGTGCCTGCTGGCGCTCGATGTGATCGATCTGAGCCCGGAAGTGATCGCCGACACGCTGGGCGCGATCCTGAAATACCAGGACGACATCCAGAAACTTCAAGGCTCCGAAGCCAAGCGCATCCTCGATCAGGCCAAGGCCTCGCTGGAACCGGCCTGATGCTTCTTTCTGGTCCGAAATACTCCGGGGGTGCGGGGGCAGAGCCCCCGCGCTGTACCCATGGCTAGGCGCTGTCCCGCGACTTCGCCCGCCTCAATGGCGCGCCATCCAGCCGATGATCCGATCGAACTTGTCCCGGTTGATCCGAACCGCGCCATTGCCCGATTGCGAGCCGGTGGTGTGGATGGCGCAGACCTTCTCGCCCGCGTGCCCGTCCCAGACCGACCATACGCCCGAGCCGGACTGGCCGCCGGCAGTGTCGATGTCATAGAACACCTTTGTGTCGGTCACCGATTTGATCACGTCCTTGTGGGTCCACAGTGTGCGCCCGCCCTTGTCGCCGGGATAGCCCGAAACGTTGACGCGGTGGTTCGACAGCATCGCCTCCGGCCCGGTGACGATGCCATGCCAGCCGGTGCGCTCGCCCAGCTCGTCACCCAGGATCAGCATCCCCATGTCGAACTCGGGGTTCTCGCCATTGGTCCAGCCCGCCACCGACAGCAGCCGCACCGCCGAACTGGTGCCAAAGGGCAGCGCGCCATCGTCGCGCGCGGCCTGAAAGATCACCTCGGTCGCCCAGCCGCCATTGTCGCGGGAAAACACGCAATGGCCCGCCGTCAGCACGTGGTGACGGTTGATCATCGTGCCCGAGCCGATGAAGCGGCGGCCATCGGGAAAGGTCATCTCCATATGGCCATGCACCGCCCAGGGCCAGCGGTTGGCGGGGCTGATGCGGATCCGGTCGTCAAAGCCGATCACCACCTCGGTCTGGAATCCGGTCGGGTTCATCAGCGCGTCCAGCTCGTCATCGGCCATTCCGGCGGCGCTGGCCTCGCGCGCCTCGGCAAAGCCCGAGACGCTGGTCTCGGTCAGGTCCGCCGCGCGCTCCAGGCCGGGATTGAAACCGGCGGACGCGGCGGTATCGCCGACGCGCTCGATGCACAGGTCCGAGCGTTGCGGATGCTGTGCCTCGGGCGCCAGCAGGGCATGTGTAGAGATCAGATCGCTCATGGTCTTTCCTTTGAATGCAGGGTGAAAAACGGATTTTGGTCGTGAAGAATGGTGCCAGTATAACACGAAAAGCGGCCGATCGAAACGCCGTGGGCGGGTGTCATGCCTGAATATGCCCCGCTGGCGCTGCCGGAAAACCCGCGGCTTGCCCATAACATCACCCATTTCGCCCGGGCCCTGCGCAAGGCGGGTCTGCCGATCGGGCCGGGTCGCGTCATCGACGCGGTGCGCGCGGTCGAAGCGGCAGGGTTCACCGAGAAGCGCGATTTCTACTGGACGCTGCACGCCTGCTTCGTGAACCGCCCCGAGCATCGCGCCGTGTTTGCCCAGGTCTTCCGCCTCTACTGGCGTGACCCGCGCTATCTGGAACATATGATGTCGATGATGCTGCCCGCCATTCGCGGTGTGCAGGAGGAGCGCAGCGCCCAGGCGGCCGAGAAACGCGCCGCCGAAGCGCTGCTTGACGGTATCCAGCCCGAACTGCCCGAACCCGAACCCGAGAAGGAGGGCGAGGAGACCCTGATCGAGGTCGACGCCTCGCTCACCATGTCCGCCGAGGAAAAGCTCAAGACGCTGGATTTCGAGCAGATGAGCACCGAGGAGGTGGCCCGCGCCAAGCGGATGCTGGCCCGCCTGACGCTGCCGGTGAAACCGATCCCGTCACGTCGCAGGCAGGCGGCGCAGCTTGGCCCCCGCATCGACCGCGCCCGCACCCTGCGCGCCGCCATGCGCCGGGGCGGCGAGCTGCGCGACATCGCCAAGGCGCAGCCGCGACTGCGCTGGCCGAACCTGATCGTGCTTTGCGATATTTCAGGGTCGATGAGTCAGTACAGCCGAATGGTTTTGCATTTTCTCCATGCGGTGTCCAATGCCAAGGGGCAGGGCTGGGCCAAGGTGCATGCCTTTACCTTTGGCACGCGCCTGACCAATGTCACCCGCCACCTGCGCCAGCGCGATGTCGATGCCGCGCTCAAGGCCGCCGGGGCCGAGGCGCAGGATTGGGAAGGGGGCACCCGCATCGGCGCCTGCCTGCACGCCTTCAACCGCGACTGGTCGCGCCGGGTGATGGGGCAGGGCGCGGTGGTGCTGTTGATCACCGACGGGCTCGACCGCGACGACCCAGATGCGCTGGCCGCCGAAATGCAGCGCCTGCACCTGTCCTGCCGCCGGCTGATCTGGCTGAACCCGCTGTTGCGCTGGTCCGAGTTCGCCCCCAAGGCGCGCGGCATCCGCGCCATGCTGCCCCATGTGGACAGCTTTCGCGCGGGCCATTCCATCGCCTCGCTCGAGGAACTGGCCGAGGTGATCTCGCAAGCCGACGATATGGGCGAAAAGGCGCGGCTGATGGCGGCGCTCGCCGGGTGAGCGCGCTGCGGGACAGCGACCGCGCCTTCTGGACAGCCTATCCCTATGCCACCGGCGCCGGTGGCGCGCTCGACCCGGATACCGCGCGGCAGGGCGATGATCCGGCGCTGGCGCTGGCCGGGCATGTCATCGCCGTCAACCAGCCCTTTCTGCGGCAGCACCGGGTCTGGCCGCGTCTGCAGCGCTGCCAGACCTGGCTGTTGCCGGGGTCTGATCAGGTCAATGCCCGCGCCATTCAGGCAGGCGCCCGGCGCGCGGTGTACCTGCATGGCGGGCTGTTACGGGGTCTATGGAACGCGCTGCACATGCTGCTTGGCAGTTCCCGTTTCCTGGCCGATCGCTTCGGCTGGCAGGTCGCTGATCTGCGCCCGCCGCCGCCCGCGCCGGGCGGGGTGCTGCTGTTCCCAGAGGTGAGGGGCGGCAATGGCACCGACCCGCTGTCCTATCTCAAGGAGGCCTATGGCCGCGCCGTCGAATTCATCTATTTCCACGAGATCGCCCATCACGGGCGAGACCATATCGCCCGCCTGCGTGCGGCGGGTGGGCAGGGCTTTGTCGACGAGGGGCTGGCGATGGCGGCAGGCGCCGGGGCGAAGGGTGAACTGGTGCAGCTGCTGGAATTCGATGCCGATCTGAGTGCGGTCGACATGTGCCTGAACGCCACCGGCTTTGCCGGCTGGACCAAAGGGGAGGCGCCACGCTTTGCCGATCCCGACCATATGACCAGCGAGTTTTACCTGCATCTGAGCGGCATCGTCACCCTGTTCATGTTGCTCGACCGGGCCGCGCCGGACGCCCCGGCGCGCTATGATCGAGGCCATCCCCCGGCGCTGCATCGGGCGATCCGGCTGTCGGTGGCGCTGAGCGATACGGTGCAATCGGCAACGGGGCTGAGCCGCGCGCAGGTCGATCCGTTTCTCGATCAGGCCTGGTCCGAGGTGGTGGCGCTGGCGGGGCGGCTGGGCTATCCGCCGGGCCTCTGGACCGGGCGGCAGGACCAGATCGCGCGGATCGGCCTGCTGGACAAGATCGCCGACCGGGCCAACGCGCTCAGCCGCGAGATCGACGCCGAGCTTTCCCGTTAGGCCGATCCCCAGGACGCAGGTTGAAACGGCCCGGGTCCATTTGATCTATGTCATGCCGGAAATCGAATATGTAATGTATTCGTAATGCAGAATGTGACTCTGCAAGAGGGGAGACCCATGACACTCAACTGGAAAATCGGAGGGCTGCTCTTGGGGCTGGTCTTCTTTGCCGCCGTGCTGCTGGTCAAACCCATCGGGGTGTCGACCCAGTTCGTCATTCTCGACGGCATCCTGGCTGATGCGGTGATGACGGACCTCGTGACCAAGACCGAGGAGGGCTATACCTCGACCAATGCCTATCTGGCCAAGTCGGGCGGCAAATATGCCAAGTCGGTGGCCAATCCGCTCAACTACTCCTTTGTCTTCGTGCTGGCGATGATGCTGGGCGGGTTCCTGTCGTTGATGGCGCGCGGCGGGCTGGATCGGGCCGAACGGGCAATCCCCGCGCTCTGGCGGGCCAATTTCGGCGACAGCGCGGTCAAGCGCTATGCGGTGGCCTTTCTGGGCGGTTTCATCGTGCTCTACGGTGCACGCCTGGCCGGGGGCTGCACCTCGGGCCACATGATGTCGGGCATGATGCAGACGGCGCTCAGCGGGTACATCTTTGCCGCCGGGGCCTTTGCCGCCGCCATTCCCGTTTCCATCCTGATGTTTCGCAAGGAGGTCTGAGCCATGACGTCGATCATTCTCGCAATCGTGATCGGGGCCGCATTCGGCGCCGTGCTGGACCGGGTCGGCGCCGCCAACCCGAACGTGATCAACCGCATGCTGAACCTGACCGATCTGCGCCTGGCCAAGGCGATCCTGCTGGCGATCGGCACCGGTTCGGCACTGATGTTCGGTGGCCAGATGCTGGGCCTTGTCGATGTGGGTCACATGTCGGTCAAGACCGCCTATCTGGGCGTCTTTCTGGGCGGTCTGATGCTGGGTGCGGGCTGGGCTGCGGCGGGCTATTGCCCCGGCACCGGCGTGGTCGCGGCGGCCTCGGGCCGCAAGGATGCGCTGTTCTTCATCGCCGGTGGCCTGCTGGGCGCTGCCGCCTATATGGTGACCTATCCGGCGTGGAAGGCGAGCGGCCTGCTCGACAAGATCGCGGGCGGCGCGGTGACGCTGGGCAGCGTGCCGGGCGCCAAATACGAGGGGCTGACCACGCTGCCGGGCGACATCCTTGGGCTGGTTCTGGGGCTGGGGTTTGTCGCGCTGGCCTTTGCCTTGCCGGACCGGCTGATGGGGGAGGGCGTGCCGCGCACGGCGCCGGCCGAATAGGCGCTCCTTCACTTCCGTTTGCATGGCTCTCGCGCATTCTTCCCTGGCCATGCATGCGCGGCCCGGCGTTTGTGTTCCCGCCGGGCCGCAATTTATTTGCGACGCGCGCTGACTTGCCCCTACTTTCGCCCCATTGAAATGGCCGCGCCGCGCGCCATACTGATCGGGTGGAGGCATCTATGGAACGATTTGACAACGCACCCGAAACCGCGCTGGCCTGGCACCGCCAAGGGCTGGGCGCAGCCCTGGCCACGGTGGTGGAAACCTGGGGCAGCGCCCCGCGCCGGGTGGGCGCGCAACTGGTGATCGGCGGCGATGGCCGGATCGAGGGATCGGTCTCGGGCGGCTGTGTCGAGGGCGCGGTGATCGTCGAGGCGCTGGAGGCGCTGGAGGAAGGTCAGGCGCGCCTGCTGGAATTCGGGGTCAGCGACGAGGACGCCTTTGCCGTGGGTCTGGCCTGTGGCGGCACCATCCGCGTGCTGGTCGAGCCGGTGGGCCAGGTCCTGTCCGAGGTGATGCTGGCCGAGCTGGTCGCCGCCCGCGCCTCCCGTCAGGCGCTGGCCTATGTGGTCGATACCGCGCGCGGCACCAGGGCGCTGGTGCGTGATGCCTATCCTGAACGGATGCGAATGGACCGGTCCGGCTTCGACGAGGATGGGCGGACATTTGTCGCCGTGCACAACCCGCCCCTGCGGCTGATCGTCGTGGGCGCGGTGCATATCGCCCAGGCGCTGGTGCCAATGGCGCGTATCGCGGGCTATGATCCGGTGGTGATCGACCCGCGCGAGGCCTTTGCCAGCGACGCGCGCTTTCCCGGCGAGACCATCCTGCATGACTGGCCCGACGAGGCGGTGGCAAAGCTGGGTCTTGATGCGCGCACCGCGCTGGTGCTGCTGACCCATGACCCCAAGCTGGACGATCCCGCGCTTGAGGCGGCGCTGGCCGCGGATGTGTTCTATATCGGCGCGCTGGGCTCCACCCGGACCCATGCGAAACGGGTTGCCCGGATGCAGGAGGCCGGGTTCACCGAGGCACAGATCGGGCGCATTCACGGGCCCGTCGGCCTCGATATCGGGGCGGCGGGCCCGGCCGAGATCGCGGTGGCGATCCTGGCGCAAATGACGGCTGTACTGCGGGGCCGGGCATGAGGTTCGGCCCCGTCCCGGTTGCCGGGGCCGACGGTGCGATCCTGGCCCATTCGGTGCAGGCGGGGCCGAAGAAGCTGCGCAAGGGGCTGCGGCTGGAACCCGGGCATCTGGAACAGCTGGCTCAGGCGGGCATCGCCGAGGTGATCGTGGCGCGGCTTGACCCCGGCGATTGTCACGAGGATGACGCCGCTCGGCAACTGGCCGCCGCGCTGGCGCCCGATCCGGGCGCCGCCGGGCTGCGGGTGAGCGCGCCCTTTACCGGTCGCGTCAACTTGCTGGCCGAGGGGCCGGGGGTGGTTTGCCTCGACGTGGCCGCGATCGAGCGCTTCAACCTGGTGCATCCGATGATCACCGTGGCCACGGTGCCGCAGCATCAGCAGATGGGGCCGGGCGGCATGGTGGCCACGATCAAGGTGATCTCCTATGCGGTGCCTCAGGCCGATGTGACCCGCGCGGTAGAGGCCGCGCGGGGTGCGATCCGCCTGGCCTCGCCGGTACTGCGCAGCGCGGGGCTGGTGGTCACCGAGATCCCGGGCGGCCCGCCCAATGACAAGGGTATCGCTGCGATCCGGGGCCGGGTCGAGGCGCTGGGCCTGACACTCGACGACCTGCGGCTGGTGCCCCATCGCGGTGGCGACCTGGCGGCGGCGATCTCGGAAATCTCCGGTGACATGGTGCTGATCCTCACCGGCTCGGCCACCTCGGACCCCGAGGATGTGGCCCCCGCCGCCCTCCGCGCGGCGGGCGGCGCAGTCGAGCGGTTCGGCATGCCGGTCGATCCGGGTAACCTGCTGTTTCTGGGCGCGCTCGGGGCGCGTCCGGTGATCGGCCTGCCGGGCTGTGCCCGTTCACCTGCGCTGAACGGCGCGGATTGGGTGCTGTCACGGGTGGCCTGCGGGGTGCCGGTGACAGGCCGCGACATCGCCGCGATGGGGGTCGGCGGACTACTCAAGGAGATCCCGACCCGCCCACAACCTCGTGCAGGGCGCGCGGGCGCTTCAGAGAGCGGGCCAAAAACGGATTCGCAGACCGCTTGACGGGTTAAGCGGGCTTGTGGGGCGAGGACGCCCGTAGGGCGGATCGAGCCATCGCGGAGCGGATCGGCCCTTCCACCCCGAGGGCAACCCACCCGGCGCGCCGGCAACAGAGTTTGCCAAAGCAAACTCTGCAAGCAAAATCTCTGGCGAGATTTTGCCCGTGCCCAAAAGAAAACCCCGCCGGGATGCGGCGGGGGTAGACCTTTGCGCTGCGTGCAGGATTACTTCTGCGGCAACGGGCCGATCATCATGATCATTTGACGGCCTTCCATCTTGGGCATATTCTCGATCTTGCCCATTTCCTTGACGTCTTCCGCCACCCGTTCCAGCAATTCACGACCCAGGTTCTGGTGCGCCATCTCGCGCCCGCGAAAGCGCAGTGTAACCTTCACCTTGTCCCCGTTTTCCAGGAACTTGTACACGTTGCGCATCTTGACCTCATAGTCATGCGTGTCCGTGTTGGGGCGGAACTTGACCTCTTTGACCTCGATGATCTTCTGCTTCTTGCGCGCTTCGCTTTCGCGCTTCTGCTGCTCGTACTTGTATTTGCCAAAGTCCATGATCTTGCAGACCGGGGGCGTGGCATTGGGGGAAATCTCGACCAGATCGAGCCCGGCTTCCTCGGCCATGGCCATGGCCTTGGCGGGATGCACGACACCGACATTTTCACCATCTGCGCCGATCAGGCGGATTTCGGAGGCACGGATCTTGTCATTGACGCGCGGGCCGGTGTCGCGTTGCGGCGGCGCGTTGTGGGGTCTGCGGGCTATGGGAATATTCCTTTGTTGTTGCCAGAAATTCGAGGCCGGAAGGTAAACCGGCCCGCCCCGCGTTTCAAGCGGCATCGGCGGGCAGACCCTTAAAAAAGGGGATATGTGCCGTTCGGGTTGGCCCGGGCCGCGACCCGGGCCGAAACTCAGCCCACAAAGGCCTTTTCGATCACGAACTCGCGCGGGTCGGAATTGGCGCCTTCGGTCAGGCCGAACCCTTCGAGAATGGCCTTGATGTCATGGTTGAAGGCAAGGCTGCCACAGACCATGGCGCGGTCGGTTTCCGCCTTGATGCCGCCGTCGATGCCGAGATCGGCGAATACGGTGCCGTCCTTGAGCAGTTCGGTGATGCGGCCCATGCGCGGGCTCTCTTCGCGGGTGGTGGTGGGGTAATAGCGGATCTTGTCGGCAAAGCCTTCGCCCATCAGTTCGGCCAAGAGCTCGTCCTGGCGGATCTCCTCGATCAGCTGGCGGCCATATTCCAGTTCCGCCACCTCGCGGCATGTATGGGTGATGATGACCTCGTCATAATCCTCATAGGTCTGCGGCTCGCGCAGAAGCGAGGCGAAGGGTGCAAAACCGGTGCCGGTGGCAAAGAACCAGATGCGCTTGCCGGGCAACAGCGCGTCATGCACCAGCGTGCCCACCGGCTTGGGCCGCAGGATGATCTCGTCCCCGGGCTGGATATGCTGAAGCTTCGAGGTCAGCGGCCCGTCCTGCACCTTGATCGAGTAGAATTCCAGCTCTTCGTCCCAGGCGGGTGAGGCAATGGAATAGGCGCGCAGAAGCGGTTTGCCATTGTCGCCCAACAGCCCGATCATCACGAATTCGCCCGAGCGGAAGCGCAGGCTGGCGGGGCGCGTGACACGGAACGAGAACAACCGGTCGGTCCAGTGTTTCACTTGCGTTACGGTCTGGGAGTCGGGAAGGGTGGGGGCCTTGATGGCAGCGGCTTCGGTCACGGGTCTCATCTCGGTCATGTTTCATGTCACCGGTGCGGTAAGCCGGCGCCTCTCTCTAGTCTTTGACATACATCATGAAAAGGGGAATGTCTCCCCATTTTCATTAGCGTACTAACGAAATTGGACGTCAGGTCAGCCGCGCAGACGGGCCTGATAGTCATGCGCCTGCCAGTCGGCCCGGGCCAGCCACTGCGCCTCGGGCTGGCGATCGGCAAGGGCCGCGTCAATCTCGACCTCGTCGAACCCGGCGCGCCGCGCCATGGCATATTGATCGGCCAGCACATGGCCCTTGGCCCGCAGCCGCCCGGTATAACCGTGCAGGCGCAGGGTGCGTGCGATGGTAAAGCCGCGCCCATCGGCGAACGAGGGGAAATCCACCCGTACCATCCGCACCCGGTCCAACCGCGTGGCCAGCGTGTCGGGGTCGGCATCGGCGGGCACGTCCAGCGCCACCACGTCATTGGCCACATCGCCCAGGGCGACGAATCCGTCGGTCCAGTCTTCGGGCTGAAAGCCCTGGTCGGTCACGATCACAGTCATGTCTTGTCTCCGTTGCGCACCATCTTGCCATCGACGAAATGGATGCCGCATTCTTCCTTGTTCTGGTTGCGCCAGCGTCCGGCGCGCGGGTCCTCTCCGGGCGCCACCGGCGACGTGCAGGGTGCGCAGCCGATCGAGGGGTATCCCTGTGCCACCAGCGGATGCCGGGGCAGGCGGTTTTCCTCCATATAGGCGCGCACGTCCTCGGGGGCCCAATGGGCCAGCGGGTTGACCTTGATCCGGCCGGTGCCGTCCTCGACCTCGAAGAAGTCGAGCGCGGCGCGGGTGCCGGCCTGAAACCGCTTGCGCCCGGTGATCCAGCCGTCATAGCCCGACAGCGCTCGTTGCAGTGGGATCGTCTTGCGCAGGGTGCAGCAGGCATCGGTATCGCGCAGGCGCAGGGCGCCATAGGGGTCGTCGCGGGCAACGTCATCCTCGGCGGCGCGGATCACCTGCACGTTCTTCAGGCCCAGACGCTCGCTCACCTCCTGCTGATAGACCAGCGTTTCGGCAAACAGCATCTGGGTGTCGATGAACAACACCGGCACCTGGCGGTCGATCACCGCCGCCATGTGCAACAACACCACCGATTCCGCGCCAAAGCTTGACACCAGTGCGATATCGCCCGCCTCGCGTAGCGCCCCGTGCATGACATCGGTGGCGCTGTGATGCTTGTAGCGGGCGTTGAGCGCCGCGACCTTCTGCGTCAAAACGCTCCGGTCGCGGCCCAGTTCCGTCTGGATCTCGTCAAGCGGCATCGGCGCGGGCCTCGGGATACAGCGCCGCCTTGAACGGCGCCATGCCAACCCTGCGATAGGTCTCGATAAAGCTCTCCTCGCGGTCACGCCGCTGATCCAGATAGGTTTCCACGATCCGTTCAACCGCCGGAACGATCTGGTCATAGGCAAAGCCGGGGCCGGTCCGCTCGCCGATGGCGGCGGTTTCGGTGGCGTCGCCCCCAAGGGTGATCTGATAGTTCTCGACGCCCGCCCGGTCGAGACCGAGGATGCCGATATGGCCCACATGGTGATGGCCGCAGGCATTGATGCAGCCCGAGATCTTGATCTTGAGCGCGCCGATCTCATGCTCCAGCTTCAGCTCTTCGAAGCGGGTGGCAATCTCCTGTGCCACGGGGATCGAGCGGGCAGTGGCCAGCGCGCAGTAATCCATGCCGGGGCAGGCGATGATATCGCTGATCAGGCCGATATTGGCGGTGCCCAGCCCGTTTGCGGCCAGCTCGGCATGAATCGCGGGCAGGTCGGATTTGTGCACATGCGGCAGGATCACGTTCTGCTCGTGGCTGATGCGCAGCTCGTCATAACCATAGCGCTCGGCCAGATCGGCCATCACCCGCATCTGTTCGGCGGTGGCGTCGCCCGGGGTGGCGCCATGCGCCTTGAGCGAGATGGTGACAATGGCATGATCGGCCTGCTTGTGGGCGGCGATATTGGTATCGACCCAGGAGCGGAACACCGGATCCTTGGCATAGGCCGCTTCGAACGGCGCCAGCGAGGACGTCCGCCAGGACGGAGGAGCGAAATGCCCCTTGATCTCGTCCAGCAGCGCCATGTCGGCGCCCTTGAACCGGCCACGCACCTTGACGAACCGCTCGTTCACCCGAGCCCGGATCGCCTCGATCCCGTGCTCGAAAACGGTGATCTTGATGCGTGCCTTGTACTTGTTGTCGCGCCGCCCGATCTGGTTCCACACCGAAACGGTGGCTTCGAGATAGGCCAGCAGATCGTCAAAGGCGACAAAGGGGCTCAGCTCCTGCCCGATCATCGGCGTGCGGCCCAGCCCGCCGCCAACGATGACGCGGGCGCCCAGTACGCCGTCGCGCACCACCAGTTGCAGGCCGATGTCATGCGCCTTGATCACCGCACGGTCATTGGCGGATCCGGTGATGGCGATCTTGAACTTGCGCGGCATGAACTGGAACTCGGGATGGTCGGTCGACCACTGGCGCAGCAGTTCGGCATAGGGGCGGGGGTCGGCCACCTCATCCGCCGCGGCACCGGCGAAATGGTCTGCGGTCACGTTGCGGATGGTGTTGCCGCTGGTCTGGATCGCGTGCAGCCCGACCTCGGCCAGCGCGTCCAGCATGTCGGGCACGTCGCGCAGCTTGGGCCAGTTGTACTGGATGTTCTGGCGGGTGGTGAAATGGCCGTAACCCTTGTCCCATTTCTCTGCCAGCAGCGCCAGCTGCCGCATCTGGGCCGCGTTCAGCGTGCCATAGGGGATCGCCACCCGCAGCATATAGGCGTGCAGTTGCAGGTAGAGCCCGTTCATCAGGCGCAGCGGCTTGAACTCGTCTTCGGTCAGCGAGCCGTCGATGCGGCGTTCCACCTGGGCGCGGAACTGGGCGTTGCGCTCGGCAAGAAAGGCGGTGTCGAATTCGGAATAGCGATACATGTCTGGCTGTCCTTGGGTGCAGCCCCGGAGCCGGGGCCTTTTGAGGGGGGAAGGGCCTGTGGCTCAGGTCCGGGGCTGCGGAGAGGTTTCCTGCTTGCCATGGGCATAGTTGGACGGGCCGGTCCGGCGGAAATCCTCTCGAAAATGTACGGGTTCAGGGCCGTTCGGGCCGGGGCGGGCATCGGCCAGATAGGCGCCCACGACGCGGGCGGCCTGGCGCGAGGCGTCCAGCAGCCGCAGCTGCGCGTGCGCCTCGTCGGTGATCAGCTCGGCCTCGGACAGCACGCGCGACCAGCGGTCATCGGCGGTCTGATAGATCACGTCGCCATCGAGCAGGTCATTGGCGGTGACAACCTTGGGAGTGAATGCGCGGGCCATCAGGCAAGCTCCTTGTTGATCGTGCTGAGGGCGGTCGCCGCATCGCGCGGGGCCAGACCCAGAAAGGTAAGGGCGGGGCCGTCCATCTCGGCGGCGGCCAGATCGGCGGGCAGGCGATCAAGCGTGGTGGCCAGCACCCGCTGATCCGGGCGAGAGGCGTTTTCCACCAGCGTCACCGGGGTGGCGCGGTCGGCGCCGTGCATGATCAGCCGCCCCTGAACGAAGCGGGCCGATTTCTTGCCCATATAGATCGCGGCCACCGCGCCGGGGCGGGCCAGGGCCGTCCAGTCGTGATCGGCAAAGCCTTGCATGTCATGGCCGGTCAGAAAGCGCACCGCGCTGTTGCGCCCGCGCCGGGTCAGGCTCTGCCCGATGCCCGCCACCGCCGCCGAGGCGGCGGTGATGCCCGGCACGATGCGCCAGCTGATCCCGGCGGCCGAGACCGCGTCGATCTCTTCATCCAGGCGTCCGAACACGGTCGGATCGCCCGATTTCAGCCGCACCACCCGGGCGCCGCGGCTGGCATGGTCCACCAGCAGCGCGTCGATGTCGCCCTGCTTCCACGAGGGGCCGAACCCGGCCTTGCCCACATCGACCAGCGTGGCGGTTTCACCCGCCAGTGCCAGCACCGCATCGCTGATCAGCCGGTCATGCAGAACCACATCCGCCGCCGCAAACGCCTTGAGCGCCGCGACCGTCAGCAGATCGGGATCGCCGGGACCTGCGCCGACAAAATCGACATGTCCGGAACCCGGGTATATGCGCGAGGCTGTCATGCGACCTGTCTCCTGTTTGACTTGCCTCTCAATATAGGAAATATTCCCTATCAAGCTCCATATGCCGCGCCAAATAAGGACATTCGTTCCGCGCTGGTGGCAGCAAGGGACATGAGTTCGGATTTTGAGGAAAAACCAGAATGTCAGTGCGCATTGACGAAACGGACCGGAAAATTCTGGTCGAGCTGCAACGCGATGCCAGCCAGTCGTTGGACGAGATCGCCAGCCGGGTCGGCAGTTCCAAGACCCCGGTCTGGAATCGCATTCGCAAGCTCAAGGGGGCTGGCGTGATCGGTCAGCAGACGGTGATCCTCGACCCCGAGGCGCTGGGATTCGAGGCCTGTTTCTTTGTCCTTATCCGCACCTCGGAACACGAGGCGGAATGGCAGCAACAGTTCCTCAAGGCGCTTCAGGACCGCCCCGAGGTGCAGGAGGCGCACCGGCTGGCGGGCGATATCGACTATATCCTCAAGGTGCGCGTCAAGAATGCCCGCGCCTATGATGCCTTCTATCAGGCGCTGATCTCCGAGGTGCGGGTGCACAATGTCACCGCGCTCTTGTCGATGGAGGAGATCAAATCCACCACCGTCCTGCCGCTGTGAGGGGGCGCGCTGCCCTCTTGCCTTGGCCGCCCGAGGGTGCAAGACCCTAGGATATGCGGCGCTGGTGGGTCATTTCGGGGTTTCTGGCGGCGGTGGCCCTGTTGGCCGCCGGTGTTTGGACCTATGGCTATGGTCAGGCGTTAAGCCAGCTGGCCCGCCGGGCCGAGGCCGATCTGGAACTGGCCAGCGACCGGTTGGGTACACAGTTGCAGGTCTATCAGGAACTGGCCGTGCTGATGGCCGAACATCCCGCGCTCAAGGGGCTGGAGCAGCCCGTCCGCCGTCCCGCGGCGCAGGCGCTGCTGCTGGAGGTCGCCGACAAGACCGCCGCGCTGGACGTGCTGTTTGCTGCGCCCGACGGTCGGGTTCTGGCCTCGGCGCATGGGGCAGCGGGGAAGGATGTGGCGCGCTGGCCCGCCTTTCGCCGCGCCATGCATGGCGCGCTTGGCAGCGAACACGGGCTGTTGCCCGGTGCGTTCCGCCGCGCCTATGCCTATGCCGCGCCCTCCTTTGGCGCGGATGGCCGGGTGATGGGCGCCCTGATCGTGATCGCCGATGTGGCCGATATCGAACAGACCTGGCGCGGCAATACGCCCGCCGTGTTCTTTACCGATGACCGGGGCGAGGTATTCGTCTCCAACCGCTCGGAACTGCTGTTCTGGACCCGCCCCGCCGGCAAGGCCGGGTTGGCGCCCGCCAAGGGACCGGCACATGAATTCGCCGCTTACCGGGTGGGCGGGCACGAGATCTGGCGGCTTGACTGGGGGCCCTATCTGCCAGCACGGGCCCTGCACATGACCCGGCCGCTGCCGGTGATCGGCATGACGGGCGAGGTGCTGGTCGACGTGGCGCCTGCCCGCCGCATCGCCGGATTGCAGGCGGCGGCGGTGGCGGCGATCTGCCTGGCCTTTGGCGCCATGCTTTTTCTGGCGACCGAGCGTCGCCGCACCCTGTCCGAGGCCAATCAGGTTCTGGAAAGCCGGGTGGCCCAGCGTACCCGGGCGCTCACCGCCGCCAACAGCGCGCTGCGCCGCGAGGTGGCCGAACGGCAAGAGGCCGAGGCGGCGCTGAAGCGCGCCCAGGCCGAACTGGTGCAGGCTGGCAAGCTGAGCGCGCTGGGGCAGATGTCGGCGGGTATCAGCCACGAGTTGAACCAGCCGCTGATGGCGATCCGGCAATTTGCCGATAACGGCACCGCCTTTCTGGCACGGGGCAAGACCGACAAGGCGCGCGAAAACCTGGGCCGCATTTCGGACATGGCGGCGCGGATGGCGCGGATCATCAAGAACCTGCGCGCATTCGCCCGCAACGAGAGCGAACCGGTGGGCCGGGTCGATCTGGTGCAGGTGATCGAGGCGGCGGTGGAACTGACCGAGGCGCGGCTGCGTGAGCATGCGGTGACGCTCGACTGGAACCCGGGCACCGTCGGCCCGGTCTCTGCCCGCGGCGGCGAGGTGAGGCTGACCCAGGTCTTTGTCAACCTGATCACCAATGCCGCCGATGCGATGATGGATCAGGACCGGCGCCATATCCGCATCGCGATCGAGACCGGCCCCCGGTTGCTGGTGCGAGTACAGGATTGCGGCCCGGGGTTGAAGGAACCCGAGAAGGTGTTCGAACCCTTCTATTCCACCAAGGCGGTGGGCAGTTCCGAGGGGATGGGCCTGGGTCTGTCGATCTCTTACGGGCTGGTGCAAAGCTTTGGCGGCAATATCCGGGGCAGCAATACCGGCAGCGGCGCCGAATTCACGGTCGAGCTTGACCCCTGGCAAGAGGAGGCAGCGGCATGATCGGAAAGGTCCTGCTGGTCGATGACGACGCGGCGGTGCGCGAGGCGCTGGGGCAGACGCTGGATCTGGCCGATTACGCGGTTCAGACGGCCGGGTCCTTTGTCGCGGCCAAGGATCATATCACTGCCACTTTCGACGGGGTCATCGTGTCCGATATCCGTATGCCTGGGCGCGACGGGTTCCACCTGCTGTCCTATGCGCAGGATATCGACCCGGATCTGCCGGTGATCCTGCTGACCGGCGAGGGGGACATACCGATGGCGGTGCGCGCCATGGGGGATGGCGCCTTTGATTTCTTGGAAAAACCCTGTGCCGCCGCCGACCTGCTGGCGGTGATCGCGCGCGCCATGGCGGCGCGCGCGCAGGTGCTAGAGACCCGGGCGCTGAAACGGCAGCTTGACCGGGGGGATCCGGCGGCGCGGATGCTGTTTGGCACTTCGGCCCGGGCCGAGGCACTGCGCGAGCGGGTGCGCGGCGTCGCCCCCACCGGTGCCGAGGTGCTGGTGACCGGTCCGGCGGGCAGCGGTATTTCCAAAGTGGCCGAGGTGATCCACCTGATGTCTCCGCGCGCGCTGGGCGGTTTTGTCAAACGGGCCGCAGCCGGGCTGGACGCGGCCGAGCTGTCCCGGCTCAGCTCCGAGACCGCGCAGGGCTCGCTGTTCCTGGACGAGGTTTCGGCCCTCTCGCAGGCGGCGCAATACGCGCTGCTGGAAGAGATGGAACAGGCCGGTGGCGCAAGGCTGCTGGCGGGCAGCACCGCCGATCTGGCCGCGCTGGTGGGGAAGGGGAGTTTCAACGCCGACCTGTTCTATCGGCTGGAGGGGATGCAAGTACGCATTCCGGCGTTGGCGGAACGGCCCGAGGATATCCCGGTGATCTTTCGCCATTACGTGATGCAGGCGGCGGAACAGGCCGGCATCGCCACGCCTGCCGTGACGCCCGACCATCTTGCGGCGCTGATGGCGCAGGATTGGCCCGGTAACGCGCGCTCGCTGATGTCGGCGGCCATGCGTTTCGTGCTGGGCATGCCCGAGGAGGTGAGCGAGGCCGCCGAGCTGGGGCTGGCCGAGCAGATGGCACGGGTGGAACGCACGCTGCTGATCGCGGCGCTGGGGCGCCACAACGGCCGCGCCGTCGAGGCGGCACAGGCGCTGAAACTGCCGCGCAAGACCTTTTACGACAAGCTGGCCCGCTACGGCATCAAGCCCGAAGCCTATCGCCGCTAGCAACGCGATCGCGGCAGGCGCCAAGAAAATTCGACGAATTTTCTTGGCCAACGCCCCGGGCAAGCGGTGGCGTGCGATTCGCAACCTTGTGCGAAAATCCGCACAAGGCTGCGCAGAGCTGTGCGAGATCCTGCACAACGGCTTTTGTCGCCGCTCTGAATTCGAATCGGAAGCACTCGCAACTTTCTGAATTTATTTCATAAATTCACATTCTTCCGACCCGTGGCGAGATGTCTTGAGCGCTGCCGGGCGATTCGTTTCACTGCCCCCATGTGGCGCCTCTGGCGTCCGAGGAGCATGTGACAGACTTTTGGGAGGACAAAAGACATGAAATTCCTGACAACCGCCGCTACCGCGCTGGCCTTGACCGTCACCGCCGGTGCCGCCATCGCCGCCTGCGACGATGGCGAGATCGTGGTGAAATTCGCCCACGTGACCAATACCGACAAGCACCCCAAGGGGATCGCTGCCTCGCTTCTGGCCGAGCGCGTCAATGCCGAGATGAACGGCACCATGTGCATGGAGGTCTATCCGAACTCGACCCTGTACAATGATGACAAGGTGCTCGAGGCGATGTTGCAGGGCGATGTGCAGCTGGCCGCGCCCTCGCTGTCGAAATTCGAGAAATTCACCAAGAAATTCCGCCTCTTCGATCTGCCCTTCATGTTCAAGAACGTGGATGCGGTGGACGCGTTCCAGACCTCGGATGCCGGTCAGGCGCTGCTCGACAGCATGCAGAAGCGTGGCCTTCAGGGCCTGGCCTACTGGCACAACGGCATGAAGCAGATGTCGGCGAGCAAGCCGCTTCTGGTGCCGTCCGATGCCAACGGGCTTAAGTTCCGCGTGCAGTCCTCGGATGTGCTGGTCGCGCAGATGGAAGCGATGGGCGCCAGCCCGCAGAAGATGGCCTTCTCCGAAGTTTAT
This sequence comes from Ruegeria pomeroyi DSS-3, assembly GCF_000011965.2. Lineage (NCBI taxonomy): Bacteria > Pseudomonadati > Pseudomonadota > Alphaproteobacteria > Rhodobacterales > Roseobacteraceae > Ruegeria > Ruegeria pomeroyi. The sequence continues at coordinate 2,781,832 of NC_003911.12, read as the reverse complement.
GGCGCGCTGCAGCAGGGCGTTGTCGACGGGCAGGAGAACACCTGGTCCAACATCTATGGCCAGAAGTTCTTTGAGGTGCAGGACGGCACCACCGAGACCAACCACGGCATCATCGACTATCTGGTGGTGACCTCGGTCGACTGGCTGGACAGCCTGGATGCGGGTGTGCGCGACCAGTTCCTGACCATCCTCACAGAGGTAACCAATGCCCGCAACGCGGAATCGACCAAGGTCAACAACGAGGCCCGTGACGCGATCCTGGCCGCCGGCGGCGTGGTGCGCCAGCTGACTGCCGAACAGCGTCAGGAATGGGTCGATACCATGAAGCCCGTCTGGGACAAGTTCGTGGACGACGTGGGCCAGGAGTCGATCGACGCCGCCCAGGCCATCAACGCCTCGATGTAATCAGGGTGTAGCCTGACGGGGCGCGGGCAGGACTGTCCGCGCCCTTTTTCATACAAACAAGGGACGAGGGACATGCATCCGCACAAAAGCGAAAGCTGGGTGGATCGCATTGAAGAGACGATCATCGCGGTGCTGCTGGGCTGCATGACGGTGATTACCTTTGCCAATGTGGTCGCACGCTACGTGTTCAATCACAATATTCTCTGGGCGCTGGAACTGACGGTGTTCATGTTCGGCTGGCTGGTGCTGCTGGGGGCAAGCTATGCCGTCAAGAAGAACGCCCATCTGGGGGTCGATGCGGTCATCAACATGCTGTCGCCCAAGGGGCGCAGCGTGATGGCGATGATCTCGATCACCGTCTGCATCCTGTTCACGCTGCTGCTGCTCAAGGGGTCGTGGGACTACTGGTCCAACTTCGCCAACCTGCCGCAGACCACCGGGCGCGTGTTTCCGACCGGGTTCGAGGACGAGTTCCGGCCCAAGGGCTGGTACGAGACCAACGACATCCCGCATCCGGCGATCCTGGGCTGGATGGAGACCGTGTTCAACGAGGGCGACGAATACGAGAAACTGCCGCGGCTGGTGCCCTATCTGGTGCTGCCGCTCAGCATGGGGCTGCTGCTGTGGCGGTTCCTGCAAGTGGCCCGCAGCATCTGGACCGGTGGCCAGGACCGCATGATCGCCAGCCACGAGGCCGAGGACGAACTGGAAGAAGTTCGCGAGCAACTGGGGAAGGATGACTGATGGACGTGGTGCTTCTCTTTGTGATGGTGGTGGGGTTCCTGCTGATCGGGGTGCCCATCGCGGTTGCGCTCGGTTTCAGCTCGGTCCTGTTCCTGCTGATCTTCTCGGACAGCTCGCTCGCCTCGGTGGCGCAGACGCTGTTCCAGGCGTTTGAGGGACATTTCACCCTGCTGGCGATCCCCTTCTTCATCCTCGCCTCGTCCTTCATGACCACGGGCGGGGTGGCGCAGCGGATCATCCGGTTTGCCATCGCCTGTGTAGGCCATCTGCGCGGCGGTCTTGCCATCTCGGGCGTGTTTGCTTGCATGATGTTTGCCGCCCTGTCAGGTTCGTCCCCGGCGACGGTGGTGGCCATCGGGTCCATCGTCATCGCGGCGATGAAACAGGCGGGATATACCAAGGAATTCGCCGCTGGTGTGATCTGTAACGCGGGCACGCTGGGCATCCTGATCCCGCCCTCGATCGTGATGGTGGTCTATGCCGCCTCGGTCGAGGTCTCGGTGGGCCGGATGTTCCTGGCCGGCGTCATTCCGGGCATTCTGGCCGGTGTCATGCTGATGGTGGCGATCTATGTCATGGCCACGATCAAGGGCATGCCCAAGGGCGATTGGGCGGGCTGGGGCGAGATCGGTGACAGTTTCCGTGATGCGCTGTGGGGTCTAATGCTGATCGTGGTGATCATGGTGGGTATCTACGGCATCCCCGGCATCACCAAGGCGATCTTTACCCCGACAGAGGCGGCGGCGGTGGCCTCGGTCTATGCCTTCCTGGTGGCCTCTTTCGTCTATCGCGACATGGGGCCGCTGGCGGCAGAGAACAACGGGGGCGTGCGCAAGAGCCTGCTGACCCGGCCGCTCGCACTGGTGGGGGCGTTCTTTCACAAGGACACCCGCAACACCCTGTTCGAGGCGGGCAAGCTGACCGTGACGCTGATGTTCGTGATCGCCAACGCGCTGATCCTGAAACATGTGCTGACCGACGAGCAGGTGCCCCAGCATGTGGCCAATGCGATGCTGTCGGCGGGTCTGGGTCCGATCACCTTCCTGATCGTGGTCAACGTGATCCTGCTGATCGGCGGCCAGTTCATGGAGCCCTCGGGCCTGCTGGTCATCGTGGCGCCGCTGGTGTTTCCGATCGCCATCGAACTGGGGATCGATCCGATCCATCTGGGCATCATCATGGTGGTGAACATGGAGATCGGGATGATCACGCCGCCGGTGGGTCTGAACCTGTTCGTGACCTCGGGCGTGGCGGGGATGCCGATGATGAGCGTGGTGCGCGCGGCGCTGCCCTTCCTGGCCGTGCTGTTCGTCTTCCTGATCCTGGTGACCTATGTTCCCTGGCTGTCGACGGTGCTGCCCAACGCGCTGATGGGGCCAGAGATCATCATCAAGTAACAGCCGCAGACGCGGCGCAAGGGCGGCCCTTCGGGGCCGCCCTTTTCATTTCCGCACCGCGCGATAGCCGCAGCTGGTGCGCGAGGGTGGCCCCTTGACGTAGCGAACCGGCTCGATCTGGCCAAATCCGTGATGGGCGAGGGCGGCACAGACCTGTTCGGGACGATAGGCGCGGTGGCCCCAGCGCCAGCGCAGCAGCGCCGTGCACCAATGCGGCTTGCTGACCGAGAGCAGCAGGCTGCCGCCCGGCAGAAGGGCCGCGCGCAATTGCTCCAGCGCCGCGCCCAGATCGGCCACATGCTCGACCACATGGGCACACAGCACGGTGTCGAAACGGGCGCTCAGGCGTGTCAGATCCTCCAGCTGCCCCTGCCGGCAGTCGGGTTGCCATGGGGCAAGCCGGCTGCGGGCCTGATCCAGCATCTCGGGCGAGGGGTCGAGGGCGGTCAGGGCGGGCTTCGCCCCGCGGCTTTGCGACAGATAGGCCTCGGCAAAAGCGCCGGTGCCACACCCGGCATCCAGGACCTGCCGGGCAGGGGCCGCGCGGCGCTGCAGGTCGCAGCGGGTCAGGCGCGCATAGGCATCGGGATAGCCGAGCCTGGTGATCGACGCGTGCCACCGCGCCGCGTGTGTCGCGTAAAGCTGTCCCAATCGGCCCGGCTCGCTCGCGCCCGTCATGGCGATCCCCTTATGTGTCACCGGCAGGATAGGCAGCTGCGCGCGTCTTGGTCCAGTCTTGTCCTGCGCCGCTCAAAAGGCGGGCGGTCGCATTCGGACCGGGCTGGACTTGACGATGGACGTATGGGTCGTTGCCATCCGCGCAAAGGTTTCCAGAAGCGGGTCCAGTTCGCCGATATCGCGCAGCAGGATGCGCGCGACAAAGCCGTCCTCGCCGGTGACCTTGTCACATTGCACGATCCGATCGGTTTCCTGAATCCGCTGTTCCAGGATGTGCCGTTTACCGGGCAGGGGGCGAAACCGAACCACCGCCTCCAGCCGGTATCCCAGCGCCTGGGGCGAGATTTCGGCGGTAAAGCCCCGGATCACGCCGCTGTCGATCAGGCGCCGCACCCGCTCGCGGATGGTGGGAGCCGAGACACCCGTCTGCGCGGCAAGCTCGCTCCAGCCGCTGCGCGCATCCTGCACCAGAGCGGCCAGAATCGCGCGATCAAGGGGATCGAGTGCGGGTTCTTCGGTGAAAGTCATTTTGATAATCCACCTCGGTAATGGAGGGAAATAAGCCGATGTAGTTTTGATATAGAAAGAACTTTGTTGATGGAAGTCGCTAACTTGAACGCGGTGACCTCAACACGGAAGGCAAGGGGATGAGCTGGGCGCTTTGGACAACATTTGCGATGGTATCGGCGGTCAATATCGTCACGCCGGGGCCTGCCAACCTGAACACGCTGCGGCGGGCGCTTCAGCTGGGTGCCCGGCGGGTGGTGCCGACGATCCTGGGCAATGCGCTGGGCCTTGCGCTGGGCGGCACGCTTTGCGCGGCGGGGATCACCGCCTTTGCCATGGCCTCCCCTCTGTGGTGGCAGGCGTTCCGCTGGATCGGCATCGCCTATCTGGTCTGGCTTGGGGTCAAGCTGTTGGTCAAGCGGGAAAAAATTCTGTCAGCTGAGGCGGACGGGCCCGCCGTGCGCGCCCATGCACTGTTTGCCGAGGCCTTTCTGCTGGCGGCCAGCAATCCCAAGGCGCTGCTGTTCTACATCGCGCTGTTTCCGCAGGTTCTGGACCCGGCGCAGCCCCTGGCGCCGCAGGCCGCGCTGCTGATCGCCAGCTATTGCGCCCTGTCGATCCTGTCGCTCGGCACCTATTCGGCGCTGGCGCAGCTGCTGCGCCGATCTGTCATGACCCAGGCGCGATATGACCGGTTCCGGCAGGTGTCGGGGGTGGTTCTGATCGGCTTTGCCCTCAAGCTGATGCTTGGGGCCTGAGGGCGCGGGGCCGAAGCTCACCCCTCGGGGCGTGGCGGAACGCGCCGTTTCTGAAATCCGGTTTTGGACTGTTCGAACCCGGCGCCTTGATAGAAGCGCAGCACCTCGGGCTGGGACGACCCGGTCAGCAGCATAAGCTTGTAGCACCCCGCCTGCCAGGCCGCCGCCGAGGCATGATCAAGCAGTGCCTTGCCGAATCCGCGTTTTCTGAAATCGCCATGGGTCACCACATTCTCGATCAGCCCATAGGGGCTGCCGCCCCGCATCAGGTTGGGAATGACGATCAGGGTGCAGGAGGCGACCAAGGTGCCCGTGACCTCGCCCAGGAAGATGGCGCTGCCTTCGTAGCGGCACAGTTGGTTCAAGATGTCCCGCGCCACATCCGGCGCGGGTGGCGGCACATCCTCGGGGTTGAGGTGCCGGTAGAGGTCGAACAATTGCGGCAGGTCCTGATGCGACGCCTGCCGCACAACGAGCATTTGTGATGTCATGCGCGCATGATCCCCTGACCATCCGGCGCGGACAAGGGGCAAAGGGCGGTGTCAGCCCGCCGCCTGTTCCAGCGCGCTGACGATGGGCGAGAAATCGGCGGCAGTCAGGCTGGCGCCGCCGACCAGCGCGCCATCCACGTTCGAAACCGCAAAGATTTCGGCCGCGTTGCCCGGCTTGACCGAGCCGCCATAAAGCAGGCGGATCGCCTCGGCGGTCTCCGACCCGAACCGCCCGATCAGCTGCTGGCGCAGGGTGTCGTGAACCTCGGCAATCTGTTCCAGCGTCGGCACCAGCCCGGTGCCGATGGCCCAGACCGGCTCATAGGCGACCACGACCCGGGTGCCGTCGATCCCGTCGGGCACCGAACCGGCCAGTTGCGCGCAGACCACGTCGAGCGTCTGGCCCGCCTCGCGCTGGGCCAGGGTCTCGCCGATGCAGATGATGGCGATCAGCCCGGCCTCAAGCGCCGCGCGCGCCTTGTCGCAGACCTGCGCGTCGGTCTCGCCATGATCGGCGCGGCGTTCGGAATGGCCAAGGATGACGGCGCTGGCACCGGCGTCGGCTAGCATCATGGCGCTGATATCGCCGGTATGGGCACCTGCGGTGACGGCGTGGCAATCCTGGCCGCCGATCCGCACCCGGCTGCCTTCTGCGACCTGTGCAGCGCGGTAAAGGAGCGTGGCGGGCGGACAGATCAGCAGATCAACAGCGGCGGCGGAATGCGCCCCGGCAATTGCCTCCAGCGCGTCGAGCGCGGCGCCGGTGCCGTTCATCTTCCAGTTCCCTGCTGCAAGTTTGCGCCGCATTGCTCTCTCCCAAAATCGCTGTTTGTGAAATCTCGGCCCCCGATAGCATCGGTGGCGCGGCGTGACAATCGCGGCGGGCGGGGTGTGGGGCGCGGGCCGGATCAGCGGCTGGCGAGCGACTCGTCGAACTTGATCGATTCCCCGCAGCCGCAGGCATCGACCACATTGGGGTTCTTGAACTTGAAGCCGGATTCCAGCAGCGAGACCTCATAGTCGATCTCGGTGCCGAACAGGAACATCTGCGCCATCGGTGCGATCAGGATGCGGGCGCCGTCCTGCTCGACCACCTCGTCATGCGGATCGGCCTGATCCACATAATCCATGGTGTATTCCATGCCGGCACAGCCGCCTTTCTTGACGCCGATGCGCAGCCCGGTATGGCCGCCCTTGTCCATCAGGCGGGCGATCTGGGTCGCCGCCCGGGGGGTCATGGTCACCGCCTGCTTGCCGGGAATGCCGAACATGAAAATCTCCATTGTCGCGCGTTGCCCCTAATCTAGGGCGCTTGGGGGCCTGGCTCAAGGGTGGCTGAAAGAAAGGGGGCCGCTCTCGGGCAAGAGCGGCCCGTTCTGGTGTGGATCCCACGATGGGGGTAGGGCAGGACCCGAGGCCGGTGATGATGTCTGGTCCGGGAGTGGATGGGATCCGGACCACGGCCGCGGGCAAGGCTGGCCGAGGCCTGTAACAGGCGGATCAACACAGCATGACGGTCGGGTAAAGGTTTTGTAACAGGGGCCGGTTTTCTGTGGATAACCGCCCTGCGCCGATCACATGAAGCCCAGTTCCAGCCGCGCCTCGTCCGACATCATCTCCATGCCCCAGGGCGGGTCCCAGGTCATTTCGACCTCGACCGATTTGACGCCGGGCACGCTTTCGACCGCTGCCGCCACCCAGCCGGGCATCTCGCCAGCCACGGGGCAACCGGGTGCGGTCAGGGTCATGATCACCCGGACCTCGTTCTCATCCGAAATCTCGACGGTATAGATCAGACCCAGTTCGAAGATATTGACCGGGATCTCGGGGTCATAGACCGTGCGGCAGGCCTCGACCACCGGCTCGTACAGGTCGTGGTCGACGGAAGAGGGCGCAATCAGCGGCGCGCCTTCCATGGGTTCTGTCGCGTGGGTCATCTGGGCCTCGGCTTGTTTCCTGAGCGATTATATAGGGAATGGGGCCGGGGCCGTCCAGAGGGCAGGGCACCCCTTGTTGCTGGGTGGGGGCCGGAAAAATTGAATTTTTCCGGCTTGTTTTCCGTGCCGGAAAACTCCTGCGCCTCACCCGTTGATATCGTCCTTGAAGGTTTTCACCTGGCCCGTGGGCAATGCAAAGCTGCGTCTGAGCAGCAGCCATGCGGCCAGTGACAGCGCGGCGAAGACCAAGAGCAGCACCGGCAGCGACGGGGTCACCGCCAGCAGCATCAGCCCAGTCAGTGCAGCGCCGATGGCAAAACCCAGGAAGATGAAGCCCGGCAGCAGCATCTCGACCACACCCAGTGCCAGCGCACCGGCGATCCAGAGCCACCATACCGACCAGAGCGCATCCGACATCACTTGCCTCCTTTCAGCAGTTTGAACGCGTCGCCAAAGGCCTCCAGCGCATTGGCGGGCAGGATAATGGTCTGTTTTCCGGCGCCATTACCCAGCGCATTCAGCGCCTCGACCTGTTTCAGCGCCACCTGGTATTGCGCCGCCTCCAGCCCGTGCGCGGCGATGGCGCGGGCCACGACCTCGGTGGCATAGGCCTCGGCTTCGGCCTCGATGCGGCGGGCCTTGGCGGTCTGTTCGGCGGCGTAAAGCTCGGCATCGGCATTCAGTTCGACCGCCCGCTTGGCGCCTTCGGCCTTGGTCACCTGAGCGCGGCGTTCCCGCTCGGCGTTCAGCTGTTGCAGCATGGCGTCGCGGGTGGCCTGATCCAGGTTCACGTCCAGGATTTCGGCCCGGGTGACCTCGATCCCCCAATCGTCAACCGCATCCTCGACCGAGGATTTGATGGTCGAGATCAGTTGCGCCCGGTTCGATTGCACCTCGTCCAGGTCCATCTTGCCGATCTCGGCCCGCACGATCCCGGCCACGGTGGTCGAGATGGCGCCATCCACGTCGCGGATGCGATAGACCGTCTTTTCCGGTTCGGTGATCCGGTAGAACACCGATGTGTCCACCTGCACCAGCACGTTATCCTTGGTGATCGCGTCCTGGCTGGCGGTGGGCAATTGCCGCTCAAGGATCGAAATCTTGTGCCGGACCACATCAAGGAAGGGCACGATAAAGTTGATGCCTGGCCCCAGCACCGCATGCAGCCGTCCGAACCGTTCGACCACGAATTTCTCGGATTGGGGCACGATGCGGATACCCTTGAGGATGACCACGATGATAAAGATCGCGGCGGCGAGATAGATGATGTTCTGGCTGAGAAGGCCGATGATCTGGTCTTCGGTCATGCTGTGTCCCTGATTATTGTGTACTATGGTATACATATGGGGCGTGTGTTGCCGTCATTCAATACAGGTATGGGCTGTATGGTTCGCCGCGCAAAGGGGAAATCGGGCGCGCCGCTTGCATTGCCGGCGCGCTTGGGGCAAAGCCTGCCCGGTTGACCCGAGCCGCGAGGATGAGATGAGCGAGCGTTTCTCTTTTGACCTGCATGCCAGCGATGGCAAGGCGCGTACCGGCGTGATCCATACGCCGCGCGGCGGGGTGCGCACACCGGCCTTCATGCCGGTGGGGACGGCGGCGACGGTCAAGGCGATGATGCCCGAAAGCGTGCGCGCCACCGGTGCCGATATTCTCTTGGGCAATACCTATCACCTGATGCTGCGGCCCACCGCCGAGCGGATCGACCGGCTGGGGGGCTTGCACAGGTTCATGAACTGGGACCGCCCGATCCTGACCGATAGCGGCGGCTTTCAGGTGATGTCGCTGGCGGGGTTGCGCAAGCTGACCGAAAAGGGCGTGACCTTCAAATCCCATATCGACGGGTCCAAGCACGAACTGACCCCGGAACGCTCGATGGAGATCCAGCGCCTGTTGGGCAGCGATATCGTCATGTGTTTCGATGAATGCCCCGCACTGCCGGCCGACCGCGACCGCATCGCCGAGAGCATGCGGCTTTCGATGCGCTGGGCCGAACGCTCGCGCGAGGCCTTTGGCGATCGTCCGGGGCATGCCCTGTTCGGGATCATGCAGGGCGGGCTGGAGCAGGACCTGCGCGAGGAAAGCGCGCAAGCGCTGAGGAGCGTCGGCTTTGATGGCTATGCGGTTGGCGGCCTCGCGGTTGGCGAGGGGCAGGCGGCGATGTTTGACTGTCTCGACTATGCGCCGGGCTTTCTGCCCGAGGACAAGCCGCGCTATCTGATGGGGGTGGGCAAGCCCGATGATATCGTCGGCGCGGTCAAGCGGGGCATTGACATGATGGATTGCGTCTTGCCCTCCCGCTCGGGCCGCACCGGGCAGGTGTTTACCCGGCACGGGGTTCTCAACATCAAGAACGCGCGGCACATGGACGACCCGCGCCCGCTGGACGAGGCCTGCACTTGCCCAGCCTGCCGCAATTACAGCCGCGCCTATCTGCATCACGTCTTCCGCAGTCAGGAGATCATCAGCTCGATGCTGCTGACCTGGCACAACCTGCATTATTTCCAGGAGATCATGCAGGGCATGCGAGAGGCCATCGCAGGCGGTACGTTCGAGGCCTGGGAGGCCGCGTTCCACGCCGGGCGGGCGCAGGGCGATATCGAGCCGCTCTGAGCGCGGGCGCCCCTCGGCGGCCATGCATCAGCGGCATGGCAGAGTTGTGAAGAAAACGTTATCCCGTTTCTTGTCCCTATGGTGGGATAATGTTTTGCCCTACGCGGGCAAGAAACAAAGGCCCGCGCTTCGGCGCCATCTGCAGATTTCCTTCCGCGCAGCCCTCACGGGGCCGGGTGCTCTGCCCTTGCGGATCGGTCTCGAGGGCATAGCTCGGGCTGCACCGGCTGCGTCTCCCATCGCCGCCGCCGGAGCAGCACAGGAGATCCCACGATGAGCGAGACACTCTTTACCCCCCTCAAGGCGGGCAATATCGCGTTGAAGAACCGGGTCGTTATGGCACCGCTGACCCGCAACCGGGCCGATGACACCGCCGGAACCGTGTTCGACCGGCATGCGGAATATTATGCCCAGCGCGCCAGCGCCGGGCTGCTGATCACCGAAGGCGCGCAGATCAGCGCCGAGGGCAAGGGCTATATCCAGACGCCGGGCATCCACACCCCCGAACAGGTTGCCGCATGGCGCAAGGTCACCGACGCCGTTCATGCCAGGGGCGGCAAGATCGTGATCCAGCTCTGGCATGTGGGCCGCATCTCGCACAGCTCGCTGTTGCCGGACGGGCAGGCGCCGGTGTCGCCTTCGGCGATTGCGGCAGAGGCCAAGACATTCACCCATGCCGGGTTTGAGACGACCTCGACCCCGCGCGCGCTTGAAACGGACGAGATCGCCCGTGTCCTTGCCGACTACGCCCATGCCGCCCAAAGCGCCCGCGAGGCGGGATTCGACGGGGTCGAGATCCATGCCGCCAATGGCTATCTGGTCGAACAGTTCCTCAAGGATGGCGCCAACCAGCGGCAGGACGACTATGGCGGATCGGTTGAAAACCGCGCCCGTTTCCTGTTTCAGGTGCTGGAGGCGGTGCTGACGGTCTGGGAGCCGGGCAATGTCGGCATCCGGCTGTCGCCCTTCACCACGGTGAACGGCATATCCGAGAGCGATCCGGTCGCCACCTATACGCCGGTGATCAAGCGGCTGGACAGCTATGGGCTGGCCTATCTGCACATGATCGAGGGCCAGACCGGCGGAGCCCGCGACGGCGCGTTCGACGATCTGCGCCAGCTCTGGACCGGGGCCTATATGGGCAATAACGGCTATGACCGCGCCAGCGCGCTGGAGCGGACCGAAACGGGCGCGGTGGATCTGGTCGCCTTTGGCCGGCCCTATATCGCCAATCCCGACCTGGTCGAACGGCTTGCGGCCGATGCGCCGCTGAACATGGGCGATACCGCCACCTATTACGGCGGCGGCGACGAAGGCTATACCGATTACCCGGTGTTGCAGACGGCCTGAAACAGGCCGCTCCCTTTGGCTGCCCAACGGGGCGGCCAAAGGCGAAAGGTCGGGTTTGCCGGACTTGAAACCGGATCGGACACATTGCTAGCTGCGCTCCGCATTGATTTGAAAACAAAGGAGTTTGCCGTGAAGCGATTGATGTCTGCGGTGATGTGTATTTGGGGCGGATTGGCTGGCGCGGCCGAGCTGGATGGCTGCGCGCTGGGCGCGCAGGATTACCCCGAGATCGTGGCGCCGCTGCTGGAGGGGGCCTGGCGGGTACATAACGGACCCGGCCTGATGATGATGAAAATGGGCGCCAACGAGATGAAGATGCCGATACCGCCCATGGGGCACGAGATGATGGCCATGCTCTATCGCGATGGCGCCGTCTTTGCCAACATGGCGCAGTTTGGCGAGGCCGAGGTGCGCTTGGCTGATGCCGACAATCAGATCGTGCCGGTACCCGTTGATGGAGCCCAGCGGGACTTGGATTTCGACAGGCTGGGGCTTGCCCCCGATTGCGGCACCGATGGGATGCTGCGGCTGGAATTCGAGCAGGAGCGGATCGACGAGGACGGCACCCATCTGTGGCTGCATGTCCAGCTGGCACTGCTGGACGAGGACCGGCTGGGCGGTGTGCTGACCGTGCAGGGGCGCGGCAGTGACGGGGCCGAGACCCATGCCCGCCGTCTGGTCAGTTTCCTGCGCCACTGAGGGCTGGGGCGGGAACGGCGATACGGCGCTCCTGCGCCCTGGCGCAGATCGCCCCGCCCGCCGTCCCGCAGGAATCCGCCTCGGCGGCGGTTTTGCAGACTTGCGGTCCGCTGGCAGTCGCGTCATTGTGCGCGGCACCAATTTACGGGTCCGGTTGAAACGGACGGGGACTCACCCCACCTTATCAGCCCGAGACAGGAGATGGCCGGGGGTCGCCTAGAACAGGGGCCGGTGCCATCTTGCCAATGAACAAGGATAGAGCATGCAAGAGCCTCTGAACGCCTCTTACCCCGTCCTGCCGCTGCGCGACATCGTGGTGTTCCCGCATATGATCGTGCCGCTTTTTGTCGGCCGCGAGAAATCGGTGCGGGCGCTGGAAGAGGTGATGCAGGAAGACAAGCAGATCCTGCTGTCGAGCCAGGTCGACCCCGGGATCGACGATCCCGACAGCGACGGCATCTACCGCACCGGCGTGCTGGCCAATGTGCTGCAGCTGCTGAAACTGCCCGATGGCACCGTCAAGGTGCTGGTCGAGGGGCAGGCACGGGTCAAGATCACCGGATTTCTGGAAAACGACGTCTTCTTCGAAGCGCGCGCCGAATACCTGACCGAGATCCCCGGCGACGTGACCACCACCCAGGCGCTGATCCGCACCGTGGGTGACGAATTCGAACGCTATGCCAAGGTGCGCAAGAACATCCCCGAAGAGGCGCTGGCCGCTGTCGGCGAAACCACCGAGCCGGCCAAGCTGGCCGATCTGGTCGCGGGCCATCTGGGCATCGAGGTGGGTCAGAAACAGGACCTGCTGGAAACCCTGTCCGTCAGCGAGCGGCTGGAGAAGGTCTATGGCCTGATGCAGGGCGAGATGAGCGTTCTGCAGGTCGAGAAGAAGATCAAGACCCGGGTCAAATCCCAGATGGAGAAGACCCAGCGCGAATATTATCTGAACGAACAGATGAAGGCGATCCAGCGCGAGCTGGGCGATGGCGAAGAAGGTGCCGGCGAGATCGCCGAGCTGGAAGACAAGATCGCCGCCACCAAACTGTCGAAAGAGGCGCGCGAAAAGGCCGAGGCCGAGCTGAAAAAGCTCAAGAACATGTCACCCATGTCGGCCGAGGCCACCGTGGTGCGCAATTATCTCGACTGGCTGCTGTCGATCCCGTGGGGCGTCAAATCCCGCGTCAAAAAGGATCTCGGCCGCGCCGAGGGCGTGCTGGATGCAGATCATTACGGTCTGGAAAAGGTCAAGGAACGCATCGTCGAGTATCTGGCGGTGCAGCAGCGCTCGGCCAAGCTGAAGGGGCCGATCCTGTGCCTTGTCGGCCCTCCGGGCGTGGGCAAGACCTCGCTGGGCAAATCGGTCGCAAGGGCGACCGGGCGCGAGTTCATCCGCATTTCGCTGGGCGGGGTGCGTGACGAGAGCGAGATCCGCGGTCACCGCCGGACCTATATCGGCTCGATGCCGGGCAAGATCATCCAGGCGCTGAAAAAGGCCAAGACCACCAATCCGCTCATCCTGCTCGACGAGATCGACAAGATGGGTCAGGATTTCCGGGGCGACCCGGCAAGCGCGATGCTCGAAGTGCTGGATCCGGAACAGAACAACACCTTCATGGACCACTATCTCGAGGTGGAATACGACCTCTCGAACGTGATGTTCCTGACTACGTCCAACAGCTATAACATGCCTGGGCCGCTGCTGGACCGGATGGAGATCATCCCGCTGGCGGGCTATACCGAGGTTGAAAAGCGCGAGATCGCCAAGCGCCACCTGCTGCCCAAGCAGACCAAGAACCACGGTCTGAGGGCCAAGGAGTTCGAGCTGTCCGATGGGGCGCTGACCGACATCATCCGCTATTACACCCGCGAGGCGGGAGTGCGGAACCTGGAACGCGAAGTGGCCAAGATTTGCCGCAAGGCGCTGACCAAGATCCTCAAGAAAGAGGCCGAGAAAGTCTCGGTAACCTCCGAGAATCTCGAGGATTTCCTGGGTGTGCGCCGGTTCAAGTTCGGTCTTGCCGAGAAGGATGACCAGATCGGTGTGGTCACCGGGCTTGCCTGGACCAGCGTCGGCGGCGATCTTCTGTCGATCGAGGCATTGCGCCTGCCCGGCAAGGGCCGGATGAAGACCACCGGCAAGCTGGGCGAGGTGATGAAGGAATCGATCGACGCGGCGGCCTCTTACGTGCGCTCGATCGCGCCCGCCATCGGGGTGAAACCGCCCCGGCTGGACCGCTGGGACATCCACGTGCACGTGCCCGAGGGAGCGACGCCCAAGGATGGCCCCAGTGCCGGTATCGCCATGGTTACCTCGATCGTGTCGGTGCTGACCCAGACGCCCGTCCGCAAGGACATCGCCATGACCGGCGAGGTCACCCTGCGCGGCAACGTGCTGGCCATCGGCGGGCTCAAGGAGAAGCTGCTGGCGGCCCTGCGCGGTGGCGTCAAGACGGTGCTTATCCCGGCAGAGAACGAAAAGGACCTGCCCGAGATCCCGGACAATGTGAAAGAGGGGCTGACGATCATCCCCGTCGCGCATGTGTCCGAGGTGCTGAAACAGGCGCTGGTACGCCAGCCCGAGGCGATCGAATGGGACGAGGCGGCCGAGGAAGAGGCGGCCGCCGCCAAATCGGCACTGCCGGGCGGTGACGGGGCCTCGGCCACGGCGCACTGAACGGCGCAGACATTACCGGCAAAGGCGGGCCCAGAGCCCGCCTTTGTTGTATGCGGACACCTGTTTTCAACTATTTTTTGCGTGAATGTAGCCAGATCGGAAACAACTGGCTAAGCTGCCGAAAACAAAACAACGGGGCACCAAATGGCAAAACGCAGTACACGGACGGCAACCACCACGCGCAAAACCACCACCCGCCGCAGCACCGGCGCCAAGACTGCGGCCAAGACCGCGGCCGCCCCGACAGAGGCCGAGCCGGCCGAGGCAGAGATGATGCCGGTCGACATCGCCGAAGCGCTGGACACGCCGCTGCCCGAAGTGGTGCGCGCCGAGGATGACGACGACCAGGACAGCGGCAACGAGTTGCGCAAGCGCGAGTTGATCGACCTGGTCGTTGCGCGCTCGGACGTGAAGAAGAAGTTCGTCAAACCCGCTGTCGAGGCGATGCTTGCGATCCTGGGCGAGGCGATCTCGCAAGAGCGCGACCTGAACCTGCAACCGCTGGGCAAACTCAAGGTGAACCGCTCGGCGGACAAGGGCAACGGGCAGGTGATCATCTGCAAATTGCGCCGCAGCACCCAGGCAGAGGAAGAAGTCGAAAAACTTGATGCGGACCCTCTTGCAGAGGCTGCCGAGTGACGCTAAAAGCCTGCCTCACGGGTGATTAGCTCAGTGGTAGAGCGCTTCGTTCACATCGAAGATGTCAGGAGTTCAAATCTCTTATCACCCACCAGAATTCGGAGCCGCCGAGTGAAAACTCGGCGGTTTTTCGTTGTGTCGCATGCGGTTGCGTCAGGTACCTGATGTGACTTACCAAAGAAAATGGCCCCCACTGGGTGTTCCAGAAGGGGCCATTTGCGCGGTTGTACCGGATCAGAGGCCGGGCAGGCGGTCGAGCAGGGCGCGGCGCCCGAACGTGGTGCCGGGACGCTCACCCAGGTCAAACCGCAGGCCGACCCCGACAAAGGCGTCGTTGTTGCTGAAATTGGCCACCCGGGCATTGCCGGTTCCGATCTCGCCATAAAGGTTGACGCCGCTGCCCAGGCCGTAATCGGCGCCGATGGCCATGCGGGTCATGTTGGCGCCGCTCTTGTTGTCCATGAAATCGACGCTGGCGTTCAGGCTCAGCGGGCCGCTGCCCACATCGCTGCTGATCTTGCCGCCCAGCAGGGTGGCATTGGCCCCCTGCACACGACCGCGCGAGAAATACCCCTCAAGCCGGATTGCAGAGAAATCATAGACCGCTTCGAGCCCATAGAAGTTGCGGTCGATGCCGCCGCCATCCTCGGTCCCCCAGAACCCGCCCACGGCGCCGCCATAGCCGAACTGGTAGATGCCATGCAGCGTGGCGCTGCGGCCGCTGCCGCCGATCTGGTCGAACTTGTAATACCCGACGTCAAGCTGGGTCGAGACCGAACTGCCCAGACCCAGTTCGAACGAACCTTGCAGCGCCTGTCGCGCGCCCTTCGACTTGCTGGTGAACTGATAGTGGTTGATGTCGACATTGGCGCCGACAAGGCTCTGTGCCGAAAGGTTGGCTGGGGCCAGGCCGACCGCCAGTACCGCCGCTGCCACGCGGAGTTTCATGCTGCTGCTCCTATGCCTGATGCGCAGGGGTGCGCGGGCGCTTTGCGCGCTCTCTGGCGGAATCATATACATCACGCCGAATCAGGTAAAGGTCCTTGATTATGCGGGCGGAATCCTGTTGGCGTCAGGTCCGGTACTGCCGGGCAGGGGCAAAGCACCCCGCCCGGCGCGCGGATCAGAACAGCGATTCCAGCAGCGGGCGGGTGTTCTCTGCCGTCATCGTTACCGGGTTGCCGCCGGTCGAGGGATCGTTCAGCGCGTCGCGCACCAGCACGTCGAGGTTGGGATCCTTGACGCCCAGGTCTGTCAGGGTTTTCGGGATGCCGAGCGAGGTATTCAACTCGTCGACATAGGCCGCGAACCCGTCGAACCCGCCCGCGATGCCCAGATAGGCGGCGGCCTGTGCCAGCACGCCCTCGACAGCGGGGCGGTTGAATTGCAGCACGGCGGGCATGCAGACCGCGTTGGTGGTGCCGTGGTGGGTGTGGTGATGTGCGCCGATGGGGTGCGACAGCGCATGGATGGCGCCCAGCCCTTTCTGGAACGCGGTGGCGCCCATGGCGGCGGCCGACATCATATGCGCGCGCGCCTCAAGGTCGGACCCATCGGCATAGGCGCGGGGCAGGTATTCCTTGACCAGTCGCATGCCTTCCAGCGCGATGCCCTGGCTCATCGGGTGGTAATGGGGCGAGCAATAGGCCTCGACGCAATGGGCAAAGGCATCAAGCCCGGTACCGGCGGTGATGAATTTCGGCATGCCCACGGTCAGTTCCGGGTCGCAGATCACCACCTTGGGCAGCATCAGCGGGTGGAAGATGATCTTTTTCTCATGGCTGTCGGAATTGGTGATCACGCCCGCGCGGCCCACTTCCGATCCGGTCCCGGCGGTGGTGGGCACGGCGACGATCGGGTGAATGCCTGCCGGGTCGGCGCGGGTCCACCAGTCGCCGATATCCTCGAAATCCCAGAGCGGGCGGGTCTGGCCTGCCATGAAGGCCAGCGTCTTGCCCAGATCGAGCCCCGAGCCGCCGCCAAAGGCGATCACCCCGTCATAGCCGCCCTCGCGATAGACCTTCAACCCGGCCTCGACATTGCGCTCGGTCGGGTTGGGATCAACCTCGGAAAACATCGCCCGGCCCAGGCCCGCGGCCTCCATCAGGTCGAGCGTGCGGGTGGTGATTTCCATCGCGGCCAGCCCCTTGTCGGTGACCAGCAGCGGTTTGGAGATACCGGCGGCCTTGCAGGCCTCGGCGATTTCGGCGATCCGCCCCGCGCCAAAGCGGATGGCGGTGGGATAGGACCAGTTGCCAACAAGTTTCATGGGCTTCAAGCCTTCTTCAGGTGATAGGATTTGGGACGGGTCAGGGCGTGAAAGCCCAGCACGGACAGGCCTGCGCCGCGACCGGTATCCTTGCAGCCGGTCCAGCAAAGCGCGGGGTCAAGGTAATCGCAGCGGTTCATGAACACGGTGCCGGTTTCCAGCCGCCTGCCGATCTCGTTGGCGCGGGCGGTGTCGCGGGTCCAGATCGAGGCGGTCAGCCCGAACTGGCAGTCGTTCATCAGCGCAATCGCCTCTTCGTCATCGGCGACGGGCATGATGCCGACGACGGGTCCGAATGTCTCTTCGCGCATGATCTCCATGTCATGGGTGACATTGGTCAGGATCTGCGGCGTCAGATAGGCGCCGCCGTCATCCTGTGCGAACCGCTCGATATGGGCGGTTGCGCCCTTGGCGATGGCATCCTCGATCTGGTCGCGCGCCACCTGGGCAAAGCGGACATTGGCCATCGGCCCGATGGTGGTCTCGGGGTCCAGCGGATTGCCCAGCTTGTAGCTGTTCACCAGCGCCACCGCCTTGTCGACAAAGGCGTTGAACAGGCTGGTATGCACATAGATCCGCTCGATCCCGCAACAGCACTGGCCCGAGTTGAACATGGCCCCGTCGATCAGCGTGTCGACAGCGGCATCCAGATCGGCATCGGCGCGGACATAGCCCGGGTCCTTGCCGCCCAGCTCGGTCGAGACGGGGATAAAGGTGCCGGCGGCGGCGCGTTCCATCGCCTGACCGCCCCGGACCGAGCCGGTGAAATTGACGAAATTGACCTTGCGGCGAGAAATCAGCTCGGCGGTGGTGTCATGGTCCAGCACGATGTTCTGGAACACATCCTCGGGGATGCCCGCAGCATGGAATGCCTCAGCCATGCGCTCGCCCACCTGCAGGGTCTGGGCGGCATGTTTCAGGATCACCGTATTGCCCGCCATCAGCGCGGGCGCGACCGTGTTGATCGCGGTCATATAGGGATAGTTCCAGGGCGCCACCACCAGCACCACGCCAAAGGGCTCGCGCTCGATCTTGCGCAGAAAGGCGTCGCTGTCCTCGACCACCAGCGGCGCCAGCGCGCTTTCGGCGATCCGGGCCATATAGGTGGCGCGCTCGTTGAAACCGCCGAACTCGCCGCCATAGCGGACCGGGCGGCCCATCTGATGGGCCAGTTCCACCGCCATGCGGTCGGTGGTCTTGCCCACCTCGGCCACCGCCGCCAGCACCAGCGCCACGCGCTCGGCCAGGGGGCGTGCTGCCCAAGCGGCTTGCGCGGCGCGGGCGCGCTCGGCGGCGTCCATGGCCGCCTCACGCGTGGCCGCGGGCCGCTCCAGATAGACCGATCCGTCGATCGGCGAGATGCATTGCACGGTTCTTGTCATGACCGAACTCCAGTTTCGGGGGGCATAAGCCACCCCTGTCTTCT
This sequence comes from Ruegeria pomeroyi DSS-3, assembly GCF_000011965.2. Taxonomy (NCBI): domain Bacteria; kingdom Pseudomonadati; phylum Pseudomonadota; class Alphaproteobacteria; order Rhodobacterales; family Roseobacteraceae; genus Ruegeria; species Ruegeria pomeroyi. The sequence goes on along the minus strand of NC_003911.12, from coordinate 2,763,245 downwards.
TTCTGGTTCAAAATACTCCGGGGGGCGTGGGGGGGCTGGCCCCCCATTTGCCCACCGCTTCAGGCTTTCTCGAAACCGCGCGCGATTTCCCAATCGGTCACCACGCGGTCGAATTCCTCCTGCTCCCATTGGGCGCAGCGGGTGTAATGGTCGATCACCCAATCGCCCATCGCCGCGCGCAGCATGGCCGAGCCGTCCAGCGTGCCGACCGCATCGCGCAGGCTGCGCGGGATCTCGCCCGCCTCGGCATTGTCATAGACATCGCCGCTGGTGGGGGGCGCCAGCTCCAGCTTCTCCTCGATGCCTTGCAGGCCTGCCGCCAGCAGGGCCGCCTGCGCCAGATAGGGGTTCAGGTCCGAGCCGCCGATGCGGCATTCCATCCGTACACCCTTGGTGCCTTCGGCGCACATGCGGAACCCGGCGGTGCGGTTGTCCACCGACCAGACGGTCTTGGTGGGCGCAAAAGTGCCCTTCATGAAGCGTTTGTAGCTGTTCACGTAAGGCGCCAGGAAGAAGGTGTAGTCGGGCGCATAGCGGATCATCCCGGCGCAGAACTGGCGGCCCAGCTCGCTCAGCCCGTGCGGTGCATCCTTGTCGTAGAAGGCGGGTTCCGACCCGCGCCACAGCGACAGGTGCACATGGCTGGCGCTGCCGACCCGGTCATGGTGCCATTTCGGCAGAAAGCTGGCGGCATGGCCATGCTGATGGGCGATCTCCTTGGTGGCATGTTTGGCGATCGTGTGGTGATCGGCACAGGCCAGCGCGTCGGCATAGCGGATGTTCAGTTCTTCCTGGCCTGCCTCGGCCTCGCCCTTGGTGTTCTCGACCGGGATGCCGGCGGCGAAGAGATGGTTGCGCAGCGGGCGCATCACATGCTCTTCCTTGCTGGTCTGCAGGATGTGGTAATCCTCGTTATAGCCCGAGATCGGGGTCAGGTTGCGATAGCCGGTCTTGCGGATCTCGTCGAACGTGCCCTCGAACAGAAAGAATTCCAGTTCGGTCGCCATCATCGGCGTCAGCCCCAGCGCCTCGGCGCGGGCGATCTGCGCCTTCAGGACCTGGCGCGGCGAATGTGGCACCGGTTCATGGCTGTGGTGATCCAGCACGTCGCACAGCACCATCACCGTACCTTCGAGCCAGGGCAGGGGGCGCAGCGTGCTCAGATCGGGCTTCATCACGTAATCGCCATAGCCGGCCTGCCACGAGGTGGCGCGATAGCCGTCCGGCGTGGCCATCTCCAGATCGGTGGCCAGCAGGTAGTTGCAGCAATGGGTTTCCTCATAGGCGCTGTCGAGGAAGTTCTGTGCATGGAACCGCTTGCCCATCAGGCGGCCCTGCATGTCGACCAGGCAGACCAGAACCGTGTCGACGGTGCCTGCGGCAACCTGGGCTTTCAGCGTTTCGAATGTGAGCATGTCACGACCTTTGGATTGGGTGGGGTCAAGAATTTTCGTCGAAAATTCTGTCGCGGAGACCGGCCCGCCGCAAGGGGCGGCGGGCCGGGTCTGTGATTTAGCCGTAGCGATAGGGCCGCCCGGCCTTGGCCATGTCGGCGTTATACTTCTTGAAGATCTCGACAACCTTGGCCTTGGTCTCGGATTCCGCCGCGATCTCGTCCCAGAACTTGACTGCCGCCGCTTCGACCTGCGCCCATTCGGCATCCGGGATCGAGGTCAGCTGCATCTTGGTGCCATTGACGCGCAGGCTTGCCTCGCCGCCCCAATACCACCACTGGCGATAGTAATGCGACTGATCGCAGCAGACCCGGAACAGGGTTTGCAGATCCTCGGGCAGTTCGTTCCAGCGGTCCATGTTGGCAAAGAAGCTGCCGGCCCAGGCGCCCGAGATATTGTTGGTCAGGAAGTAATTGGTCACATCGGCCCAGCCGACCGTGTAATCCTCGGTGATGCCCGACCAGGCGATGCCATCAAGCTCGCCGGTTTGCACCGCGACCTCGATATCTTCCCACGGCAGGGTGACCGGCACTACGCCGAACTGTGCCAGGAAGCGGCCGGCGGTGGGGAAGGTAAAGACGCGTTTGCCGTTCAAGTCGGCCAGGCTGTTGATCGGGTCTTTGGTGGCGAAATGGCAGGGGTCCCAGGCGCCGGCGCTGATATGCTTGACGCCGACCTTGGAATACTCCGCGTCCCAGATCTCGTTCAGCCCGTACTGGTTGAACAGCACCGGCACGTCCAGCGAGTAGCGCGAGGCAAAGGGGAAATAACCGCCGAACACGGTGACCTCGGTGGGCGAGGCCATCGAGTCGTCATCGGACTGCACCGCGTCGATGGTGCCGCGCTGCATAGCGCGGAACAGCTCGCCCGTCGGGACCAGCTGATCGGCATAGAACAGCTCGATCTGCATGCGGTCGCCGGCGATCTTGTTGAACATGGCAATGGCGGGGTCGATCACATGGGCGGCCAGCGCCGGGCCCGCATAGGTCTGCATGCGCCATTTGATCGTCGATTGCGCCAGCGCCGGGGTGGCGAGCGGCGCGGCCGCCGCGCCAACGGCGGCGGTGGTGATAAACTTGCGTCTTGTGGTCATCGGTTCTCTCCCAATTGCAAAAGGGTGGATTGGATGCCCCGGTTCATTCCGGGATCACTTGTTGTAGACAGTCTCGGGCAGCCACAGCGCGATCTGCGGAAAGATCATGATGATCGCCAGCGCCAGGGTCATCACCAGCACGAAGGGCAGGATCGAGCCATAGATGTCGCGCAGGGTGATCTCGGGCGGCGCCATGGCCCGCATCAGGAACAGGTTATAGCCAAACGGCGGCGTCATATAGGCGATCTGGGTGGTGATCGTATAAAGCACGCCGTACCAGATCAGGTCGAACCCCAGCGCGCCCACCAGCGGCACGTACAGCGGCGCCACGATCACCAGCATCGCGGTATCGTCTAGAAAGGTGCCCATGATGATGAAGCTGAGCTGCATCAGGATCAGGATGACCCAGGGGTTCAGCCCCAGCCGCTCGGTGAACAGATCCTCGATCGCCTTGACCGCGCCCAGCCCATCGAACACCGCGCCAAAGGCAAGTGCGGCCAGGATGATCCACATGAACATGCACGAGATACCCAAGGTGGAGCGGACCGAGGTCTCGAACACCTGACGGTTCATCCGGCCCTTGAACACGGCGGCCAGAAAGGCCGTCAGCGCGCCGATGGCCGAGCTTTCCACCAATGAGGTCCAGCCGTTGACAAAGGGCACCATCATCGCGGCAAAGATACCCAGCGGCAGCAGGCCCGCGCGCAACAGGCGCAGTTTCTCGCCCATCGGCACGTCACGCTCCTCGGGTGACAGCGCCGGGCCAAGGGCCGGGTTCAGCCGGCAGCGGATCGCGATATAGAGGATGAACATGGCCGCCATCATCAGGCCCGGCAACACGCCCGCCAGCCACAGCTGGCCCACCGGCTGGCGCGCGATCATCGCGTAAAGCACCAGCACCACCGAAGGGGGCACCAGGATCCCCAGACTGGACCCGGCCTGAATGACCCCCGTGACCATCTTCTTGTCGTAGCCGCGTTTCAACAGCTCGGGCAGGGCGATGGTGGCACCGATGGCCATGCCCGCCACCGACAGCCCGTTCATCGCCGAGATTAGCACCATCAGCCCGATGGTGCCGATGGCCAGCCCGCCGTTAAGGCCGCCCATCCAGACATGGAACATCTTGTAGAGATCGTCGGCGATCTTGGATTCCGACAGCACGTAGCCCATGAAGATGAACATCGGCAGGGTCAGCAGCGGATACCATTTCATCAGCTTCATCGCCGCCGAAAAGCCGATGTCATACCCGCCCCGGTCGCCCCACAACAGCAGCGAGGCCAGCACCGCGACAAAACCGATGGCGCCGAACACGCGCTGGCCGGTCATCAGCATCACCATCATGGTGGAAAACATCAGGATGGCGATCAATTCATAGGACATCTCAGATCACCTCGCGCGGGATGTGTTCGCCACGGATCCGCAGGATGTCCTTGGCCAGTTCGGACAGGGCTTGCAGCAGCATCAGAAAGAGGCCCGCGCACATGATGGTCTTGATCGGCCACAGCACCGGGCGCCAGGCGGTCGGGCTGCGCTCGCCATACTGGAAGGAATAGCTGAGGCTGTCATAGCCGCCATAAAGGAGCACGCCGAGATAGAAGATCAGGAACAGCACGGTGATCGCGTCGGTCCAGGCCTTGCGCCGGTCCGACCATTCGCCATAGAGCAGGTCCATCCGCACATTCGATCCCATCTGGATCGAATAGGGGCCGCCCAGGATGTAATAGGCGACCATGGCAAATTGCGCCATTTCCAGCGTCCAGAGCGAGGGGTTGATATCAAAGCCCAGATCGCTGCCGACCTTGGAAAAGCTGGACCACAGCAGGATCGCCATCATCACGAAGATGCCATACATGACCAGCCGCCCGATCCAGCGGTTCATCCGGTCGACGATGCGGATATAGGCGCGCAGCGCGGTCATTTCGGGATGCCTCCGATCATGCTTCTGCCTCTGACGGAGCCAGGGTGTCGATCATCCCGGCCAGCATCGGGGCCAGCAGCCCGGTGATGCGGTTGACGCCTGCGGGCGTGTCGATCAGGTCGTTCCTGACCTCGATCATCACATTGGGCAGGCCCCGTGCGATGGCGTGTTCGCGCAGCGTATGGGTCACGCCATCGGTGGCGGAATAGGGCTCGTTCAGCGCGGCCCTGAGGCCCGATCCCTGCGCGGCCGTCAGCAGCAGCTGGGCGGCGCGGTCGTCGCTGTCATGCAGGATGCCCAGTTCGACACTGCGCGTGCGGCCCTGATAGACGGGGGTGAAACTGTGCAGGGTGACCAGCACCGGCGGCGCGGCGCGGGTGTCGAGCGTTGCCGACAACAACTGCCGGAACGGATGATAGACCGCATCGGCGCGTTGGGCGCGCTGGGCAGGAGTCAGATCCGCATTGCCGGGAATGGTGTAGATCTCGCTTTGCGCGGGCATGGCATCGGCGCGTTCGGGTGGGCGGTTGCAGTCATAGACCAGCCGGCTGATCCGCGAAAAGACCAGCGGCACGTCCAGTGCGCCCGCCAGCTCTACCGCCAGATCCATGGCGCCGATATCCCAGGCCGCATGCGAGCAGGCCGCCTCGGGCGACAGGCCCAGACCCGACAGCGCGGCAGGGATGAACCGGCTGGCATGTTCGCACACCAGCACGCCGCGCCCGGCACCACGGGCGTTCAGCACCCGCGCGGGCGGGCCTTCGACAGGGGAGAGCAAAGGAGATTCGGCATCGCTTGACATGTGTAACATTGGTTACAACCTCTGTGTCTCTGTCAATAAAATTTCTGTAGACATGATTACAGAAACGGATAACCTGTAAAAAACGTTAGAACAAAGGGCGGCCCGTGCCCGGCACATCGAAACTGGTCAAGCAACGCATTCAGGACGAGACCGAGCAACTGACCCGGTCCGAACGTCAGTTGGCCTCGATCCTGTTGCAGGATTATCCGATGGGGGGGCTGCAATCGATCACCAAGCTGGCCGTTGCCGCCGGTGTCTCGACCCCCACCGTGATCCGCATGGCCCGCAAGCTGGGCTTTGACGGGTTTCCCGCGCTGCAGGACGCGCTGCGCGAGGAAGTGGCGGCGCAGATCAAGAAGCCGATCTCGAAACGTGATGGCTGGGTGGTGGACGAGGGCGCCGAACATCCTCTGATGCGCTTTGCACAGGTGGTCTGGGCCAATATGCGCCACACGCTGGAGCGGACCGACACCGCACTGTTCGACCGCGCCGCAGCGATTCTGGCCGATACGTCACGTCCGCTTTACGTTGTGGGCGGGCGCATCACCCGCTCGAACGCGGATTATCTGTATAACCACATGCAGATCATCCGGCCCAATGTCACCATGCTGGGCAATTCGGCCAATGTCTGGCCGCAGTACCTGCTGGACATGGATCAGAGCTCGGTCCTGGTGATCTTCGACATCCGCCGTTACGAGGCGCATCTGGAGAAACTGGCCCAGATTGCGAGCGAGCGCGGGGTGACGGTCATCCTGTTCACCGATCAGTGGGGCTCGCCCATCGGGCGGGTGGCGGACCTGACCTTCAACGGGCTGGTCGAGGCGCCGTCGAGCTGGGACAGCACCATCGCGCTGCAACTGATCGTCGAGGCGCTGATCGCCGAAGTGCAGGGCGCGCGCTGGGAAGAAAGCAAGGAGCGGATCGAGGAGTTGGAGGCGATGTTCTCGTCCACCCGCCTGTTCCGCAGCCCCACCTAAAATTGTGCAATAACGCACATAAAGACGCAGATTGCTCCGAATTGTGCATTTTGCATCAGCTGCTACCTTAGCCTCATCCCAACCGAACGGAGGCCCGAGATGAGCTGGAACCCCTTGCTGGATGCCGATATCCCCCTGGGCGACGGGGTGGATTCGATCGAGACGGTGATTGTACCGCGTGCCCGCGATCTGGGCGGGTTCGAGGTACGCCGCGCCTTGCCGGCACCACGCCGCCAGATGGTCGGGCCGTTCATCTTCTTCGACCAGATGGGCCCGGTCGAGTTTCTGACCGGGCAGGGCATCGACGTGCGCCCGCATCCCCATATCGGGCTGGCCACCGTCACCTATCTTTACAAGGGGCGGCTGCATCACCGCGACAGCCTGGGCACCGATCAGTGGATCGAGCCGGGCGCGGTCAACTGGATGGTGGCGGGCAACGGGGTCACCCATTCCGAACGCACCGACGGCCCGGCCCGGCAGGCGCCGCTCAGCATGTTCGGGATTCAGACCTGGGTGGCGCTGCCCGAACATCTGGAAGAGACCGACGCCAGTTTCGAACATACCCCCGCCAGCGCGCTGCCGCTGCTCGAGGCTGAGGGCAAGCAGGTGCGGCTGGTGCTGGGCGACGCCTGGGGGGCGAGTGCGCCGGTCGCCACCACCTCTGAAATGTTCTATGCCGACGCGCAGCTGGCGCCCGGCACCGCCCTGCCGCTGCCCGACAATCACGAGGACCGCGGTGTCTATGTCACCCAAGGGTCGGTCGAGGTGGCGGGGCAGAGCTTTGAGGCGGGCCGGATGATGGTGTTCCGCCCCGGCGACCGGCTGAGCCTGAAAGCCGGGGCGCAGGGGGCACGGTTGATGTTGCTGGGCGGTGCCACGCTGGGCGGGCCGCGCCATATCTGGTGGAACTTCGTGGCCAGCTCGAAAGAGCGGATCGACGCGGCAAAAGAAGCCTGGCGGGCCGGGGATTGGCGCCATGGCCGGTTCCGTCTGCCGCCCGGCGATGACGGCGAATTCACCCCGCTGCCGACGCGCTGAGCGCGGCGGGATGCCGGCCAATGACGCGGTAAGCGGTTGAACTGAAAGGGTATCCGCCCCGCACCCCCGGGCGGGTGCCGACAAATTTCAGGCGCGTGGGTAAAAAAGTGAGAAACCCGCTTGACGATGCCCGAGCCGCGCCATAATACACCCCAACGTTCCGCAGGGAACGACAGATCACAGTGTGCGGTTGTAGCTCAGTTGGTTAGAGTACCGGCCTGTCACGCCGGGGGTCGCGGGTTCGAGCCCCGTCAACCGCGCCACTGATGATCCCCTCCCGGAGGTTCCGGGACCGGCCCGGAGGGCAGGAAATGCGCGGTTGTAGCTCAGTTGGTTAGAGTACCGGCCTGTCACGCCGGGGGTCGCGGGTTCGAGCCCCGTCAACCGCGCCACTTCTTTCACAGAACGTTGATTTCCGTGGTGATCGGTGCCTTGTGCGCCGCCGCCTCTTGCCTGTGGGGCGCGCTTTCCTGTATCGCCTTGGAAAACGGGCAGGGGTGTTTCTGGTGAAGGTGGACTCGAACACGGCGGTTGTGACGATCTGTCGGGACGACGCGTATTTTCTGACCCGCTTCGTGCAGTATTACGGCGGGCTTTTCGGGCGCAACAACCTCTATATCATCAGCCACGGGGACGAGCCGCTGGTGCGCGAGCTGGCGCAGGGCTGCAACATCTTTCCGGTGCCCGCGATCGAGACAAGCCAGTTCACCATGCTGCATTGGCGCACCAAGAACCATCTCAAGAACGCGCTCAGGCAATGGTACAAACATGTGCTGGTCTGCGACGTGGATGAATTCGTGGTGGTCGATCCGGCGACGGGGATGAACCTGCGCACCTGGCTTGACGATGCACCGGGGCGAACCGTCTATACCGCGATGGGGCTTGAGATCGTGCATCTGCGCGACCGCGAAAAGGACGATATCGGCGGCGGTATCCTGGGCCCGCGCCGCCACGCGCAGGTGGCGCTGCACTATGCCAAGCCCTGTATCGTATCGCGCCCCGCCAAGATCGGGCGGGGCGGCCATTACGCCGAATACGAAAAGCTGAACATGCCGGATTTCCTCTACATGTTCCATATGAAGTATTGCGACTATGGGCTTTATGTCGAAACGCTCAACCGCCGCAACGCCTTCATCGAGAAACAGAAGGAGGTGGCCGGTGACGGCACCGTGCGCACCAACCCGAAATGGTTCGCCGACGGGCGCGACGACGATGCGGTGTTCAGCGCCTTCGAGCGGCGCCCGGTGGTTGAAAGCTTTGACCTCAGCCATGTGCGCGAGATCATGTATTCCACCTGGGAGCAGCGCGGCGACGGGCTGTGGCATTTCCACAGGCCCGAATATGACGAGCTTTACATGCTGCCCGTCCGGTTTGGCGGGGCCGACTGCGCCTGAGCCGGCCCCACGGGTTGTGTCGCGCTGATCAGCGGGTCAGCGCATCCAGGATCCGCGCCCACGAGCGGATACCCTTGTGGAAGCTTTCCACATCGTATTTCTCGTTTGGCGAATGGATGGCGTCGTCGTCATTGGCATAGCCCACCAGCATCGAATCGAGCCCCAGCACCGACTTGAAGAAGCCGACCACCGGGATCGAGCCGCCCATGCCGGTGAACACCGCCTCGCGGCCCCATTCGTCGGACAGCGCGCCGCGGGCGGCCTCCATCTCGGGGCGGGCGATGTTCATCACCGAGGCTTTGGATCCTTCCAGATCGTTGTCCCAGATCACCCCTGCATCGGGGCTGAGCTGTGCCTCGACATGTTTGCGGATCGCGACGCGCAGCTTGTCGGGGTCCTGATCGCCGACCAGCCGGCAAGTGATCTTGCAATGGGCCTGGGCCGGGATCACCGTCTTGGACCCCGCGCCGTTATAGCCGCCCCACAGCCCGTTGACCTCAAGCGTCGGGCGCGCCCATTGCTGTTCCAGCGTGGAATAGCCCTGTTCGCCATGCGCCTGACTATAGCCGACCGAGTTCAGATACTCACTCTCGTCAAAGCCGCAGCTTTCCCATTGGCGCAGCTGCTCGGCTGGCACCTCGTGCACGCCTTCGTAAAAGCCTTCGACCGCAACGCGCCCCGTCTCTTGGTCATAGAACGAGGTCACGATGCGCGACAGCTCGCGCAGCGGGTTCAGGCCGGGGCCGCCGTAATGGCCCGAATGCAGGTCGATGCGCGGCCCGGTGATGGTGAACTCATCCTTGAGCATGCCGCGCAGCTGGGCGGCAATCGAGGGCACCCCGCGCGATACCATCGAGGTGTCGCAGACCAGCGCGATATCGGCCTTCAACTCTTCGGCATTGGCCTGAAGGAAGGGCACCAGCGAGGGAGAGCCGCTTTCTTCCTCGCCCTCGAAGAAAAAAGTGATGCGGCAGGGCAGGGTGCCATGCACCGCCTTCCAGGCGCGACAGGCCTCGACAAAGGTCATCAACTGGCCCTTGTCGTCCGAGGACCCGCGGCCCCGGATCACGCGCCCGTTCGGGGTGTCTTCCAGTTGCGGTTCAAAGGGCGGGCTGGTCCACAGGTTCAGCGGGTCGACCGGCTGCACGTCGTAATGGCCATAAAACAGCACATGCGGGGCGTCGTCATGATCGGCCTCCACATGACCCACCACCATCGGGCGGCCCGGGGTGGGGCGCTTTTCGGCGGCGATACCGATCCCGGCCAGATCGGCCACCAGCCAGTCGGCGGCCTGATCACAGGCCTCGGCATAGGCCGGATCGGTCGAGATCGAGGGGATGCGCAGCAGTTCCATCAGCCGCTCGATAGCGGCGGGCAGGTCGGCGTCGATACGCGAGAGGACGTCGTCGAGGGACATCGGGCGGTTCCTTGTCTTGCGGGATATTCGGGGCGGAGCCTAGCAGTCCCGCCCGCCCTGTCCAGTGGCCGCCGTTCCCGATGGGAAACCGCACGCAAGGTTTACGGCACCCTTTTGCCGTTTTTTGCGCCTATCGGGGCGCTCCCCACCTTGTCCCCGTAAAAGCGGCGGTCTAATTGACCCAAGTCAAGGCTGCGACATCGGGGCCGGATGTAGACAGTTGAAAAAATGATGCGCCGCAGATATCCATTCACGAACGCGAATGTGGCGCAGACCCTGACCTGCCGCAACCCGGCCGCACGATACGAAGGAGGATCCGGTGGACTATTCGGTTAAACTCGACGCCGCCATTCAGAAGCTTCACGACGAAGGCCGCTATCGCACCTTCATCGACATCGAACGGCGCAAGGGCCATTTTCCGCACGCGGTCTGGACCCGTCCGGACGGCAGCGAGAAAGAGATCACCGTCTGGTGCGGCAACGATTACCTGGGCATGGGCCAGAACCCGGTCGTACTGGACGCGATGCAAGAGGCGCTGGTCGCCGCTGGCGCCGGTTCGGGCGGCACCCGCAACATTTCGGGCACCACCGTCTATCACAAACGGCTCGAAGCCGAGCTGGCCGATCTGCACGGCAAGGAGGCGGCGCTGCTTTTCACCTCGGCCTATATCGCCAATGACGCGACGCTGAGCACCCTGCCCAAGCTGTTCCCCGGCCTGATCATCTATTCCGACGCGCTCAACCATGCCTCGATGATCGAGGGTGTGCGCCGCAATGGTGGCGCCAAGCGCATCTTCCGCCATAACGACGTGGCGCATCTGCGCGAGCTGCTGGCCGCCGACGACCCGGCCGCTCCCAAGCTCATCGTTTTTGAATCGGTCTATTCGATGGATGGCGATTTCGGCCCGATCGCGGACATCTGCGACCTTGCCGACGAATTCGGCGCGCTCACCTATATCGACGAGGTGCACGCGGTCGGCATGTATGGTCCGCGCGGTGGCGGCGTGACCGAGCGCGACAACCTTGCCCATCGCATCGACATCATCAACGGCACCCTGGCCAAGGCCTATGGCGTGATGGGCGGCTATATCGCCGCCAGCGCGAAAATGTGCGATGCGATACGTTCTTATGCGCCGGGCTTCATCTTTACCACCTCGCTGCCGCCTGCGGTTGCGGCGGGGGCGGCGGCCTCGGTCGCCTATCTGAAAGGCGCGCAGGAATTGCGCGATCAGCACCAGACCCAGGCCCGCATCCTGAAACTGCGGCTCAAGGGGCTGGGCCTGCCGCTGATCGACCACGGCAGCCATATCGTGCCGGTGATCGTGGGTGACCCGGTCCACACCAAGAAGCTGAGCGACATGCTGCTGGAAGATTTCGGCATCTATGTGCAGCCGATCAACTTCCCCACCGTGCCGCGCGGAACCGAGCGTCTGCGCTTTACCCCCTCGCCGGTGCACGGGCCCAAGGAGGTCGACAAGCTGGTGCATGCAATGGACGCGCTTTGGTCCCATTGTGCGCTGAATCGCGCCGAACTGGCCGGGTAAAGTCACGCGCCCGTGTGCAAATCCTTTGCCCTATGTTAGGGTTGAGGTAACAACAGGCACGGACGAATCGTTATGGGGACGATTCCCGGCGCTGTCAGGCATATCTGACAGCTAACTTGGGGCGGCAGGATGATCGGGCGCAGGTCTCAGCGCAAGTCGGCAGACGTAGAAGAGGAGAAGCCGCGCGGCTTCGACGATTTCGAATTGCGTCTGGGCGATACCATGCGGGGCGAACGCGCCACCATGGGCAAGTCGCTGCTTGATGTGCAGCGCGAGCTTCGGATCAAGGCCAACTATATCGCCGCCATCGAAAATTGTGACCCATCCGCCTTTGACACACCCGGTTTCATCGCCGGGTATGTCCGTTCTTATGCCCGCTATCTGGGCATGAACCCGGATGACTGTTTCGCCCAGTTCTGCGCCGAAAGCGGGTTCGAGGTGGCGCATGGCATGTCGGCCCAGGCCTCGAGCGTCAAGAAACCCGGTATCCCAGCGCAGCGTCGTCCTGTCAGCAACGATCCCTTCATCGCGCCCAACACACCCTTTGCACCGGGCCGCGACTCCCTTCTGTCGCAGATCGAACCGCGTGCCATCGGCTCGATCCTGGTGCTGGCCGCGCTGATCGGCGGCATCGGTTATGGCGGCTGGTCGGTTCTGAAAGAAGTGCAGCAGGTGCAGGTGGCGCCGGTCGAACAGGCGCCGCTGGTGCTGTCCGATCTCGATCCGCTGAATGGCGCCGGTGGCACGCTGGAAACCGCGATGGCGCCCCCCTCGGTCGAGGCGCTGGATCGGCTTTATCGCCCGCAGGCGCTGGATGTTCCGGTGCTGGTGGCCCGCGATGCGCCGATCGCAACGCTGGACCCGCGCACCGTGGGCAACTTCCAGGCCCCCGAACTGCCCGAAATACAGCTGAGCGCCACCCAGCGCGCGGTCGAGGCGCTGTTGCCGCAGGTCGTCGAAGACCTCGAACCGACGCTCAAGATCGTTGCTGTCAGCCCGGCCTGGATGCGGGTCACCGCTGCCGATGGCAGCGTGATCTTCGAAGGCACGCTGGGCACGGTCGAGCAGGGCAGCATCTATGAGATCCCGCTGACCGAAGAGCCGCCGACCCTGCGGGTTGGCGAATCGGGCGCCGTCTACTTTGCCATGAACGGCGCGCATTTTGGCCCCGTGGGTCCGCGCGGCACCGTCACCAAGAACGTTCAACTGTCCATGGATGCCGTCTTCGAGCGGTTTGAGATCGCCGACCTGGAAGCCGAACAGAACTTTGCCCTGCGCCAGTTGCTGGTGGCCGAGGCGCAGAACACCCAGCCCCAACAGGCCGCGGCGGACTGATCCGCTTGCCGCCACCGGCGCGGGGGCCTATCTAGGGGGCAACCCGTCCCGCTGAACAGGTTTGGCCCCATGTCCCACAATCCCGTGCGCCCCTGGCGCAATGTCTATCGCCGCAAATCGCGCCAGATCATGGTGGGCAATGTGCCTGTCGGGGGCGATGCGCCGATCTCGGTCCAGACCATGACCAACACGCTGACCACCGATGTGGCCGCCACCGTGGCCCAGGTGCAGGCGGCGGCCGAGGCGGGGGCGGATATCGTACGGGTCTCGGTCCCGGACGAGGCCAGCGCGCGGGCCCTGCGCGAGATCGTGCGCGAAAGCCCGGTGCCCATCGTGGCCGATATCCATTTCCACTATCGCCGCGGGATCGAGGCGGCCGAGGCGGGTGCGGCCTGTCTGCGCATCAACCCCGGCAATATCGGCAGCCCGGACCGGGTGCGCGAGGTGATCAGGGCCGCGCGCGATCATGGATGCTCGATCCGTATCGGGGTGAACGCCGGCAGCCTGGAAAAGCACCTGCTGGAGAAATACGGCGAGCCGTGCCCCGAGGCGATGGTGGAAAGCGGGCTGGAGCATATCCGCATCCTGCAGGACAACGATTTCCACGAGTACAAGATCAGCGTGAAGGCCAGCGACGTGTTCCTGTCGGCCGCCGCCTATCAGGGCATCGCCGAGGCCACCGACGCGCCCATTCACCTCGGCATCACCGAGGCGGGCGGGCTGGTCAGCGGCACCATCAAATCGGCTATTGGGTTGGGGAACCTGCTGTGGATGGGGATCGGCGACACGATCCGCGTCAGTCTCAGCGCCGATCCGGTCGAAGAGGTCAAGGTCGGCTACGAGATCCTCAAGTCACTGGGTCTGCGCCATCGCGGCGTCAACATCATCTCGTGCCCCAGCTGCGCGCGGCAGGGGTTTGACGTGATCAAGACGGTCGAGGCGCTGGAAAAGCGGCTGGAGCACATCAAGACGCCGATGAGCCTGTCGATCATCGGCTGCGTGGTGAACGGCCCGGGCGAGGCGCTGATGACCGATGTCGGCTTTACCGGCGGTGGCGCCGGGTCGGGCATGGTCTATCTGGCGGGCAAGGCCAGCCACAAGATGTCCAACGAGCGCATGATCGACCATATCGTCGAAGAGGTCGAGAAAAAGGCCGCCGCGCTCGACGCCGCCTCCGCCGCCGAAGCGGCGGAGTAGGTTTCGCTTATCCGGCGCGGGCCATTGGGGCGCCGGGCCGGTTCCTTGATTGGCTCAGATCGCGCGACAGACGCGCGATCCGGGCTTCTTTCATCGACAGTTCCAGATCCAGACCTTCAAGCGTGCGGCGCAGGTCCTTAATCCGGTCCGTCTGTTGCCGGATGTGGAACTGCGACAGGCGCAATCTGCGGGCAGTGAGATACCACAGCGCAAAGAATCCGGCGGCGGGCAACAGGCCCGCAAGGGGGGCAAGGGTCGTCATATCCATGCCCCGAGCCTAGCCCGAAAAAGGTTAACAACCCGGTGACGCCCATCACGAAGATCTGGGCATTTTCGGGGCATTTCGCGGCGCCGGATTGGTCATTTCTGGTTGTCTCAATTTGATACATGAGGCATAGCCCCAGCGTGCCGATCGACAGGCGCAGCGCGGAACATGTAAGGCGGCGCGGCTGGATCGTCTCGCGCGATGATGTGAGAAATCGACAGGGTGACCCCCAGATGAAATTGCTTCTTTCTCTTGTTTTTGCGGGCTTCGCTTTTGCCTCTGCGGCTTCGGCGCAGACGGTGGTCGAGCGCGCCGATTTGATGGATGTGTTCGAAGAGGCCAGTCTTTCCGGCACCTTCGTCCTGTTCGATGTCACCTTGGACCAAATGCAGGTGGTCAATCGCGACCGTGCCGATGAGCGGTTCATACCGGCATCGACCTTCAAATTCGCCAACAGCCTGATCGCGCTGGAACTCGGTGCGGTTGCTGACGAAAACGAGCTGCTTCCTTACGGAGGGAGCCCGCAGCCGGTGAGCGCATGGGAACACGACATGACGATCGGCGAGGCCTTTGCGGTGTCCAATGTGCCGGTGTTTCAACATCTGGCGCGGCGGATCGGCCTGTCGCGGTATCCCCAATGGCTGACGGCGCTGTCCTATGGCAATGCCGAGCTTGGTCACGATGTGGAACACTTCTGGCTGAAAGGACCGCTCAGGATCAGTGCCGTGGAACAGGCTCGCTTCATGGCCGATCTGGCGCGCATGAGGCTGCCCTTTTCAGAGCGGACGCAACGGATCGTGCACGAGATCTCGATGATCGAGACGCGCAACGGGGCGGTGCTTCACGGCAAGAAGGGTTGGACGACCGCCCCGGACCCGGACACTGGCTGGTTCGTCGGCTGGGTCGCTCAGGGCGCGCGTATCTACAGCTTTGCGCTCAACATCGACATGAACGCACCTGACGATGCGCCGCAGCGGATGGCTCTCAGCCTGCAGCTGCTTGACAGGCTGGGCATCTATTGAGCGACAGGTCTAGACATTCACGAATGTCTAGACCGGGTTTCTTTGGTTCGGCTGGTGCGCGCTTGCTGCCTCAGCTGCGTTCGGCGCGCAGCGCGTCGACGATCTGCCGCATCTGATCGGCGGGCAGAAAGCCGCGCAGCATCTCGGTTTCCATCACAAAAGACGGCGTGCCCGAGATGTTCAGCCGCTGCGCCAACGCCCTTGTTTCGGCCAGGCGCCGGGTGACCTCTTCGCTTTCCATCTCGGCCAGGATGGCGTCGGTGTCGAGCCCCAACCCTTCGCCGATACGGCCCAGCGCCACTTCGTCGGCCTCGCCGGTAAAGTCGAGCAGCGCGTCATGCACCTGTTTATAGGCATCCGGTCCGGCCACGATCAGGGTGGCGACGGCAAAGCGCGACGAGGCCAGCGAGGCCTCGCCCAGGATCGGGAATTCCTTGATGATCAGGCGGATATTGCCGTCGGTCTTCAGCAGCTCGTCCACCTCGGGCACAGCGCGGCGGCAATAGCCGCAACGGTAATCCATGAACTCGACAAGGGTGATGTCGCCGTCGGGGTTGCCGCCGACCCAGGAATAGCCGTCATTGAAGAGCTCTTCGGCATTGACCTGCACCAGTTCCAGATCCTGCTGGGCCTCTTCCTGCGCCTTGCGCTGTTCCAGCAGGTTGACCGCCTCGATGATCACCTCGGGGTTTTCCAGCAGATAGGCACGGACCTGCTCGCCAAAGGCGGCGCGCTGGTCGGGGGTCATGTCGGACAGATCCAGCGCCTGGACCGGGGCCGACAGCAGCGACAGGGCCGTCACGGCCGGGGCAATATGGCGGAGCATCATCTCTTCCTTTTTACTGAGCGTTCCGATGCCAACAGCACATCCTGCGCCCGTTGCCAACCAGGGGATCCGGTGGGCAGGGCGCCAACAGCGCGTTTGGCGTGAATAAGGGCGTCTTCGGGCCGACCCTGAAGTGCATAGCGTTCGGCGGTCACCATCGAGGCCATGCCGTCATTGCCAAGCTTGGCATAGGCAACGGCCAGATCGCGCAACATGCGCAGGTCGCGATATTCGCGGGCGCGGGCGCGTTCCAGCACGTCCAGCGCGGCGCGGTCCTGTCCGGCGCTCAGCAGCGCGCGACCATACCCCGCCAGGATCAGCGCGTTGTTGGGGGCAAGGTCCACCGCCTGTTTATAGGTGGCGACGGCGGATTGGGTCTGCCGGTGTTCCATCAGGATCTGGCCCTTGAGTTCCACATAGTAAGGATCCTCGGGGCGCAGCGCGATGGCGCCGTCGATGGCGGCGCGGGCGCGGGCCAGATTGCGGTCGCGGTGCCAGGCGATCGCCTCGCGCATCAGGCGGATGTCGCGATGCTGCTCTTCGGCGGCGCGACCCAATGTCCATTTCGAGCTGCGCGAAAAGGCCGAAAGCTTGCCACGCACGCGCGCGAACCAGTATTCGGCATTGGGGTTCCCGGGGGCCTTGTCGCCATAGGATTGCAAGAAGGCCTCGGCATTGCGGATGCGGTCGCGGGTCAGCGGGTGGGACTGCATATAGGGGTCCTGCCGCCCGACGCTGAGCAATTCCTGCCCGGCAAAGGTGCGGTGCAGGTCGACCAGCCCGCGCAGCGATATGTCGGACCAGCGCAGATAGCTGGCGGCGGAGTTGTCCGCCGCCGACTCCTCGGCCCTTGTATGTTTCAGAAACCCGCGCAGGGCCGAGCTTTGCGTGCCTGCGGCGATCCCGGCGGCCGCATCGCCGCTGCCGGCCGCCGCCGCGATCAGGGACAGGGCCAGGCCCAGCTTGGACAGGGTCTGTGCATTCTCGAAATTGCCGATCCGTCGGGCGATATGGCCATTGGCGATATGGGCTGCCTCATGCGCGATCACCGCTTGCAAGATATCGGCGCGGGCGACCTTCTGGATCAGGCCGGAATGGATGAAGATGGCATTGTGATCCAGCACAAAAGCGTTGAGCGAACTGTCATCCACCACCAACAGCTTGACCCGGCGCGGGTTCAGCCCGGCGGCGCGCAGGATGGGAAAGGCCAGCTCCTCCAGCCCGTTTTCGATATCGGGATCGCGCAACAGGGTGATGGCCGATGCGGTACCGGCCGTGACCAGCCAGAGCGCGGTCACCAGAACCAGGGCCGGGATTGACGCCAGCCGGGATACGCGGTCAAAAGCCATGGCCGCACATTGGGAGATTGCCGTGAAAAACTCAAGCCGATCCGCCGTCGATCCCTTTATCGTGATGGATGTGATGGAGGCCGCCCGCCGTGCCGAAGAGGCCGGGCGCCGCATCATCCACATGGAGGTGGGCCAGCCGGGCACCGGCGCCCCCAGGGGCGCGGTCGAGGCATTGGCCAAGTCCTTGGAAACAGACGCTTTGGGCTATACCGTGGCGCTGGGCCTGCCGGCGCTGCGCCAACGCATCGCGCGGCTGTATGGCGAGTGGTACGGGGTCGATCTGGACCCCGGTCGGGTGGTGATCACGCCCGGATCCTCCGGCGGATTCCTGCTGGCCTTTACCGCGCTTTTCGACAGCGGCGACCGGGTGGGGATCGGTGCGCCGGGCTACCCCTCGTACCGCCAGATCCTGCGGGCGCTGGGGCTGGTGCCGGTTGATCTGCCCACGGCGCCGGAAAACCGGCTGCAACCGGTGCCTGCGGATTTTGCCGGGCTTGATCTGGCCGGGCTGATGGTCGCCTCACCGGCCAACCCGACCGGCACCATGCTGGACCATGCCGCCATGGGTGCCCTGATCGAGGCGGCGCAGGCGCAGGGCGCCAGTTTCATCAGCGACGAAATCTATCACGGCATCGAATACGAGGCCAAGGCGGTGACCGCGCTGGAGCTGACCGACGAGTGCTATGTGATCAATTCGTTCTCGAAGTATTTCTCGATGACCGGTTGGCGCGTGGGCTGGATGGTGGTGCCCGAGGATCAGGTGCGCGTGGTCGAACGGATCGCCCAGAATATGTTCATCTGCGCCCCCCATGCCAGCCAGGTCGCAGCACTGGCGGCGCTGGATTGCGACGCGGAATTGCAAGCCAATCTGGATGTTTACAAGGCAAACCGCAAGCTGATGCTGGAGCGGTTGCCCAAGGCCGGGTTCACCCGTATCGCGCCGCCCGACGGGGCATTCTATGTCTATGCCGATGTTTCGGATCTGACCGATGACAGCCGGGCCTTTGCCGCCGAGATCCTGGAAAAGGCGGGTGTGGCGGTGACGCCGGGGCTGGATTTCGACCCCGAGCGCGGGGCGGGCACATTGCGCTTTTCCTATGCGCGCGCCACGGCGGATATCGAGGAAGGGCTGGACCGGCTCGAAGCCTTCATGCAGGCCCGGGGATGACGGTTTGCACGGGCTGTGCAGCGCGCTATCGTGATCATCACGGGCGAGAGAAAGCAGAACCATGAGCAGGATCTTCCTTTGTTTGGCGCTGATCTGGGCGGCGCTGCCGGCCCTGGCGCAGGATTTCAGCGGCCTGGCCCGGATCCGGCCCGATGAAAGCCGCATCGAAACGGTGCCGCGCGGCGGGCTGCGGCTGGTGCTGGGGCTGAGCCAGGGGGTGCCCTATCGGCTGTTCACGCTGGATGCGCCGCGCCGGCTGGTGCTGGATTTCCAGGAGGTGGACTGGACCGGCCTGAGTGCCGAGGCACTCGATCAAAGCGATCTGGTGAGCGCCCTGCAATTCGGCACCTATCTGCCCGGCTGGTCGCGGATGGTGCTGGAACTGGCTTCGCCGCTGGCAGTTGATCAGGTGGCGATGGTGGTGGACGAGGCCACCGGCGGTGCCCGGCTGGAGGTTGCCTTGCGCGCGTCGGATGACGAAAGCTTTGCCGCCAGTGCCGGTGCGCCGCAAGACCCGCGCTGGGACCTGCCCGCGCCCGAGGCCCTGCCGGCGCTGCCCGAGCGCGGTGCGGATGCACCGCTGCGGGTGGTGCTCGACCCCGGCCATGGCGGCATCGACCCGGGGGCCGAGATCGAGGGCGTGGTGGAAAAGCACCTGATGCTGCGCTTTGCCCGCGAACTCAGCGAGGTACTGCTGCGCTCGGGCGGGTTCGAGGTGGTGCTGACCCGCGACGGCGATCATTTCGTGTCACTGGAACGGCGCATCGCGCTGGCCCATGAGGCGGGGGCGGATGTCTTCATCTCGCTGCATGCGGATTCGCTGAGCGAGGGGCTGGCCCATGGCGCGACCGTGCATGTGCTGGCGCAGGAGGCCTCGGACATCGCCTCGGCCAAACTGGCCGAGCGGCACGACCGCGACGACCTGCTCTCGGGCGTCGATCTGAGCGCCACCGACGACCGGGTGACCGATGTGCTGCTGGATCTGGCGCGCCAGGAGACCCGGCCGCGCACCGAGGCGCTGGCGCGCGCGCTGGTCGATGGCATGACCCAGCAGGGCGGGCCGATGAACCGCCGCCCCCTGCGCGGGGCGTCGTTCTCGGTGCTGAAGGCCGCCGATATCCCCTCGGTCCTGATCGAAATCGGCTTTCTGTCGAGTCCGCGCGATCTGAAGAACCTGCAAGACGCGAAGTGGCGCGCCGCAATGGCGGCAGGCATCCGCAACGGGCTGGAAAACTGGCGCCAGGCCGATCTGGAACGGCGCGGGCTGGTCCGCCAATAGCGCGTGCCTTGGGGGAGGAACCGGGGCGCTGCCCCGGACCCCGAGGTATTTTTCAACAGAAGAAAGCGGCACGTGGCGGCAAAACTGTGCCGGGCGTTTTGACCATGGCGCGCGAGAAGCCTATATAGAAGCCACCGCGGTAAAAAGGCAGCCTAAGTGATCCGGTTCATCCTCTCTTTCTTCGGGGCGATCTTCAGCCTCGTCACCTTGGGTGTTTTCATGGTCGCGCTGACCATCGGGGGCGTGTTCTGGATGTATGGCCGCGACCTGCCCAGCCACGAATCGCTGGCCCAGTACAAGCCGCCGACGATCAGCCGGATCTATTCGGGCGAGGGGCAGCTGATCGACGAGTTTGCCAAAGAACGGCGCCTGTTCACCCCGGCGGACGAAATCCCCGATCTGATCAAGCAGGCCTTCATTTCGGCCGAGGACAAGAATTTCTATACCCACCAGGGCTATGACCTGCGCGGGATCGCGGCTGCCGGGATCGAGGCGGTGCGCTCGCGCGGGAGCAATGTGCGCGGCGCCTCGACCATCACCCAGCAGGTGATGAAGAACTTCCTCTTGTCGGGCGACCGCAAGGCCGAGCGCAAGATCAAGGAGATCATCCTGGCCGCAAGGCTGGAGCAGACGCTGAACAAGGAACAGATCCTCGAGCTGTACATGAACGAGATCTTCCTCGGCCAGAACTCCTATGGTGTGACGGCGGCCGCGCAGACCTATTTCAACAAGACCCTGGCGGAACTGGCCCCGCATGAGGCCGCGACCTTGGCTGCGATGCCCAAGGCGCCGTCGGATTATCACCCGGTGCGCGAGCGCCAGCGGCTGCTGGACCGGCGCAACTATGTGCTGCGCGAGATGCGCGAGAACGGCTATATCGACATGGCCACTTATGAGGCCGAGCGCGAGATGCCGCTGCGCTCGGTTCAGAACGGCGATTTCGAAGGTTTCCGCACCGCCCTGCCGCCGCGCGATTATTTCACCGACGAGATCCGGCGCCAGCTGAGCGAGGATTTCGGCGAGGGAGAATTCTTTACTGGCGGCTTCACCGTGCGCGCCTCGATCGACGAGGAGATGCAGGTGGAGGCGGCCAAGGCGCTGCGCGAGGCCCTGCAGAAGTACGATCGCGGGCGCGGCAAGTGGCACGGCACCGGCAAGAGCATCGAACCGGCCAAGCTGGGCGATGAAGAGGTCTGGCGGGCTGAACTGGCCGCGACCGAGGTGGCGCGCGACGTCGATCTGGGCGGGCGCTGGCATCCGGCGGTGGTGCTGGGCGTGGGCGAACAGGACCTGAGCGTCGGGGTCGAGGACGGCCCGGCCAAGGGGCGTGTGCCGCGCTCGGACATCAAGTGGATGAAGGGCAGCTTCAAGGATAATTTCAAGCTGGGCGACGTGGTGCTGGTGCGCAAGGCGGACGAGGACTGGTCGCTGCGCCAGGTGCCCGAGGTGCAGGGCGGGTTCATGGCGATGGACGTCAATACCGGCCGGGTGCTCGCGATGCAGGGCGGGTTCAGCTATCAGGACTCGGTGTTCAACCGCGCCACCCAGGCGCTGCGCCAACCCGGGTCGAGCTTCAAGCCATTTGTCTATGCCGCGGCGCTGGACAGCGGCTACAGCCCGGCGACCATCGTGGTTGACGCGCCGATCGAGGTGAATACGCCCCAAGGCCTGTGGCGACCCAAGAACGCGTCCAACAAGTTCTACGGACCGACACCGCTCAGGACCGGGATCGAACGGTCGCGGAACCTGATGACCATCCGACTGGCGCAAGAGGTGTCGATGCCGGTGGTGGCGGGCTATGCCGAACGGTTCGGGGTATATGACCACATGGGCCCCTTCCTGGCCAACGCGCTGGGATCGGAAGAGACCACGCTTTACAAGATGGTGGCCGCCTATGCCATGTTCGCCAATGGCGGCGAGCGGGTGGAGCCGACCCTGGTTGACCGGATCCAGGACCGGTTCGGCAAGACCATCTATCGCCACGACCAGCGTGACTGCGTTGATTGCCTGTCGGACCGTCTGGAGCCGGATCAGGCCCCGCGCATCGTGACCAACCGCGAGCGGGTGATGAATGCGATCACCGCCTATCAGTTGACCTCGATGATGCGCGGCGTGGTCGAGCGCGGCACCGCCAGTGGCACGGTCAAGCTGCCGGTGCCCACCGCGGGCAAGACCGGCACCACCAACGATGCCAAGGATGTGTGGTTCATCGGCTTCACATCGAATATCGTGGCCGGCTGCTATATCGGTTATGACCGGCCGCAGCCGCTGGGCCGGGGGGCGTCGGGGGGCGGCATGTGCGGCCCGGTGTTCCAGAGTTTCATGACCGAGGCGGTCAAGAAATTCGGCGGCGGCCCCTTCGAAATTCCGCCGGGCGGGCATTTCATCAAGATCGACCGTTTCACCGGCGCGCGTCTGCCCGATGACGCTTCGGGCGAGTATGTAGTGGCCGAGTACTTCCGCGACGGCGAAGAGCCGATCTTTGGTCTGACCTATGACGGTGGCTTTGCCATGGGATCGAACCTGCCGCTGTTCGAAGAGGTGCAGCAATCCGGCCAGCAGGTGCGCACCTCGACCGGGGCGGTCACCACGGTGGGGCCCAAGGCGAATTTCGGCACTGTCAGTTCCGGCGGGCTTTACTGAAGCAAGGCGCGTGCCAGAACCGAGGCCTCGTGTTGGCGCAGGCAGAGCCGCGCGGTTTCGTCGAAACCGCCACAGCCGCTGCGCAATTCGGGGAAGAGCGCAAACAGCTCATCGCGGGCCGGTTCGGCCAGCGCCTCCAATCCCAGGCTGCCGGGAAAGAAACTCTCCGAGGCGACGCCTTCGGCATAGATGATCTCATGCCGGTCGAACATCAGGTGGACATAGGTCACCGTCGGGCAGGGCGCGCGGCGAATATGGCGATCGTCGCGCAGATGGACAGCGGCGGCCAGCACCTCGGTCTGGCCGGTCAGCAGCGATGCCTGATAGCCGCTCAGCAACAGGCGGTGCTGTGGCGAGACAAGGAGATCGCGCAGCGCGCCCAGCTTGCCGCTGGCGATGCGAATGGGGGCGAACCGTCCCTTGCCGGGAACGCTGCGGCGCCCGGTCCAGCGCACCGGTTGCAAGCCGTTGTCGCGGGTCAGCACCAGATCGCCCACCGCGATATCCTCGATCGCGCGGCCACCCCGGTCGGTCTCGATGCGGGTGCCGGCGGCAAAGCAGATGATGTTCTCGATGCCCGAGAAATTGACCACGGTGCCGTCGGCCAACAGCGCCGAACCGCTCATGGCGCCGGTCACCGTGTCGGTGCTGGTGATGTTGAGTGAACCCCAGTCGAGATTGCCCTGGAAATCCAGCGTATCGCCATCGGTCTGACCGTCATCGCCGCCGACGATGGTGATGGTGCCGGACCCGGTCTCGGACAGATCGGTGATCTGGATCAGGTCGTCGCCGCTGCCGCCCAGCACGCTGTCGCCCTCGGCTGCGATCAGGGTGTCATTGCCGGCGCCACCGGTCAGGCTGTCGGACCCGGCACCACCGATCAGGCTGTCATCGCCGCCGCCGCCGTCCAGCAGGTCGTCGCCCAGGCCGCCATCCAGTGTGTCGTTGCCGGGGATGACCTCTTCGGGCAGGGGGGTAAAGGTAACGCCGGTCACGGTATAGTCCGACCCGTCGGTCCCATCGGTCTGCGGTTTCGCGGTCAGCACCAGAGTGTCGAAACTGCCGACGCCCGAGATCGAGATGGTGCCACTGCCGCTGCCGGAACCCTGTTCGGTGAAATCACCCTCGGCCACCAGGGTACCGTCGTTGTAGACCGCCCAATGCCCGACCTCGGCATAACCGGCAGTATAGAGGTGGGCGAAGTCGAACGAGGCCTCGCTGGCGCCGTTGTCAAAGGTGATGGTGACATTCTCGGACAGGCCCGAGGCCTTGTCATAGCCGATCTGGGCCGAGACCGCGCTGTCGCTGTCGGAAATGGTGCCGCTGGCCCCGAAGCCGCCGCTGTAGGTGCCGATATTGGCGCTGCTGGCGCTGGTCAGCGCGCCGCCGACCACGTTTTGCGCGGTGACGGTAAAGCCGCTGCCGGTATCGGCATAGTTGGTGATGTCGATGGTCACCGGATCGGGGGCAAGGGCTGACGGATCGGCGTCGCCGATCAGCGTATCACCGCCCGATCCGCCCATCAGGCTGTCATCGCCCTCGCCGCCGATGACCTTGTCGGCGCCGCCGCCTGCGCTGACGGTATCGTTGCCGCCGCCGGCGTCGACCGTGTCACTCGTGGGGCCGCCATTGTCGATCTGGTCGCCATCGGTATCGGTATAGCCCGCGTCGATCACCTCACCCGCGTCGGTGCCAGAGACGATGCCGTCATTGCTGCTGTAGGCAGGTGCCGTTGTCGCGCTGGCCGAGCTGATGCTGTCGACCGGCCCGTAATCGGGTACGAAATAGACATTGCCATCGGTGGACAGGTAATACGAACCCGGCTCGACCTCGTTGAAATAGCTGGTGCCGCCGGCCGTGCCGGACCAGGTCCAGGACCCGGCACCCAATGCGGTGTCGGTGCTGAAGGTGGTCAGGCCACCACCAATCACATCGTTCGGGTTAAGCGACCCGTCCCCCAAGGTGACAAGGTATCCCTGCGGCATTCGTACATCCCAATTGTTGGCGTGACCCCGAAAAATCGCGGCCTGCGAGCGAGCATTGAATGTACTGGTTAAGAAAATTGTCCCCGATTGGACCGAGTTGGCGCGGATTTATGTCAAATTCAGGGTATCTGGGCGGGCGCGGGCAAAGCCGCCAGGCCGCCGTTGCCGCTTGTCCACGGCGCTGGCCTAAGGTATCACCCGCCGGCAAGACGAAATGCAGGACAGTCCCTTATGCGCGCCGAAATCCAGAACGTTGTCACCGATATCCAGAAATCCCTGCGCCTGCTTGCACAGCGGATGGATCAGGAGACCGCGCAGCATCGGCTGGAGGAGTTCAACGCGCGTGTTGAGGATCCGAACCTGTGGGACAATCCCGAAAACGCGCAGAAACTGATGCGCGAGCGTCAGACGCTGGTCGATGCGCTGGACATCTACAAGGGGATCGAGACCGATCTTGCCGACAATATCGAGCTGATCGAACTGGGCGAAATGGAAGACGACCAGGATGTGATCAAGGATGCCGAGGCGGCGCTGAAGGCTCTGCGCGAGCGCGCCGCCGAGAAGGAGCTGGAAGCACTCTTGGACGGCGAGGCCGATGGCAATGACACCTTTCTGGAGATCAACGCGGGTGCCGGCGGGACCGAGAGCTGCGACTGGGCCTCGATGCTGGCGCGGATGTATGTGCGCTGGGCCGAGAAGAAGGGCTATAAGGTCGAACTGCAATCCGAGAGCGCGGGCGACGAGGCCGGGATCAAATCGGCGGCCTACAAGATTTCCGGCCACAACGCCTATGGCTGGCTGAAATCGGAAAGCGGCGTGCACCGGCTGGTGCGGATTTCGCCCTATGACGCGGCGGCCAAGCGGCACACCTCGTTCAGCTCGGTCTGGGTCTATCCGGTGGTCGACGACAATATCGAGATCGAGGTGAACCCCAGCGATATCCGCATCGATACCTACCGGTCATCCGGCGCGGGCGGGCAGCACGTGAACACGACGGACTCGGCGGTGCGGATCACGCACATCCCGACCGGCATCGTGGTGACCAGTTCCGAGAAATCGCAGCACCAGAACCGCGACATCGCCATGAAGGCGCTGAAATCGCGGCTCTACCAGCAGGAGCTGGACCGCCGCAACGCCGAGATCAACGCCGCGCATGAGGCCAAGGGCGATGCCGGCTGGGGCAACCAGATCCGGTCCTACGTGTTGCAGCCCTATCAGATGGTCAAGGACCTGCGCACCGGACACGAGACCAGCGATACCAAGGGGGTTCTCGACGGTGCTCTGGACGGGTTCATGGCGGCGACGCTGGCCATGAAGGTTTCCGGCAAAAGCCGCGCCGACGCCCAGTCCGAAGACTGAGGCGGGCCGGGCAGGGGGCACTGCCCCCGCCAAAAAAATTCGTCGAATTTTTTTGGGCTCCCTCGGTTTATTTCTTGCGAAATGAAGGGGCGGGTTCAGCCCTGTTCCAACTCGATCAGATTGCCCTCGGGATCGCGCATGTACAGGGCGCGGCCGGGGTGCTCGGCGCTGCCGAGATCGGTGATCTTACCCTGCTGGCTGCCGCCTGCGGCCAGGATGGCGCGGGCCGTGGCCTCGATATCGGCGGTTACAAAGGCCAGATGGCGCAAGCCCGGCGTGTCAGGCTGGGGCTGCGCGTGATCTCGTGTCGAAGCGAAGTGCTGGATTTCGAGGAAGGGCGCATCGCCACCGGGCAGGTTCAGCCAGATCGACAGGATCTCGGCCTCGGGCAGGCCGATGCCGTGCCCGACCCAGGCACCGCTCAGCCGGGTGGCGGGCCGCCGGGGCGAACAGCCCAGCGCGGCACAGTAGAATTCGGCCAGGGCAGGGGCATCGCGGGCGATGAGGCAGACATGGGCAAGTCGCATGGGCCGATCCTATCGCAGGGCCGGCCAGCCGGGAAGCGGGCGGTTGCAGAAAAGATACATGCAAACAGTGGGTTTAAATGCCGCCCCGGCGTCGCTAGGCTCGGTTCGAAACCAGCCTAGGGAGGCGCCGCCGCATGGATGTGATCCGTTCTTCTGCCAGTGATATTCTAGGGGCGCTGCGTAGCCGGCAGTTGTCATCCGAGGCGGTGATGGAGGCGACGCTGGCGCGGATCGCCGCCGTCAATCCCGAGCTGAACGCCATCGTGGCATTGCGCCCGACCGACGAGCTGTTGGCCGAAGCGCGGGCGGCGGATGCGGTGGCGCCCGAGGCGCGCGGCGCACTGCATGGCCTGCCCATCGCGGTCAAGGATCTGGTCGAGACGGCGGGGATCGTCAGCAGCCATGGCTCGCCGCTCTTCCGCGACCACGTGCCCGAGCGGGACGACCTGATCGCGGCGCGGATACGCGCGGCGGGGGCGATCCTGATCGGCAAGACCAATGTGCCCGAGTTCGGCCTGGGTTCGCACACGTTCAACCCGGTCTATGGCGCCACCGGCAACCCCTATGCCCCGAACCTGACCTGCGGCGGCTCCTCGGGCGGGGCGGCGGTTGCGCTGGCCACCGGCATGACTGCGCTGGCGGATGGGTCGGACATGATGGGAAGCCTGCGCAACCCGGCGGCCTGGTGCAATGTCTACGGGTTCCGGCCCAGCTGGGGGCGGGTGCCCTCCGAGCCGCTGGGCGACACCTTTCTGCATCAGCTGGCGACGCTGGGGCCGATGGGGCGCAGCCCGGCCGATATCGCGATCCTGCTCGATGTGATCTCGGGCGCTGATCCGCGCCAGCCGCACGGCTTTGACAGCGCGCCGGTCGCGCCGCTGCGTCCGGCTGCGACACGGGGTCTGCGCCTCGGCTGGTTGGGTGATTGGGGCGGGGCCTTCCCCACCGAACCGGGCATCCTGCCGCTTTGCGAGACGGCGTTGAAGATCTTCTCCGACCTTGGCTGTACGGTCGAGAAAGTGCCGCCGCCCTTTGACGCCGAGGCGCTGTGGGAGAGCTGGATCACCCTGCGTTCCTGGAGCGTCGGGGCCGGTCTGGCGCCCCTGTCCGAGAAACGTGCCCAGCTGAAGGACAGCGCCCAATGGGAGCTGGACCGGGGCCTCGCCCTGTCGGCGATGGAGGTGGACCGCGCCAGCGTGACCCGTTCGGCCTGGTTCATGCGCGCGACAGAGCTGTTTGAAAGCTATGATGCGCTGATCCTGCCCTCGGCGCAGGTCTGGCCCTTTGATCTGGACCGGCCCTATCCGACCGAGATCGCGGGGCAGGCGATGGACACCTATCACCGCTGGATGCAGGTGGTGACCCCGGTCAGCCTGATCGGCCTGCCCAGCCTGGCGATGCCGGCGGGGTTCGGCGATGCGGGGCTGCCGATGGGGGTGCAGATCTTCGGGCCGCGCGGCGGTGATGCGGCGCTGCTGGCGCTTGGAGAGGCCTATCACGCGGCCACGACCTGGCCGCAGCGGCACCCCGGTATGTGAGCACAGGCAAGATGAGACAGGAGGTGCCGGCATGATCGAGAAACCCTTTGGTGTGCCGCCGATGCATCCGGCCAACATGGCCATGCTGCGTCAGGCGCTGGCGGCGGGGCTGCGCGACTATCTGCGCGCGCCGCTGTTCGGGGTGCTGTTCTCGGGCTTTTATGTGATGTCAGGCCTGTTGATGGCCTGGATCACGATCTGGACCGGCACCACCTTCTGGCTGGTGCTGGCGGCGATCGGCTTTCCGTTGCTCGGCCCCTTCGCAGCCGTTGGCCTCTATGAGGTGTCGCACCGGCTGGAGCAGGGCGAACCGCTGGATTTTGCCGAGATTTTTGGCGTCGTGATCCTGCAAAGCCGCCGTCAGCTGCCCTCGATCTGCGCCATCATGGTGCTGGTGTTCATGTTCTGGTTCTTTCTGGGCCACATGATCTTTGCCCTGTTCCTGGGCCTGTCGACGATGACCAATGTTTCCAGCTCGATGGAGGTCTTCCTCAGCCCCAACGGGCTGATGATGCTGGCCATGGGCACGGTTGTGGGCGCCGGTTTTGCAGCGCTGCTTTACATGATCACGGTGATGTCGATCCCGATGCTGCTGGATCGCGAGCTGGATTTCGTGACCGCGATGATCGCCAGTTTCGGCTTTGTCACCGCGAACCCGGCGGTGATGCTGGCCTGGGCTGTGATCCTGGCGGTGATGACCTTTGTTGCCATGCTGCCCGGATTTCTCGGCCTGTTTCTTGTGCTGCCCTGGCTGGGCCATGCCTCCTGGCATCTCTACCGGCAGGTCACCCGCGACGATGCGGGGACCTGAGCAAAGGATCGCGCGGTCGGCAGGCCCTGCACCCCCAGGTGTCAGCGGAACGGTTCGTCCGGGCGCAACAGGCGCCGGTGAAAGGGCAACAGATCTTCCGCGTCGATGAATCCGGCCTGCCGGGCGGTTTTCCAGATTGCCGACCTGTCGCGGCCCAGATGCTCGTACACCATCCGCGTGATGCGGTGGCCGCTGACCGGTTCGCGCACCGAGCGCGACACATAGCCGACCCAGAAATTGTTTTCGAACGAGGCCACACGCGACAGGTAGTTGAACGAGAAGGTCATCGCATTGCGGCGCGAGATCAACAGTGTCACCCCGTCATCCTCGCGGGTGACATAGCCACGAAACTCTCGGGTGCGGGGATCGTCGGGCAGGTCCTGCTGGCGCATCGCCTCAAGCGCCTCGTAGCCCCGGATATAGGTCGCGTTGTTCTCGCGGAACACATAGACCAGCCCCAGCACGAACTTGCGCTCGCTGACGAAACTGCGCCGGGTGAACCGGTAGAAGCCGCTTGGAAAATCGTCCTCGTCCAGCCGGGTGACGTCCGGGCCGAAAAACTCTGCCAGCGCCGGCCCCGACAGGATTTGGTCGGATGCCGGGATGGCATCGACCGGATCCAGCAGGATGCGGGCATCGACATCGAAGAAGTTGCAAATCCGATCCAGCACATCGGGGCGGGGAAAGCTCTCTCCTGACAAGTAGCGGTTGAATTGAGTGCGGTTGATCCCGAGCTGTCGCGACAGTTCGGAGATGGAGGGGTAACGGCGGGACAGTCGGCGCAAGTTTTCGCCGAACATGTTGCGGAGTTCCGCCGGTGTCCTGGTTGTCTTTGTCATAGGGTCCCGAAACAGAATTGTTCATTTAGACCGAAACGTGAAGGGTTGAGTGGTGAGTCCCTTCGGTCGATACACACAAATTGACACTATTTAGCGTCATAATGGACGCGAAAGAGTGTCAGGAGGCTACCGGTCCCGACACAAAAAGCAATAGCCAGACACGCATTTTACCATGTTTGAGTCGTGTTAATTCGCTCAATCTAAAGAAAACAAGTCATTGGGACGGGATATGTTTGGTGTAGTACTCTGGAGCGACAGCGATGACCAAAAAGCGGTCATCTGGTGCGAGGACCATGGGGACCTCGCGTTCTACCGGCGGACGGACGCTCAGGCGCCGGTCAGTCTGGATGTGGGGGATTGGGTCCAGTTCGATCTGGTGACCGAACGCAAGCAGCGTTTGGCATTCAATCCGCGCCTGATCGATCAGGGAAGCTATCGCGGCTTGCCCGATCTGCTGCGCGAGGCGGAAACGGAGGGAACTGGCGGCGCGGCCCCGGAAGGGCCCGTTGCCAAGGTGATCCCGTTTTCGGGCCCTGCCGGGCGCAAGCGCGACAGGCTGCCCAACGGCGAAGCCTGCCACGCCTGACCAGCTGGCAATCAGTCGCCGCGCAGCAGTGCCGCGACACCTGTGCGTGCGATTTCGGCAAGGCCGAGCGGCCGCATCAGATCGGCGAAGGCGTCGATCTTCTCCGGTGCGCCGGTGATTTCGAAGACAAAGCTCGACAGGGTACTGTCGACCACATTGGCGCGGAAGATATCCGCCAGACGCAGCGCTTCGACCCGCTTGTCGCCACTGCCCACCACCTTGAGCATTGCCAGTTCGCGCTCGACCGAGCGGCCCTCGACCGTCAGGTCATGCACGTCGCGGACCGAGACGATCCGGCCCAGCTGCGCCTTGATCTGTTCGATCACCTGCGGGGTTCCGGTGGTCACGATGGTGATGCGGCTCAGGTGGCCGGTATGGTCCACCTCGGCGACGGTCAGGCTTTCGATGTTGTAGCCACGTCCCGAGAACAGGCCGATGACGCGCGCCAGGACACCCGGCTCGTTCTCGACCAGAAGGGCGATGGTGTGCCGCTCGGCCACGTCCGAGAATGTCGGGCGCAGGTTGTAGGCGGAGTGGCTCGACGAGCCTTTCTTGATGTGTAGGGCAGACATGTGCGTCCCTTTCAGAATGGAGGGTGCCGGCCGCCATCGGGCGCGGCCGACAAAATTCGCAGGATTTTGTCAGACGAGGACCGCGCCGCCGGCCTGGATCACGCCCTGGGTCTCGGCATCGCCCAGCAGCATCTCGTTATGCGCCTTGCCCGACGGGATCATCGGGAAGCAGTTCTCGTGCTTTTCGACAAGGCAATCGAAGATCACCGGCCCGTCATAGTTCAGCATCTCCATGATCGCATCGTCCAGATCGGCGGGGTCCTTGCACAGGATGCCCTTGGCGCCAAAAGCCTCGGCCAGTTTCACGAAATCGGGCAGCGCCTCGGACCAGGATTGCGAATAGCGCTCGCCATGCAGCAGTTCCTGCCACTGGCGCACCATGCCCAGACGTTCGTTGTTGAGGATGAACTGTTTCACCGGCAGACGGTACTGCACGGCGGTGCCCATTTCCTGCATGTTCATCAGCCACGACGCCTCTCCCGCCACGTTGATCACCAGAGCGTCGGGATGCGCCATCTGCACGCCGATCGAGGCGGGGAAGCCATAGCCCATGGTGCCCAGGCCACCGGAGGTCATCCAACGGTTCGGGTCCTCAAAGCCCAGGTATTGCGCCGCCCACATCTGGTGCTGGCCGACCTCGGTACAGACATAGCGGTCACGCCCCTTGGTCAGCGCCTCCAGACGCTCCAGCGCGTATTGCGGCTTGATGGTCTTTTCCGAGGGCTTGTAGGTCAGGCAGCTCACCTTGCGCCATTCGGTGATCTGGGCCTGCCATTTCTGCACTGCTTCGGCATTGGTCTTGCGCCCGCGCGCTTTCCAGACCTTCAGGATGTCTTCCAGCACATGACCCACATCGCCGACGATGGGGATATCGACCCGGATCACCTTGTTGATCGAGCTGGGGTCGATGTCGATATGGGCCTTCTTCGATTTCGGGCTGAACGCGTCGATGCGGCCGGTGATCCGGTCGTCGAACCGGGCGCCGATATTGATCATCAGGTCACAGCCATGCATGGCCATGTTCGCCTCGTAAAGCCCGTGCATGCCCAGCATGCCCAGCCAGTTCTTGCCCGAGGCCGGGTAGGCGCCCAGACCCATCAGGGTCGAGGTGATCGGAAAGCCGGTCGCATCCACCAGCTCGCGCAGCAGCTGGCTGGCCGCCGGACCCGAGTTGATCACGCCACCACCGGTATAGAACACCGGGCGCTTGGCCTTTTCGATGGCGGCGACCAGCTCGGTGATCTCCTCCATGTCGCCCTTGACGGGCGGGTTGTAATGGGATGTCAGGCCCTTGGGGCCCTGGTACTGGCCGGTTGCGAACTGCACGTCCTTGGGGATGTCGATCAGCACCGGGCCGGGCCGCCCCGAGGTGGCCACGTGGAACCCCTCGTGGATGGTCTTGGCCAGCTTGTCGGTTTCCTTGACCAGCCAGTTATGCTTGGTGCAGGGGCGGGTGATACCCACGGTGTCGGCTTCCTGGAAGGCGTCCGAGCCGATCATGAAGGTCGGCACCTGTCCGGTCAGCACCACCAGCGGGATCGAGTCCAGAAGCGCATCGGTCAGACCGGTCACCGCGTTGGTGGCGCCGGGGCCCGAGGTCACCAGCACAACGCCGGGCTTGCCGGTCGAGCGGGCATATCCTTCGGCCGCGTGCACTGCGCCCTGTTCGTGCCGCACCAGGATGTGGCGGATGTCGTTTTGCAGAAAGATCTCGTCATAGATCGGCAGGACGGCGCCGCCCGGATAGCCGAATACCGTATCCACGCCCTGATCCTTGAGGGCCTGGACCACCATCTTTGCGCCGGTCATCTCACGTGTCATCTGCTTTGCTCCATTGGCGACATGCGTCTTCTCGATTCAGCATAAAAAAAGCCCCCGAACTTTCGGAGGCGCATGGGTTCGATTATGGCTTACCGTTACCGGCCCATGCGCGTGGTTCCTACGATTACGACTAGCGCGGTCATTGCCTGCGGCTCCTTCATGCTTGGCGGGGACATTATGGGCGAGGGCAGGGGGCGTCAACAGCCAATTGAGCCTGGATCCTGTTTACGGACCCCGTTTTGCGAAAGAATGTTGCGCAAAACGTCGCATCCCGCAAATTTTCAGAAGAGGGCACAGGTGACATGGCTGGCAGGAGGGTGCTTTTTCAAGGCGAGTCGGTGAGGCGCCGCGCCGCTAGCCCGCGATCCGTCGCAACAGGGCTTCGACGGGGCCGCGCCCGAACGCGCGCGACCAGAGCAGGGCATAGACGGTTGCCGCCGCGCAGAACAGCAGGGCCGCGGCGGTGGCGCCTGCTACGCTCTGGCCGCCCAGCAGGTCCATCGCCTCCAGCACCCCCATCCCGACCAGCACATGCGCAAGATAAAGCGTCAGCGTCTGCCGCCCCGCTGGTCCGACAATGCGCAACAGGGCCTTGCCCGGTGCCAGCTCTGCCCCGATCAGGCAGGCCCCGACCACTATGCAGGCCGCGCCGATGCCCGCCATCGAATAGAGCGGGCCGGGCGGAACCGGCTCGGTCCCCGCCAGCAGCGCCAGACCTGGGTTCAGTGTCGCCAGCGCGACCGCCAGCCGAGCGCTCAGCGCCTCGGCCAGGGCCAGGGCGACAAACCCGCCCGCGATCAGTCCTCGCTGGGTCCTGCGCTCGGCCAGGGGCATGCGGCTCAGCAGGATGCCGAACAGCAGAAAGCCAAGCCAGGGCACAACCGGATGCCAGCCATTGAACATCAGGTTTCGCAGAAAGCCGGTCGGCGTCCAGAAGCCGGTATAGGTATAGGTCTGCCAATCCCAGCCCGCGTCGTAATCAAGGGTAAAACACAGCCCCACGAACAGGGCGTTCAGGCCCAGCACAAGGGCGGCCAGGCTGGCGCTGCCAAGCGGCAGCAGCAAGGCGCCGAACAGGAAATAGAAGGCGTAGTAATGCAGGATATCCGCCTCGAACACCGTCATGTTCAAAAGCCCAAGCGCCAGCAGCACCAGCGCTCGCCGCACCGTGCTTGCGGTGGTCTGGGCGGCATGCTGCTGATGGGACAGGCCCAGCCCGATCCCGGCCAGCACAACAAAGGTGGCGGCAGCGCGCCCTTCGAGCGCGCCGGTCAGCTGGGCAAGCAGCCCGGCGCCGCCTTCGGCCCCCATGGCGATCTTGAAGTTGACGATCACCATCCCGACAAAGGCAAGATAGCGGGCCAGATCAAGACCTGCGAGGCGTGAGCTGTGGGCTGTCATGATCCGGATCCTGTTTGGGTCAACTGCGCGTGATCGGCCCACGACCGGTTCTTCCCTTGCGAAGGCCCGGATGCTATGAATGAACGATCGTTCATTGAGTTAGGTGTTCTCAACAGGAGCGTCAAGATGGAGACAGAAGAGGCCGGCGCGGCAGGGCGGATGCACCCGCGCAAGATCGAGATCGTCACCGCCGCGGTGACCTGTTTTCTTGAGCGGGGGTACCATCAGACAGGCATTCGCGACATTGCCCGGCAAGCGGGTGTCAGCCTGGGCAATCTCTACAATCACTTCGCCGGAAAAGAGGCGGTTCTGGCCTTCATCGCCGAGCTTGAGGGGCGCGAGCTTGCCGCGTTTGTGGACATGCTGTCGGATCCGGAAGAGCCATATGCGGCACTGGAGCGGTTCATATGGGCCTATGCCGCTTATGCCGCGCGTCCGGAAAACGCCTTGCTTGGTCTCGAGCTCATGGCCGAGGCGCTGCGCAACCCGACCATATCACAGGTGTTCGACGGCAACCGTCATCAGCTGGTAGCAGCGCTGATGGGCTGTCTTGAGCGGGGCGTTTCCACGGGGCGGTTCCGGCATCTGGACGATACCCGCGCGCTGGCGCTGATGATCCTGGACACGCTCGAAGGGCAGGGGCTGCGCCAACTCGACCGCAAGACGCCGGACCCGGACGCGGTGCGGACCCTGTGCGCGGTGCTGACGACCGGCCTGCTGGCCCGGGATCAGAGCCCGCCGCCGGTGCCCTGCAACACGCCATGTTCCAGCGCATAGCGGGTCAGTCCGGCGGTTGACGAGATTCCCAGCTTGCGCTTGATGTTCTTGCGGTGGGTTTCCACCGTGCGCACCGAGATATCGAGCGCGATGGCCACTTCCTTGTTCGACTTGCCCTGTGCCAGTTGCAGCAGAATGGTCTGTTCGCGCCCCGTCAGCGCCTCGCGCGCCTCTTCGCCTTCCTTGGGTTCCAGCGAGCCCTTGGCGCCGGTGCACAGGTAGCGCTCGCCCCGCATCACCGCGTCGATGGCCTGCTTGATCTCTTCGGTGGGTACGTCCTTGAGGACATAGCCCATGGCGCCATGGCTGAGCGCGGTCGAGATGTATTCGGGGCTGTCATGCATCGACAGGATCAGGATCCGGGTGTCGGGCATCTGTTCGCGGATGATCTCGGTGGCGCCCAGCCCGCCCAGGCCCGGCATGTTCAGATCCATCAGGATGACATCGGGCAGTAGCGCCAGGCTGCGCCCGACCGCCTCGCGCCCGTCGCCCACGGTTCCGATCACCTGAATGTCGTCATAGCTCTCCAGGATCGCCTGGATGCCTTCGGCCACCATCGGGTGATCGTCGACGATAAGCACGCGGACGGGGGTGTCGGTCATGGCAGGGCCTTTCTTTTCGACGCCGGCTCCTCCTGGGGCGGCAACAGGTGGCTCAGCGGCAGGCTGACCTCGATCACGGTGCCCGACTGCGCGCCGCGTGATGACAGGATGCGCAGGTTGCCGTCAAGCTGTTCGATCCGTTCCTGCATGTTGCGCAGGCCCAGGCCGGGGCCGGGCCTGCCCGGGGTCGAGCGGATGCCACGGCCATTGTCCGAGATGCGCATGGTGGCGCCCTTCTTGTGGCCGCGCAGGTCGATCGAGACATGGGTGGCGCCGGAGTGGCGCTCGATATTGGTCAGCGCCTCCTGCGCGATGCGGTAAAGCGCGATCTTGCTGTTCTGGTCCAGTCGGTTGCGAAACACCACGGTGGTAAAATCGGTGGCGATGCCGGTGCGTTCGCGGAAATCGTCTGTCAGCGATTTCAGTGCGGGCCCCAGTCCCAGATCGTCGAGTACACCGGGGCGCAGGTCGCGGCTGATGCGGCGCACCTCGGAAATCGCGCTGCCCAGATTGTCGATCCCCTTGTCCAGCGGCGGTTCCGCCCCCTCGTGGTCGCCGCGCGCCAGCCGTCGGCGGGCATTGTCCAGCGCATAGCGCACCCCGACCAGGATCTGGCTGATGCCGTCATGCAATTCGCGCGCTACCCGGCCGCGCTCTTCCTCTTGTGCGTCGAACACCCGCTGGGTCAGCTCCTTGAGCTTGGCATCGGCCAGGCGGCGCTCGCGGATATTGATCACCATACCCGAGCCGAACACGATCAGCAGCGCCGCCAGCGCGATGGCCCCGATATAGAGAAAGGTGCGGCGCACCCGGGCCTGGGTCTCGGCCCGGGCGGCGGCGACCGAGGCCAGCACATCGTCGATGAACACCCCGGTGCCCACCGCCCAGCGCCAGTCCTGAAGGCCCACCACATAGGCCACCATCTGTGCCTCTTCCCCGGTCGAGGGTTTTTCCCACATGAAGGAATGCCAGCCCGCGCCCTGCCGGGCGAGGCGGATGAACTCGTCCACCACCGGCACGCCCTTGCTGTCGGTCAGCCCCTCCCAGTTGCGGTTGATGAATTCGGTCTGGCGCGGGCTGACCAGGTTCTTGCCCTCGTAGTCGTAGACGAAAAAGAAGCCGTCCTGACCGTAGATCATCGCCGCCAGCATCTGCGCGACCCGGGTCTTGGCCTCGGCGTCGTCAGGGGCGGCGGGGCCGTAGATATGGGCAAACCCGTTGCGCGCCTGGGTGACATAGTTGCGCAGCTCGGCCTTCTTGGCCTGCAACAGCTGCCGTTCCAGCGCCTGGATTTCGCGCTCGGCCAGGGTGCGGGCCTGATAGGCCACCAGCGCCGCGATGGCGGCCACCGCCAACACCAGCGGCAGCGTCGCCAGAAGAGAGATCTTCTGGGCATAGTTGGGTCGGATCAGGCTGCGCAGGCGGTGCATGGCGAATCGATACGCAAATCCGCCGGCAAAATCAAAGCATGCGATCAAGTCCTGACCGGCCGATCCACGCTTTTGCGGTCGCCCGGTGCCTGAAAAACAGTGGATTTCAAGGTCATTGGCCAATTTTTTCCGCGCCGCTACGTAGTAATAGGTATTCACAGAGCGGATCATCGCTCGTTACCTTTGCGGCACTGGAAACGATCCGCCCACCGGGATGACCCGGCGGGCGTCCATGACTTGCAAGGGGAGGAAATACTCTTATGGATCGTCGTTCTTTTCTGAAAACCTCGGCCATGGGCGGCGCTGCCGCGGCCGCCACCACCGCTCTGGCCGCTCCGGCCTATGCGCAGGGCAAGCGGACCCTGACCATGGTCACCACCTGGGGCCGCGGTCTGGCCGGTGTGCATGACTCGGCACAGCGCGTCGCCGACAACATCACCGCCATGTCCGATGGCAACCTGACCGTGGACCTGAAGGCCGCCGGCGAATTGGTGGGCGCGTTCGAAGTGTTCGACGCCGTCTCCTCGGGCCAGGCCGACATGTATCACGGCGCCGACTATTACTTCGTCGGTCAGCACCCGGGCTATGCGTTCTTCACCGCCGTGCCGTTCGGCATGACCGCGCAGGAACTGGTGAACTGGTACTATCACGACGGTGGCCACGAACTGCATGACGAACTGGGCCAGATCTTCGGCCTGAAATCCTTCCTGGCGGGCAACACCGGCGCGCAGGCGGGCGGCTGGTTCTCGAAAGAGATCAATGGCCCCGAAGATTTCAACGGTCTGAAGTTCCGGATGCCGGGTCTGGGCGGCAAGGCGCTGGGCAAGCTGGGCGCAAGCGTGCAGAACATTCCGGGTTCGGAAGTGTATCAGGCGCTGAGCTCGGGTGCCATCGACGGCACCGAGTGGATCGGCCCCTGGGCGGACGAAAAGGCCGGCTTCCAGGAAATCACCAAGACCTATTACACCGCCGGCTTCCACGAGCCGGGTGCGGGTCTGTCGGTGGCAACCAACCGCGAAGTGTTCGAGAGCCTGAGCCCCGCGCATCAGAAGATCATCGAGGTTGCGGCTGGCGAATGCCACCAGTGGAACCTGGCCCAGTTCCTGTCCAACAACGGCTCGGCCCTGCAGCGTCTGCAGGCCGGCGGCGTCAAGGTCCTGGAATTCCCCGACAGCGTCTGGGATGCCTTCGGCAAGGCCAGCCAGGACGTCATGGCCGAAAACATGGGCGATGAGCTGTTCAAGAAGATCCACGACAGCGCAATGGCGTCGATGAAATCCTCGTCGGCATGGCTGAACATGTCGTCGGGCGTCTACACCGCACAGCGCGACCGCGTTCTGGGCTAATCCCGCCACGCGGCGAAAACCGGATCCCCCGCCTTCGGGCGGGGGTCCTCCGCTTTGCCAGGACCTTGCGGCGATGATCCGCAGGACGATCCGGCACTCCTGAATCGGGGACATCATGCAGGACGATAACGGTCTCTCCTTTTTCGGCGCCCTATGGAACGGTCTGATCTGGCTGTTTCAGAACATCGCCGAAGCATTCTATAATTTCGGCTACGCGGTGACCCATCCGCAGCTCTGGCTGGACTGGTCCGACAAGGCCTCGATCATGCGCTTTGTCTATTATGGCGGCTCGGTCGAATTCTTCTTCGTGATCTTCACCTTCGTGCTGATCCTGACGGCCATCGGCATGTATTTCCGCCCCTTCATGTGGGGGATGGTGCGTTTGCTCGAAGGCTTTGCCAACACAACCGGGCGCTTCTTTGCCTGGGCGGGCCTGCTGATGGTGCTGCAACAGATCATCATCGTGTTCATGCAGCGCGTGTTTGCGCGACCCGATCTGTCCTTCGGCTTTGGCATCCCGGTGACGCTGGACGTCAGTTGGTGGTCCGAAGAGCTGAAGCTTTACAACGCCATGGTGGTCTGCCTGTGCGCCACCTACACTTTTGTGCAGGGCGGCCATGTCCGCGTCGACCTGATCTATTCCGGCCTCAGCCATCGCGGCAAGCGGGTGGTGGACATGGCCGGATCGCTTCTCTTCATGATGCCGATGGCGGTGGTGACCTGGCTTTACGGCTGGTACTTCCTGTGGCGCCACCTGATCGTTCCGAACCCTTCGGCCAGCGACCAGCTTGACCGTCTGCTGATGAAGTCCCGGGCGCTGCGCTGGAACGTGGAAACCATCGGGTTCAGTCCCAACGGGTTCAACGGGTATTTCCTGTTCAAGATCCTGCTGGTCACATTTGCCGCCATGGTGTTCATCCACGCAGTCGCCTTTTTCTACCGCTCCTGGCTCGAATTCGTAGAAGGCGAGGGCAGCGCGGGTAAATTCCTCGACAAGGATAGTCTTGGCGAGGGCGAAGAGGCCTATGAAGGCACGCATTAAGAATAGGAACTGGGGACATGCTATTCGGTCTTGATGGCGTC
Source organism: Ruegeria pomeroyi DSS-3 (assembly GCF_000011965.2). NCBI lineage: Bacteria > Pseudomonadati > Pseudomonadota > Alphaproteobacteria > Rhodobacterales > Roseobacteraceae > Ruegeria > Ruegeria pomeroyi. Next base: position 2,723,848 of record NC_003911.12, on the reverse strand, counting down.
GAAGTCGGCCTCATTATCGTCTTTCTCTGCCTCTTCGGGGGCATCCTGTCGGGATTTCCGGTGGCCTTTGCCATCGGCGGCGCCGGCATCATCTCATTCGGCATCATCGCCGCGCTGGACAGCGCGGGACTGCTGATCCACCAGGCCATCGACACCTCGTCGCAGGCCTATGCAGAGCTGATCGGAGCCGGGGTCAAACCCGATGCGATCTCGGTGTTCAGATACCCTGAACTGCCCCGCATCGCCGAACATGTGTTCAAGGGCGGCTGGGAAACGGCGATGGACCGCAACGTGTCCTTCATCGTCAACCGGATGAACGAGCGGGTGCTGGCCGGCCAGTCCATCGAGACCCTGCTGGCGGTGCTGATGTTCGTGCTGATGGGGATCACCCTGGAACGCTCGAAGATCGCCAACGATCTGCTGACCACCATGGCGCGTGTCTTTGGCCCGCTGCCCGGCGGTCTGGCTGTGTCGATCGTGGTCGTGGGTGCGTTTCTGGCCGCCTCGACCGGGATCGTCGGTGCAACGGTTGTGACCATGGGCCTTCTGGCCCTGCCCACCATGCTGCGCAACAACTACTCGCCGGAACTGGCGACCGGTGTGATCGCGGCCTCAGGAACGCTGGGGCAGATCATTCCGCCTTCGATCGTGATCGTTCTGCTGGGGACGCTCGCGGGTGACCTCTATTCGACCGCGCAGGAAACCCGCGCCATCGAGGCGGGCTGTACCGACGCGCTGACCTTCCTGGGCGAGCCTGCGGTGGTGTCGGTGGGCACCCTGTTCCAGGCGGCGCTGCTGCCGGGCATCCTGCTGGCGCTGCTCTATGCGCTTTATGCCTTTGGCTATGCGTTGCTCAATCCCGACAAGGCGCCGGCGGTTGCAATGGGCGGTGGCTCGGGTGAGCCGATCACCCGCGGCGAGGGCTTTACCTGGCTGCTGGGCGCGCCGGTGGCGCTGATCGCCGGGGTGTTGCTGCTGGGCAGCCTTGGTGTCGTGGGCAGTCAGGACGTGACCGTCTCGACCTTCTCGGACAGTTCCAAGAGCGCCAGCCTGCGCACCAATGTGGGACCTGAATGCAAGGCCTCGATGATCGCGCTGCACGGGCAGGAAGCCTGGGACGCGGCCTTGGCCGAGCAGGAGTCGATCGACGCCGCGGGCGGGGTGCAGGAATCGCACCGCCTGAGCGCGGAGGAGATCGCCGAGGCGCGCGCCACCAAAATCGCCGATGCCGCGCCGATCGGCACCGGTGTCGCGGTGATCGCGGTGCTGCTGGGGCTGACGCTGGTGGTGGGCCGGGGCATCGCGCCCTCGCGCGACCCGAAACCGCTGCTGGTGGGCGGGCTTGGCCTGGTGCTGATGTTGCTGGCCGATATCCTGTTCATCGGGCCGCTGACCTCTCCGGGGGTGACGGTGCTGATCCTGCTCGTGCCGTTGGCGCTGGCGCTCTATGGCTGCAAGGCGGCGGCGATCCGCTGTACCGGCAATGATCTGATCCGGGTGGTGTTCCCGCCGCTGGTTCTGATCATCGCGGTGCTGGGCTCGATCCTGGGCGGCATCACCAACCCCACGCCGGCGGCGGCGCTGGGCGCGGGCGGGGCCATCATGCTGGCGGCCTATCGCAAGCTGAAGGACGAGGGCCGTACGGGCAATGTGATCATCTGGTCGACCTTCGCCATCATCATCTGCCTACTGATCGGGGTGAATTTCGACCTGCGGATCAATCAGGACGGTGTCAGCGTCGAGACCTGGATCGCCTTCATCTTTGCCTATGCCACCTATATCTATGCGCTGGGCGGGCTGCTGTTCGGCTGCTGGGTTCTGTTTGCAGGCGGTGTGCTGACGCCCATCGTGCGCGAGACGGCCAAGGTGACCTCGATGGTGTTCACCATCCTGATCGGCTCGCAGCTGCTGAACCTGGTGGTGATCAGCTTTGGTGGCGAGCATTACATCCAGCAGTTCCTGAAGAGCTTTGACAACGAGTTCACGGTGTTCCTGATCGTGATGCTGGTGCTGTTCATCCTGGGTTTCGTGCTCGATTTCCTCGAGATCATCTATATCGTGATCCCGATCGTGGGGCCGGTGATCTATGGCGGGTCCTTCGATCCGAAATGGGTCACCATCATGGTGGCGGTGAACCTGCAGACCTCGTTCCTGACCCCGCCATTCGGCTTTGCCCTGTTCTATCTGCGCGGGGTGGCACCGAAGGAGGTGACCACGGGCCATATCTATCGCGGTATCGTGCCTTTCGTGATCATCCAGGTGGTCGGGATCGCGATCTTGTGGAGCTTCCCCTCGATCGTGACCATCGTACCGGCGCTGATTCCGAACTGACCGGGGTGCTATCAAACGGAAAAGGGGGCCTTTGGGCCCCCTTTGCTTTTTGAGTGATGGTCAAGGGGCGCTGCCCCTTCTTGCCCCTTCGGGGCAATTCATCCCCCCATGCCCCTCTGGGGCAGTTCATCCTCCATGCCCCTCTGGGGCAATTCGTCCCCGGGATGTTTCGGGCAAGAGGAAGAGCAGGGGCCGCTCAGGTGAACTGGATCAGGTCCCAGCGGTTTGCAAACGGGTCACGCCAGACCGCCACAATGCCATAGGGTTCGTGGCGGGGCGCTTCCTCGAACTGGACGCCCTTGGCCAGCATCGCAGTATGGTCACGGGCGAAATCGTCGGTCTCCAGGAAGAAGCCGACGCGCCCGCCGGTCTGGTTGCCGATGGCAGCGGTCTGGCGCGGGTTGACGGCGCGAGCCAGGATCAGCGAGGCACCGCCCCCGGGAGGAGACACCCGAACCCAGCGCTTGCCGTTGCCCTGATCCTCGTCCTGATCCAGATGGAAACCGAGCGCGCCGCAATAAAAGGTGATGGCCGCGTCGTAATCCGGCACGACCAGAGAGAGCGCAAACAGCCGCATCCGCTCAGTCACCGGTGGGCCAGCGGTCGGGCAGCTGGATATTGGCCACCTGTTCGGCGATCGGATCGGTCGACAGCGGATGGCGGATGGCGTCATGCGCCTCTGGGTCGGTCATCGCCTGCCAGCGGCCGCCCAGATAGATTTCGAGTCCTGAGAACCGCGACTTGTACCCCATCTTGGGACTGCCGGGCACCCAGTAGCCGAGATAGACATAGGGCAGCCCCGCCTCGCGCGCGATGGCGATGTGATCGAGGATCATATGGGTGCCCAGCGAGTCCCGGTGCAGATCGGGGTCGTAGAAGGAATAGACCATGCTGAGCCCGTCATCGAGCACATCGGTCAGGCTGACCCCGATCAATGCACGAGTGTCGCGATGGGCATATTCGATCACCCGGCTGCGGATCGGGGTCTCCTCGATCATCGCGGCGAACTCGAACACGTCCATGTCGGCCATGCCGCCATCGGCATGGCGGCTGTCCAGATAGCGGCGGAACAGTTCGTATTGCTCGTCGGTGGCCCAGGGTGAGGTGGCGCGCCGGGTCAGATGCGCGTTGCGGCGCATTGCGCGTTTCTGGCTGCGGCTGGCACGAAAGGCCGAGACGTCGATCCGGGCCGACAGGCAGGCGGCGCAATCGGCGCAGGACGGTCGGTAAAGTACGTTCTGCGAGCGGCGGAACCCCTGTTGTGACAGCGCATTGTTCAGACGCTCGGCACCTTCGCCCTGCAACGCGGTAAACAGTTTCCGCTCCATCCTGCCCGCCAGATAGGGGCAGGGTTGCGGAGCGGTCACATAGAATTGCGGCGCGATCGGCAGGGTGTGGCGCATGAGGGTCCCGTCTGTTCCTGAAAGCGGATGATAACAACCCATCCGGGACCCGCCAAGTGACCAAAGTCACAAGAGTTAAGCGTAAGCCCGCCGGTTCAGCGCCACGGTGCCCAGCACCGCATCGGTCAGGCCCTGGGCGCGCGATCCGGTCAACATCATCAGGATCGAGATCACCTGAAGCAGAGGCAGCGCCATGCTGACGGTATAGCCCGCGGTATGGGCCAGCGCCTGGCCTCCGTTCAGATGGGCGCCATAGGCATCGCGCAGCTCGATCCCGACAAAGCGCATGCCCCAGGTCGCCGAGCCGCCGGCGATGGTGGCGACGCGATAGACAAAGCCCACGACCAGATAGAGCAGGGGCCAGACAAAGGCGCCGACAAAGGCAGTGAGCAACACCACCACAAGGCTGAGCATCAGGATCACGCAGGTGTCGAACACCCAGGCAAAAAAGCGTTTGGCCGGGATGCTTTGATAGAATTCCGGCTGATGGTCGGGATGGGGAAGGTGGGTCATCGGGGCAGGATCCGTGTGCAGGGGATGGCCGCCCCGCTAAGGGGCGGCCGGTCGGGCTCAGGCGTCGTCGCTGTCGTCATCGCGACCCTTGCTGCTGCGCTCGTCATCGCGGGCCTTGCGGACACGCTCGTCCATGAAATCGTCGAACTCGGCCTTGTCCTTGGCCTCGCGCAGGCGGTGCAGGAAGGCCTCGAAATCGGCCTGCTCGCGTTCCAGGCGGGCCAGCGTATCGGCCTTGTAGGCGTCAAAGGCGCTGTTGCCGGTGGTCGACATCGCCCGCATGCCGTGATGGCTCCAGGCTTTGCGGCGGGTGCAGGATTTGCTGAACATGCGTTTGCTCCAGATCATATAGGCGAGAAGGGCAAGGCCGAGGGGCCAGAAGAAGATGAAGCCAAGGACCATGGCGGCGATCCAGGCGCCTTTGCCCTTGCTGTCCAGCCAGGCTTCGCTTCGATGCAGCCAACCCGGATTTGACGGGGCGGCGACGGGGTCGGTCATCATGGTCATTTTGGGTCTCCAGATCAGTGATGTGAATGTCTTTCACATTACCCATTTGGGGCAGCCTCGCAGGCAATGCAAGAGGGAATGTGAAAAAGATTTACATTAAGCGGTGCGATCCGGCGAAAGGGCGCGATCCAGTGATCAGCCCCTCCTGAGTGGTTTAGTGATTGATAGCGGACACGGATTCTTGCAAACTTTGACAGAGATATTTGCAGCAAACGGTTTTTGTGCGGTTCGCCCCCGTTTGAGCAGCGATTGAACCCTGTTTGAAGCTCTGTACTTCGGAAGCTTTCTAACTCGCAGCGCGGCGTTCGCGGACCGATGGCATAACCGGGACGGGGTGGTCGCCGTCGAAGCAGTTTGCCCGTCCGATCCGCCCCTGATCGGCAGCATCCTCTCCGGCTGAGCCAGATCACGCGGGTTACTGAATGCGAAGCTTGCAGCCTTTTACCGACGGATCGATGTCTTCGTTGGAAACTACAACCTCCGACGCCATCACGAGAACCTGCAGAACCTCACACCGGCCGACCTCTACTTCGGACGCAGTCACGCGATCCTGCAAAGCCGAGAAAGGATCAAACGGAAGACCATCGAAATCCGGCGCTTGCTTCATTGTAAACCCGCCGCATGATCACACCAACCAGATGCGCCAGACCCTCCCTTGGATCAGGCCGCTAACTGGCCCAACAGCTCTGACGACGGACAGGTCGACTGGTTCGACACTTGCCGCCTGCTGGAACCTATCGGAGACATCCCGCCAGCCAAGGCAGAAACAAACGGAAAACCCGGCGCGGTTCGGTGCGAGGTCAGCACTGAACCCTGGAGGAACGGTTGCCGCAGAGCGGACCAATGTCCGTTCTGCGGCAACCGTGACGAAGAGGTGAGATGCTAGAAAGTGGTTGTCTGAGTGACGCCGAGAACAAACGGCGCGCCGTCTGGATCACACAGGATGGGATCATGGACTTGAACGGTTTCATTCACTTCCAAGGAAGCCGGACGCGCGCCTTTGGTTTCAGCCGCACGGAAGGCATCGGAGACTGAAGCGACCTTGATGCACGGGACCCAAACAGAGTTTGAACCGGCTGGCAAGGTCGCGGCATGATGGGTCGCAACAAGATCACCCCCGGGCCCGAGGAGGGCGACACGATCCTTGACCCGCTCGGGAGAGACCTGCCATCCGAAGAGGTCGGCATAGAACGTCTGCGGAAAGTCATTGCCGTTGCTGACATACATCTCAGGGCCGAACTGCCGGCGCGGCACGGGGAAGCTGTGCCGGGACAGCGAAATCCCCACGATTGCGCCGAGTGGATCGCGCACGAGCGCATTGCGCCCGACGCCCGGAACCTCGAACGGCTCCCGAACGATCTTGCCTCCGAGCGTAACGACGCGGCTGACCGCCGCGTCCACATCGGGAACCTCGATGTAAGCGATCCAGCCGTTTTGCTGGCCCGAAGGCGTCTCGGCGAACCCCGCACCCGCTTCGTCCCCGGAGAGGGCAAGGACGAAATCCTTCTCGCCGCCACCCCAGGCAAAATCCGTCGCCCGCTCGATCTGATACGTCCAGCTGGCGACGTGCTGGTAGAATGCCATCGAACGCGCCCTGTCCGATGTGAAAAGGTCGTGCCATACGATCTGTCCCGCTTTCGACTGCGTCATCGTCTCACCTCCTGACATCTTTGATCTTCTTGACGCCGCGCACCATTTTTCCGAACGCCTTGTCGCGCGATCTGCGTTCCGCAAGGCTTGCGGAGTTGAACGCGTCCTCCGCCATCAGCTTGCGCCATCTGCCAAGCCGACGGGCATCCAGAACGCCCTCGTCAACGGCCTTCAGAACAGCGCATCCCGGCTCGGTCTCGTGCTGACAGTCGTTGAATCGACACTGCGTGGCCAGCTCCTGGATATCGGCGAAGAGATCATTGATCCCGTCCGCCGCATCGGTGAGCTGCAATTCCCGCATGCCGGGAGTGTCCAGGATCAGACAGCCATTGGGCATCGCATGAAGCTCGCGCCGCGTTGTCGTATGTCGCCCCTTTGCGTCATCCTCGCGAATGGTCTGGGTCTCGATGAATTGGCTGTCGAGCAACGCATTGGCCAGCGTCGATTTGCCAACGCCGGACGAGCCGAGGAACGCCACTGTCTTGCCGGGCTTGCACCAGGCCGCAAGATCCGCTTTCGGGGCTGAACCGCGCGCATCAAGGGCGACCACCTCAATCATCTCCGACACCGCGCGGGCCGCGTCGATATAGCTTTGCGCATCGGTCACAAGATCGGTCTTGGTGACGACGATGACAGGCGTGATCCGTGCCTCGAACGCAAGCGCGGCATAGCGTTCCAGTCGGGCCACCTTGAAGTCCTGATTGCAGGAGGTGACGATAAAGACCGTATCGATGTTCGCCGCGATCAGTTGTTCCTGCCGGTCGGTGCCAGGCGCGCGTCGCTTGATCAGGCTTGTGCGCTCCAGCGCCCGACTGGATCGCGGGTGCGAAGGATCCAGCATCAGCCAGTCCCCGACAGTTACATCGGCCCTGGGCGGAAGGGTCGTATCAATGTCGTCACCCAGAACGTGCAGCCCACTGCGATGCACTTCGACAACACGAACGGGGGGTGTCGCGATCATATCGTCCACGCTGACTTGCTGGGCAAAGAATGGTTGCCATCCCAGCGCCTGAAGAGGGCTGAGGCTGGCTTGTGATCCGCCGTCGCGTGCACGCTGCGGCAGGAAATTCGAGTAATCCCGTGTCATGGGGGTATCCACTTTCATGTCTCGTGCCCAATCCTTGCTTGGGCGCTGATAGTAAGAAACGAATGTGCACATCAGAACAGGCCGTCGGCTTCAGAGCGACGGGGTTGTTTCAGGTCTTCTATGTGCACCGGGAGGCACTCTGCCTCCCTTCCTTACCGGGACATGAAATCTCCATTTCAGATGGCGCATACATAGGATGAACATGGGCGCACCACAACCGTTGACGGCTGATTTGGAACGCTTCGTCAGTTATCTGCCGAGGCCATTCAAATGGAAAAAGGGTAGGTCAGAACCGCCCGCTCATCGGCCGCTCGGCCTTGTCCAAATCCTGCAACTGTAGCGAAAACAGGTTCCGGCGGGCCGCATCACAGCATGGCAGAGGATCGGTCAATCTCTGCCATGAGCCATGGATATCTGTGGAGGAAATTCGTTGTTTCCAGGCATTGCGCGTTCGGTTCGCTTCCTGTCGCTGACAATCGGGTCTTTGTCCGCGCGACCAATGATGTTCCAGAACCAGACAGCCCCCGGTCTATGTAGGCAGCGCACCAGCTTGAGTGATGCGTGTAGCGCGCGCCGTCATCGCGCCCCGCAAGAACGCCCAACCCTGCAAGCCCACCAGCGCGGGCGCCATCGCCCGGAACGAAGCGGTCAACGCGTCGCCATACCTGGGCCGTGCCCTGTGGCGCCTCTCTGCGAAAGGCCGCATGTTTCAACGCGTCAGCATGGGTGAACTGTTCGAGATCGCGTGTCGGCAATTGGACTGGAACCGTTCGGCTACGGCACGCATTCGCTTTGCCGAGCCAAGGCCGCAGAGAGCTGCCGCAAGACCGCAAACCCTTGTGCGGTGCAACTTTTGCCCGGCCACATCAAGAGCGATCATCGGGTACCGTTCGCCGATCATCTAACAGCCCGCAAACGCTTCCCCGACGAGAATTGGGCACCAGAGACGAACAGGTGCCGCCGGTTCAGAACGTGTCGAAAGCCAACCGGGTGGTTTCGATAGCGGCTTTGAGGTCGTCTGGCACTTCCGGAAAAGCTTGCAGCGGCATTTGGCATATCTTTCAGCGCTTGTGCATCAGGGCTCCATGCCCGGCATGCACCGGCAAGAGCCTAACCACCCGATCGAAACGAGGTGAGCCAGCGCGTGATCTCGTCTGTCTCGCGAGGCTTGAATTCAGCCCCAAGCGGCGTCGTCCATCCGAGTTTTGATATATGCGAAAATATCTCGGCATAATTCAACTCGCCATGATCCGGTGCGCCCCGATCGGGAACCGATGCGAATTGGATATGGCCGATCAACGGCAAAAGCTCGGTGAGGCGGGTCAGTATGTCCCCTTCGGTCCGGCCTACATGGTAGCAATCGAACATCAGCTTCAGGTTGGGCGCGCTGACGGATTTGATGATCTCTTGTGCTTGCCCGGTGGTCTGCAGGAAGTACCCCGGCGCGTCGTGCCTGTTTAGCGGTTCGATCAGGATCGTGCGGTCGGTTCGCGATGTCGCGTAATCGAGATTACGCTCGAACATGGCACGCGCCTGCGGGCCGGCGGCAAAACCGGCCATGACATGAACCGCACCCGCGCCCACCGCATCGGCATAGCGGATCGCCTGATCAATGGCGGCGTGTGCCTCGTCCTCACGGCCCGGCAACGCGGCAAGGCCGTTTTCGCCCGGGTTGCCACGGATCGTGTTCAGGCCGAGCATTGGCAAGCCTGTTTCGTCCAGCGCCGCCTTCACGTCCTCGGCACGGGTTTCGTAGGGCCAGTGACACTCGACCGCATCGAACCCGGCCGCCTTCGCTGCACGGATCGCGTCCGGTAGGGGCCGGTCGACCCAAAGAAATCCAAGATTGGCAGAAAAGGCGGTCATTCATCCCACTCCACATCGAATTTGCTGACAACCCGCGAGATCTGTTCGGACGACAGCGCACGGGCCGGAAGGCCACGCATCATCAGCGCAAGGCGCGCCGTTGCCTCCAGTTCCTCGATGGCGTTACAGGCCGCCTCGACGGATTTGCCTGCGACGACCGGGCCATGATTGGCAAGCATCACGGCAGAGCGTTTTCCGGCAAGCCCGCGCACCGCGTCGCCCATCGCCGGGTCGCCCGGGACAAAGAACGGCAACAGCTTCACGCGGCCCAGTTGCATGATCGCATAGGGGGTGAGTGGAGGCAGAAAGCTGTCCTCGTCAATGTCCGGCAGAAGCGACAGGGCGACCGAATGACAGGAATGCAGATGAACGACCGCTCCGGCGGTGCTGCGCGTGTCATAGAACGCGGAATGCAGCGGCATCTCCTTGGTCGGCGGGTCGCCTTCGATCAGCCGGCCGCCGGCGTCAAACCGGCTCAGGCGCGCCGGGTCCAGCCGCCCGAAACTTGTCCCGGTCGGGGAAACGAGCAGACCGCCGTCTTCGGTCCGCGCCGAGATATTCCCGGTCGCGCCATGCGTCAGGCCGCGATCAAAAAGGGATGCGGCCAATCGGCAGAGGTCCTCGCGTAGCCTCGTTTCACTCATGCGCCAAGGACCCCCGCAGCTTTCTCAAAAAAATCTTCCGCGCCGAAATTGCCCGACTTGAGCGCGACCACAAGGTCCGGACCGGCACGCAGCGCAGGCACGCCGGGGTCAATCTCGGGCCCGATGATCAGTTCCTCGAGGTCAAGCGCCTCGACCACTGCGCCCGAGGTTTCGCCACCTGCGGTGATGATCCGTGTCACGCCTGCGTCAACAGCGCGGCGCGCCAGCTCTGCAAAGAAATGCTCAATTGCGGCGGCGGCCCTTTCGCGACCGAAACGGTCCTGAACGGCTTTGACCTGTGCGGGATCGGCCGAGCTGTAGACCAGCGGCACGCCATCCGCCTTGAGCGCCCAGTCGAGCACATCGGCAGGGGCAACACGGTTTTCGATCACGTCTTCGGCGCGCAGGTCGCGCACCGGGTATCTGGCCGCGTGGCGGGCAACCTGCGCGCGCGTCGCCATCGAGCAGGACCCCGACAGCGCCAACACGGGGCCATGCTGCCCGCGCCACTCCGGAACGCCCGGTGTGCAGCCGAAATTGCGCGGCAGGCCAAGCGCAACACCCGATCCGCCTGTCACCAGTTTGAGATCCGTGGCGGCCGCGCCGATGGCCATGAGATCCGCGTCGCGGATCGCATCGACGACGATGTGCCTTTTGCCTGCGGCGTGTTCCGCGTCCAGAGCCTCGGTAATGGCTCGGGGCCCGGCGAAGACCGCCTGCGCGCTTACGTGTCCGATGGAGAATTTGCTCTGCGATGCCATCCAGCGCCGCAGGTCGGCATCCGTCATCGGCGTCAGCGGATGATGTTCCATGCCCGACTCATTCAGAAGCCGGTCGTTCACAAAAAGATGGCCCTGATAGACCGAGCGCCCGGTGCCGGGAAAGGCCGGGCATATGATGACCCGATCCGCATTCAGCGCCTCGGCAAGGGCGTCGGCCACCGGCCCGATGTTGCCTTGCGGCGTTGAATCGAAGGTTGAGCAGTATTTGAAGAAGAACTGCGAGCAGCCTTGCGCGCGCAGCCAGTCCAGCGCCTTCAGAGACTGCGCCACCGCCTCTGCCGGGTCGATGGAGCGTGATTTCAGCGACACCACAACCGCTTCTACGCCAGCATCAGCATCCCGCGACGGGATACCGGAATATTGCACCACGCGCATGCCCTGCTTGGCCAGTGTATTGGCCAGATCGCTGGACCCGGTGAAGTCATCGCCGATGCATCCCAGCTTCATGATTGAGCCCCCGGCAATGTCAGCTTGGCTTGCGCCGCGTACACCTTGGCAACCGCTGCATCGTCTTCGCCGCCCAGCCCCATATCCACGGCCTGCCGGTAGCGCGCCAGCGCGGTCTCGGTGATGGGGGCCTCAAATCCTGCAGCCTTTGCCGCGTCCAGGACAATGCCCAGATCCTTGGGCCAGATGTTCACCTGGCTGTGCGGGGCGTAATCGCCGGCTATCACATGGGGCGCGCGGTTTTCCAGCATCCAGGATGTGCCCGCGCATTTGCTGATGACATCAAGAAAGGTATCGGGGGCAACGCCCTGGGTCATCCCGAAGGTCAGCGCCTCGGCCATGGCGGCAATATGGACGCCAGCCAGCAACTGATTGACGGCCTTCATGGCCGAGCCGGCCCCGGCGGCATCGCCGAGGCGAAAGACTGTTTCCGCTGTTGCCTCTAGAACGGGCTCGGCGGCAGCAAAGGCGGCGGCGGATCCGGACGCCATGATACCAAGCCGGCCCTGTGCGGCCTTGAGCGAGCCACCCGAAATCGGCGCATCCAGGTAGAGCACGTCCTTCTCTGCGCAGCGCCGCTCCATCTCCTTGGCGAATTCCGGCGGAACCGTCGCACAGGCCAGCACAACCGCCCCTTCGCGCATCTGGGTCACCACACCGTCCTCGCCGAAGAGGACCTGTTCGACCTGGGCGGCATTCAAAACCACCACGACGACCGCGTCGAGCGACCGGGCAACCTCGGCAAAGGCAGCTGCCGAACCGCCTTCTTTGACAAAACGCGCCACCTGCTCGGCGACAACGTCGAACCCATGGACGCCGATCCCGGCCCGTAGGCAGGACTGCGCCATGCCATATCCCATGGAGCCAAGTCCGAAGACGGCGATATTCATGCTCATTCTGCGTTCCTTTCGCGGTCTCGCAAGGCGTGGGCGGCGTCGCGCCGGGTGCTTTCCACCCGATACACCTTGTCCGAGGACGTGATGAACATCGTCTGACCGGGCGGGCCGCCGAAGCAGATGATGGATGTTTGCCGAGGTAGCCAGATCTTGCCAATCAACGCACCCTCAGGCGACAGGCAATGGATGCCGTCGAGTGCCGAGGTCCAGACATAGCCCTCGTGATCGACGCGGAACCCGTCCGGCGCGCCCGGAGCGACCACGGCAAAGACACGACCGTTGGAAAGTGTCACGCCATCCACATCGAAGACCCGGACATGATGCGGCAGGTCGTCGTCGATACCCGGAAAGATAGCCCCCCGGATCGCCCCGGAATCGGCAACAAAAAGGCGGCATTCGTCGGGGGAAAAGGCCAGCTCGTTCGGCTTGTCGAATTCGGTTGCGACGGCGTGCAGCGTGCCGTCGGGGTCGGGGCAGAACACGAAACAGCCCCCGATTTCGCTTTCGGCCGGGTAACCTTCGATATCGGAATTGATGCCGTAGGGCGGATTAGTGAACCAGACCGAACCATCCGAACGAACGACAACCTCGTTGGGGGAGTTCAGGCGCTTGCCCTCGGACCGCTCTGCGATGACCTCGACCGCGCTCGGGTCTGTCGGGTCAGGCCGCCGGATCACCCGGCGCCCAGCGTGTTCGCCGGACACCACCTGGCCGGCACCATCCAGTGTATTGCCGTTGGCAAACTCGCTGTTGTCGAGTGCAACCTCGGCGCACGCCTGTTTTGTCCAGCGCATCATCCGCTTGTTCGCGATGTCGTTGAAAAACGGCGCGCCGTCCAGCCAGACCGGCCCTTCGGTCCAGGCAAAACCATGGACAATCTGCTCGGGTGCCCGCGCGGTATCCACGAATTCGTCAAATCGCTGATCGACCATTACGTAGCATGGTTCGGTCATGCCGTGGCTTCTTTTCGCAATGTCTGGAACAACAGCATGACCAGAATGATGACCCCGAATATGATGTTGCGCAAGGCATTGCCGATCTGCATGACCGACAGGAACGTGGCCTTTTCGTTGTAACCGATGGAGCGTAGATAGCGCCCCAAGGGCGTGCGGGTCAGCAACCATGGCCGCGCAAGCGAAATCGCGATCCAGATCAGGAAGCTGACCGGGAGGCCCAAAAGATCGCCCGAGGCCATGGTGATCTTGAGGGTACTGGATCCACCCTTGTGGTTTAAGCCGCCGGTGTTCAGGACGGCCAGCCCAAGCAATGTCACGAAAACGCCTCCAGCTTGTTGCGCGCGCAGGAGCTCGCCGCCAAGAACAACCGCCGCGATGGAAATTAGGGTGAAACCTGGCCCAATGCCGGCATCCCTCGTGGTGGTGACGAAACTGTAGTAGAGCCCCGCAAACCCGCCGAAAAGTCCCGCCAGCGTGAAAGCCGCAAAGGCGGATGAATTTGGTATTGATGCCTGATTGAAACGCGGCCTGCTCGGACGACCCAAGCGCATGCAGGCCAAGACCAAGACCCGTGCGGTGGAAAGCCAGCCAAAACACCAGAACCGCAACGACTGTAATGACAATCGCGGTGGCGATGCCGAGAACATCCAATGTCATGGCGTCGGCAAGACCATAATTGACCGCTCCCCCCGGTGTTGGTCTGAGCAGCAGCGCGATGGCGACAAAGATCGAGGCCGTGGCAAGGTCACCTCGATGGGTTGAATGCGGCTAAAAGCGATGATGACGCCATTGAGCAACCCGCAGAGCGCACCGGCGCCCACGGCGGCCACCATACCTGAGGCTATGCCCAAGGCAGAGCCGTCCAGCAAATAGGAAGCGAGACAATTGGTCAGCGCCATCGCGGGCCCCCACCGAGAGGTCGATCCCCCGCAAGACGACGGCGAAAAACTGCGCGCTGGCAGCCAGCCCGAGGATCACGTATTGGTTGGCCGAGATCGTCATCACATAGGTCGAGGCGCCACTCGGATGCGTCGCCAAATACGTCGTCAGAAGGATGATCAGCACCACGCCGGCCACGACCTCGCGGCGGTTCGATCTTACATAGTCAAGCATGGGCGGCCCGAACGGGTTTGGCCAAGTTCACCGCGGCGGCGAAGATGTTTTGAGGCGTCAGGTCGTCACCGCTGAGCGAGGCAACGATTTCCCCGTCGAAAATACGTGGGTTTCACCGCAAAGCTGGATGAGTTCTTCGTAGCCGATGCTCAGGAGCAGGATCACCGTGTCCGGATCGGCCAACTGACACAGGATGGAATAGATCTGGGTCTTGGTCTTGACGTCGAGCCCCCGGGTCGGGTCGGCCAGCAGCAGGCATCGTGGTTTGATCGCAAGCCATTTCGACAGAACGACTTTCTGCCGGTTGCCTCCCGACAAGGATGAAACCGGCAGATCAAGCCTGCCGTGTTTCAGAGCAAGCTGATAAAGCGATGCAGCATAAAGACCGGGGTCTGTCGCATCCAGAACACGCCGGCCAAGCGCGGCCAGTTCGAGGTTTTCCTGAATACTCTGATCCAGAATGAGCCCTTCGGTCTTGTGGTCCTCGGGGATATAGGCCAGCGCAACATCCTTTTGTTCGGATGACCATCATGTCTATGATCTCACTGTAATCGTGGGCACCTTTCCGAAAGGTCGCCACACGCTGTCTGTTGCGGAAGACTGAAATCCGGTCCTCAAGCGCTTCGATCTCATGGAAGTGGTGCGAGATGAGCAGAACGGACGTGCCCTTGTCGTGCTCTTCGCGCACGAGGTCGAAAACGCTTTCAACGACCGAGGCGCTCAAAGCCGAGGTTGCTTCATCGAGGATAAGAAGCCGTGGTTTATTCATTATCGCCTTGGCGACCTCGACTTGCTGGCGCCACAGAAGCGTGAGATCGGCCATTCGCGCAGATCGGAGCACAGATCAAAAGGCGGATTCACAGGTCGCGGACGAAACAGTCCTGTGCTGACACCCAAATGCTCTCGCAGCAATACTGTGCACTTGCGGCGGTATCCTTTCGGTGATGTCACACATTTCACCGAACCGGACCACCAATCTTGTCATTTCCAGTGGAGTTCCAAATAAACTTACTCAGCAGATTGAATTCTGCGATCGAGACTTTGGGTAAGTCGACCGACCACATGACCCGGCCTGGTCCTGTAGCTTCATGCAGTGGGATACAGTTTAGAAACGTCCCGGCTCTAGTCGGTTTGAGGGTTCAATGTCCGCAAAAAAGCGGCAAGAGCTGCAATCGCCGAACCCATGTCATCCGCGGAAGCAAATTCTTCGGGTTTGTGGCTGACCCCGTCACGGCACCTGACAAACAACATGGCGATCGGGCAAAGGTCGGCCATGGCAGATGCGTCATGGGTCGCACCAGATGGCAGAAGAGGGCCATGTTCTTCGGCCTGTCGGGCGGCTTGGAGCAATTGCGCGGACAGCGCGCCGTCGCTTGGCTGGGCAACCTGGGAATACGTCCTTTCGGCCTTTATTTTCAGCTGTTTTTGCGCTGCCAGTTCCTGGGCATACCGGTGCAGCATTGCGCCGGTATTGCGGCGGGTCGCGTCGTCAGGCGACCGGAATTCGGCGGTCAGGGTCACGCGGCGCGGCACGGCGTTGACGACGTTTGGTTCGACGGATAACGCACCGACAGTCGCGCGCAGGTCGGGGATGGTTTGCCCCAACCGGTCAACTTCGGTGACGATGGCGGCGGCTGCGACAAGCGCGTCGCGACGTCCGGACATGGGCAGCGTGCCCGCGTGGCCGGTTTCCCCGGTTACCACGATCTGGTGGCGCTCGATCCCGCAGATCGCGGTGACGACGCCAATGGCCTGCGCCGCCTGTTCGAGAACCGGGCCCTGTTCGATATGTGTTTCAACAAACCCGATCACGTCAGCAGGGTCGCGCCTCAGGGCGCCGATCCGGTCGGGGTTCAATCCAAAAGAGGTCATCGCGTCGTGCAAGGTGACGCCCCTTGCATCCTGCATCGACAGTACCGCCGGGTCGAAGGTTCCCGCCAGCGCACGTGATCCGACCAATGCCGTTGGAAAACGGACTCCCTCTTCATCCGCAAAGGCAAGCACCTCGACCGAAAACGGCAGATGCACCGCTTCCGCGCGCAGTTTTGCAAGCGCCAAAAGAGGGAGCACGACTCCCATTATCCCGTCATAAGCGCCGCCTTCCCGCACCGAATCCTGATGAGACCCCATCAAGAGGGTCTTCGAGTCCGGCGGGCCTTCGTACCTGCCGACCAGAGTTCCGGCGTCGTCGAGAGTGACGGTCAGGCCCGTCGCTTCCATATGTGTCCAGAGAAGATCGCAAGCCGCGCGATGTTCGGGTGTAAATGGCAGGCGGGTCACGCCCGGACCGGCTTCAGAGCAGGCCGCGAGGTCTTTCAGCAACGCCTGGGCCCGTGCGCCCCAGTCAGTCAAGGATACGCTCCTTGTCTGACAGAACTGGCACCTGCCTGGCCCAATCGGCATAGTCGCCAGTTGTGGCTTTCTGATAGAGCTGTTCCAAAGCGCCGATCGGGTTGTCGGGGTGGTAGTCGATCCGCAAGGTCACGGGCGGGCGATCGGGATGCAGCACCAGCATAGCGGCGGACAAGAGACCACGGAAATCGCTTCCCGCACCCTCGGCCGCTATGAGCGCTGCCAGCAGACGGCGCTCGAAAGTCAGGTCCGAAGCGACAAAGGCCTCGGTCATCGCTCCAAGAACAGAGTTATCGCCCAGCATGTTGCCTGACGCGATGCCGCTGGCGAATGTGACACTGCCTTTGATGTCCTGATTTTCCGAACCGGTAAAAGCGGCCGCATTGCCAAGCAGGTCCATCGCGGCAAGCTGCCGGTAGGCGCGGCCGCTGTCTTGGGACGTAACATGGTTTACCGCGTCTTCGGGGTGCGATCCGTCGCGCAGGTGTTGCAACACCTCTTCTCCCCAGAAGGTGGAGGGTGCCGCGCCCTGGCTTGCGGACATGCCCGCGTTCAGATCACCGCGAAGCACCCAGCCGCCGACGCAAAGGCTGCCGGTTGCTGCGGCGCCTCCGATGGCACCGGTTTCGGGGTCATGTGCAAGAATTGAAAAAGTCATGTCTCACCTTAGCCAATCTCCCTTCATTTATCATGATAAATTGACGATTGCAATTTATCATGATAATTATCAACGCAGAACATCAACAGGGAGAACATGAGATGACACCATTATCCTGGTCCCGCCGCGGCCTGATGGCCGCTGTTGGGGCGGCGCTTGTCGCAGGCGGGCTGAGCGGATCGGCGAGCGCACAGACACCCCCCGGAGTGTTGATCGTCGGCCAGATCGCCGAGCCGAAATCGCTCGACCCGGCAGCCGTGACCGCAGTCAATGATTTTCGAATTCTTGTGAATGTTTATGAGGGATTGACCCGCTACAAATCCGGCACTCTCGAAGTGGAACCGGCGCTGGCGACGGGCTGGGACATCAGCGAGGATGGCACCGAATACACCTTTACACTGCGCGAGGGTGTCAGCTTCCACGATGGAACGCCCTTCAACGCGGAGGCGGTGAAATTCAACTTCGACCGGATGCTGGATGAGAATCACCCATTCCACGACACGGGGCCATTCCCGCTGTCGTTTTTCTTCGGTGCGGTCGAAAAGACCGAAGCCGTCGACGACATGACGGTGAAGTTCACGCTCAACGCACCATATGCGCCGTTCCTGTCGAACCTCGCCTATCCCACGGGCCTGATGGTTTCGCCTACAGCGGTCGAAGCGCATGGCAAGGAGTTCGGGCGTAATCCCTCTGGCACCGGACCGTTCAAGTTTGCCGAATGGCGCTCGAACGAAGCTGTCGTGGTAGAGCGCAATGACACCTATTGGGGGGAAGTGGCGGGCACGCAGGCCGTGGTCTTTCGCCCGATCACCGACGCCAACACCCGCGTAGCCGAGATGCTGGCAGGCGGCATCGACATGATGGTCGAAGTGCCGCCCACGTCGCTGGGTCAGTTCCAGGGCGATGGCTTCAGCGTCGCCGAACAGGCCGGCCCGCATGTGTGGTTCCTGATCCTGAACGCCAAGGAAGGCCCGTTTGCTGACAAGCGTGTGCGCCAGGCTGCGAACTATGCGATCAACAAGGAAGCGATCGTCAACGACGTGCTGGAAGGTACGGCCACCGTTGCCGCAGGTCCGACACCGCCAGCCTTTGCCTGGGCTTACAACGAGGCGCTTGATCCCTATCCCTATGACCCTGAAAAAGCCAAGGCGCTCATCGCCGAGGCGGGTGCCGAGGGTGCGGAACTGACCTTTTTCGTGACCGAGGGTGGTTCGGGCATGCTTGACCCGGTGCCGATGGGCACCGCCATTCAAGCCGATCTTCAGGCCGTGGGTCTGAACGTGAAGATCGAAACCTACGAATGGAACACGTTCCTGGGCGAGGTGAACCCTGGGCTCGAGGGTAAAGCGGACATGGCCGAAATGGCATGGATGACCAACGATCCGGACACGCTGCCCTATCTGGCGCTTCGGTCAGAAGCATGGCCCGACAAGGGCGGCTTCAACTCGGGCTACTACGCCAACCCGAAGGTGGATGAACTGCTTGAAGCGGCCCGTACGGCGACCGATCAGGACGAGCGCGCACGGCTATACCGCGAGATGCAGACCATCGTGCAGGAAGATGCCCCCTGGGTGTTCGTGGCCAACTGGAAACAGAACGCCGTGACAAGTGACCGGGTCGAGAATTTCGGCCTTGAGCCGTCGTTCCTGTTGCACCTGCAGGGCGTCGTGAAAAACTAAGCCTGTAGTTCCGGGGCCGGTTGTTGCCGGCCCCGGAAACAAACCAACCGGGGGGCAGAGATGGGCAGCTACATAATCAAACGTCTGATCTCGGCCATACCCGTTCTTCTGGGCATCACGATCATCGTTTTCCTGATCATGTCGCTCATTCCCGGCGATCCGGCAACAGCGATCCTTGGCTCATACGCCACCCCTGAAAATGTCGAAAAGCTGAACCGCGATCTTGGCCTCGACAAGCCAATGGTCCAGCGTTACGTCATCTGGCTCGGCAATATGCTGACCGGCGATTTCGGGCGTTCCTTCTCGCTCAACCGGCCCGTGCTTGACGAAATCCTCGAACGGTTCAATGCCACGATGATCCTGGCGGGCACCGCTTTTGTCCTGTGCGCGCTGCTTGGAATCCTTGCCGGGGTGGTTTCCGCTGCGCGCCAGTATGGCTTCGCCGACAAGGCGATCACCTTCGTGGTTCTTATCGGCATCTCGGTGCCGTCCTTTTTTCTTGGCATGATGATGATCCTTCTCTTCGCGGTGAACCTGCGCTGGCTGCCAGTGTCAGGCATGTATGCGATCTATGGCGGCGGAGACTTGCCCGATCTGCTCAAACACCTGATCATGCCCGCGCTTGCGCTGGCGGCGGTTGCGACAGGTGTCATCGCGCGACTTGCGCGTTCGGCCATGCTGGAGGTCTTGCGGCAGGATTACATCCGCACCGCCCGCGCCAAGGGCGTGCCCGAACGGCGCGTGATCATGGGCCATGCCTTGCGTGCGGCGATGGTGTCGATCATCCCCGTGCTTGGCATTCAGGCGGGCTTTGTCCTGTCGGGCGCGGTCTATATCGAAATCGTGTTCCAATGGCCCGGCGTGGGCCGCATGCTGGTTGATGCGATCCTCAAACGTGACCTTCTGTTGGTGCAGGGCGGTGTGGTCTTTGTGGCAGCCTGCTATGTTCTGTTCAACATCGCGGTGGACGTGGCGCAAAGCTTGCTTGATCCGAGGATCAAGACATGAACCTCTTTCTCAAGCTTCTGTTCCGCAACCGTCTGGCCGCCATGGGGGCGGTGGTGCTCGGCGCGATCCTTCTGCTGGTTCTGCTCACGCCCTTCCTGCCGCTGCAGGACCCGGATGTGACCGCCACCGCCGATCGGTTCAAGCGCCCGTTCTCCGAGGGCCACCTGCTGGGCACCGACCATCTGGGCCGCGACCTGCTCAGCCGATTGCTCCATGGCACCCGCCTGAGCCTTGCCGTCGGGATTGCCGCGGCGCTTGTCGCGGCCACGATCGGATCGACCATCGGCATCGTCGCGGGCTATTTCGGCGGGCGCGTGGACAACATCATCATGCGCATCGTCGATATGTTGATGGCCTTTCCCTACATCCTGCTGGCGCTGGCCATTGTGGCCGCCCTTGGCCCCGGGCTGATGAACGCGCTGATTGCGGTGGCCGCCGTAAACGTGCCCTTTTTTGCCAGGAATATTCGCGGTATTACCGTGGGCCTCGCGGGGCGCGAATTCATCGACGCCGCGCGGCTGGCGGGCATGGGACACGCGCGGATCATTCTGACCGAGCTTTTGCCGAATGTCCTGCCGGTCATCGTCATCGCCATGTCGACCACGGTGGGCTGGATGATCCTGGAGACCGCCGGCCTCAGCTTCCTCGGCCTCGGATCGCAACCACCGCAGGCCGATCTTGGCTCGATGCTGGGCGAAGCCCGGTCAGCGATGATCTCGCACCCGCATACCTCGATCGTGCCGGGCATTATGATCTTCCTGATCGTCATGTCGATCAACCTGCTGGGCGACGGGGTGCGCGATGCGCTTGACCCACGGCTGCGCTCGGGTGCGCTGTCGCGGCCGCGGGCGACCACGCTTGTCGAGCGCCAGGGCGACATCCCCGCCGCAACCGACGATCTTCTGGCCATACAGGAACTTGAAACTCAGTTCCATGTGGGCGACCGCATCTATCGGGCCGTGGGCGGCGTCTCGCTGGCGGTAAAGCCCGGGGAATGCCTGGGCGTCATCGGCGAAAGCGGCTCGGGCAAATCCGTCACGGCGCTGTCGGTCATGGGCCTCGTGGCCTCGCCGCCCGGCGTGATCACCGGGGGCGCGGTGCGTTTTCAGGGCGAAGACCTGATCGGTGCACCCTATGAGACCCTGCGCCAGAGGCGCGGCGACCGGGTGGCCTATATCTTCCAGGACCCGCTCTCGACCCTGCATCCGCTGTACCGCATCGGGCAACAACTGGCCGAGGCGATTCAGTCGCATCACAAGGTTTCGAATGCCGAGGCACGCGCGCGCGCGATCCAACTCCTGAAAGACGTGCGTATTCCGAATGCCGAGTCTCGGGTAGACAACTATCCACATGAGATGTCCGGTGGCATGCGCCAACGGGTTGGCATCGCCATGGCGCTCGCCAATGAGCCCGATGTGATCATCGCGGATGAGCCAACGACAGCGCTCGATGTTACCGTGCAGGCGCAGATCCTGTCGCTGCTCGACGACCTGCGCCGCGACAGGGGATTGGCGATCATTTTCATCACTCATGACTTCGGGGTCGTGGCACAGCTGTGTGACCGGGTGGCGGTCATGTATGCCGGGCGGATTGTGGAGCAAGGGCCGACGCAGGCCGTGCTGGAAGCCCCGGCACACCCCTATACCAAACGCCTGATCGCCTGTGTGCCCGAGCTTGGCGGCGGGCGGCGCGAGCTGGCGGCCATTCCCGGCCTGCCGCCGGTGGTCGACAACCTGCCCGAGGGCTGCGCCTTTGCCCCGCGCTGCGACAAGGCGCAGGAGAGCTGCCGCGCCGGGGATGTTGCACTGAAAGGCACCGCGCCCCGCGCCGTGCGCTGCCTCTACCCGGAGGTGGCCGTCTGATGCCCGCGCTGAAAGTCACCAATCTCGCCAAGACCTTCCCTTTGAAAAAGCCGATCTTCGGTTCGGCCCCGCCCGGGGTGCGTGCGGTGCGGCCCATGAGCTTTGAGGTGGCCACCGGCGAGACGCTCGGCGTGGTCGGCGAATCCGGCTGCGGAAAATCCACTTTGGCACGGATGCTCGTGGGGCTTTTGGAGCCGAGCGAAGGCTCGATAGAGATCGAGGGGCGCGCGCTGGACAATGCCGATCCGGCAGAGTTCGGAAAGCTGATCCAATATGTGTTCCAGGACCCGCAAAGCTCACTCAACCCGCGCAAGACGATACGTCAGGTGATGGAGGCCCCACTCAGGCGGCTCTACGGGATGCCAAAACCCGAGCGGGACAGGCGCATCAGCGAGATTTTCGCTAGCGTAAACCTGCGCGAAGAGTTTCTTGACCGCTACCCGCACGAGTTTTCCGGCGGGCAGGCGCAGCGGATCGGTATCGCCCGGGCGCTGGCGGCCAATCCACGGATCATCATTCTGGATGAGCCGGTCTCTGCGCTGGATGTGTCGGTGCAGGCGCAGGTGCTGAACCTGCTGGCGGACCTGAAGGCGCAATTCGGGCTGACCTATCTTTTCATCACCCATGACCTTGCCGTCGTCGAGGCCGTCAGTGATCGGATTGTCGTCTTGTATTTTGGCGCCGTGGTCGAGATCGGCCGCGCCGAGAATATCTTTGCAAAGCCCCGACACCCTTATACAAGGCTTCTCGCGGACAGCGCGCCGGTGGTTGGAAAACCGCTCACCGCGCCCGAGCAGAAAGGATCGGAGCTGCCCGATCCGCTCAATCCGCCGCCGGGCTGTGCCTTCGCGGGCCGCTGCCCCCGCGCCACGGAAATTTGCCGCGCCGATGAGCCAAAGCTGACTGAAATGGGAGAAGATCAACTTGCCGCCTGCCACCACCCGCTCGAAGGCTGAACCCAAGATCAGCCGCCCCGTGCAGGTCGCCGAAGCGATCAAGGATTGGGTTGTGGAGCAGGGGTTGCAGGCCGGTGATCGGCTTCCCGGCGAGGCCGAGCTGATTGAACGCTTTGGCATGGCAAAAGGGACGATCCGCGAGGCGATGCGCATTCTCGAGGCGCAAGGGCTGATCAAGACCCGCACCGGGCCCGGCGGCGGCAGCTTCGTACACGAAGTCAGCCAACAGCGCGCCAAGGCTCTATTGGGCAACTATTTCTATTTCAAGGACCTGACCATCGGCGACATTTACCAGCTTCGCCTGACTCTGGAACCGGAACTGGCTGCCTCACTTGCTGGCAAGTTGTCCCAAAGCACTCTTGATCTGCTTGAGAAAACAACAGCCGAATACGTCGAACCCGCGGCAACGCTTGATGAGGAACGCGATCAGCATGTCGCATCTCTGCGGTTTCACGCTATCCTTGCAAATCAGTCTCAAAACCCACTTCTCGGGTTTGTTATCGACTTCATGGTGAACTTGCTGACAGATCTGACGGTTTACCGCCGCCTCTATTCTCCGCCCAACATCGAGCTTTGGAAACAGGGGCGCGACCACCAACAGCAACTGATCGCTGCCCTACGCAATGGCGAGGCCGACAAGGCCCGAGCCATCATGACGGATCACATGAAAACAGCCTGGAAGCTCATGCGGCAACAGGAAGTCGAAATGGAAAGCCGTTTCATTTCGGAGTAACAGCATTGGCATGTGGCTAGTGGGGTCAGTCCTGCCCTGACATTTTCGCAAGAACGCTAACCTGCGATCACGTCGCCTGCGAGCTTGGTCAACGTTTCAATGATACGCCGCGTTTCTGCTTCTCCCCTGGGGTTTGATGCATTCCCTTGCTGGGCGCGCTTCAGTACGCCGGTCGCAATGGCGATAAGACGAAACAACGAAAATGCCAGCGCGAAAGTCCAGAACGCTGGCGGCTCGATCCCGCGCTGCACGCAATACTGCGCGACAATGCTCTCTTCGGTGGGCAGGCCAAAGTCATCGCGATTTGCCGATCCGAGGCCCTTCACGAGGCCTGACTGAGGCAGGCGCAGGCACATGCAGAAATAGGCCAGATCGGCGATCGGATGACCAAGGGTGCTGAGTTCCCAGTCAAGAATGCCGATCACGCGGGAGGCGTCTTTGGAGAAGACGAGATTGTCGATCCGGAAGTCGCCATGCACGATGCTGACCTGTCCATCATCTTCGGGTTGATGCGCCGCAAGCCATTCGATGAGCTGTTCGATGAGCGGATTCTCCGCGTCGGTGCTGGCACGATATTGTTTGGTCCAGCGTGCCAGTTGGCGCGCGAAGTAGTCACCTGGAGCACCGAAGTCCCGCAGGCCCATCTGCGTCGGGGCGACATCGTGCAGGGCGGCGAGCGTCCTGGACAGTTGCGTGTAGACGGCGCCGCGCCGGTCACGCGCCAGCTCTGGCAGGGCAGGGTCCCAGAAGATCTGCCCATCGAGCATTTCCATCACGTAGAACATCGTTCCCAGCGGGCTGGTCTCTCCGCTCAGGTGATAGACCTGTGGCACCGGGACAGGTGTATCGGACAGGGCGCGTAGCACGCGGTATTCGCGGTCGACCTGATGCGCCGAGGCCAGCAGCTTGCCCGGGGGCTTGGCGCGCAGAACAAAAGTGCGCGCACCGCTGGTGATCTTGTAGGTCGGGTTGGATTGCCCGCCGCCAAAACGCTCGATTTTGTCCAGCGCGTCGAACCCCTCGACATGCGCGGCAAGGTAGGAGCCGAGCTCGGAGCGGTCGAATTCGTGCAGGGGCTTTACCATCATCGCGTCTCAGCCCAGACTGACGACGAGCTTGCCCTGCACCTTGCGCTGCGACAGCTTCTCGAGCGCGGCTGCGGCGTTCTCGAGCCCTTGCATCACTTCGACCTTTGGCTTCACCTTGCCCTTCAGGTAAAAGTCGAAAAGCTCCGCCGTTGCTTCGGCGTGCTGCGCGGGATTGCGCTCGACGGCGGCGCCCCAGAAAACGCCGGTGACGCTACAGGCCTTGAGCAGCGGCAGGTTCATCGGCAGCTTGGCGATGCCCGCCGGGAAGCCGACCACCAGAAACTGTCCCTCCCAGGCGATCGCGCGCAGGGCGGGTTCGGAGTAGTCGCCACCGACCGGATCATAGATGACATCAGCGCCCGATTTGCCGCACAGCTCCTTGAAGCGCGTGGAAAGCTCTTTCTTGTTGATCTCACCCAGCGGATAGACCAGACCGTCATCGGCCCCGGCATCAAGCGCGGTTTGCAGCTTGTCCTCGGACGATGCCGCCGCCAGCACGCGCGCGCCGAGGATCTTGCCCAGCTCTACTGCGGCCAGCCCGACGCCGCCCGATGCGCCAAGCACGAGAAGCGTTTGTCCCAGGCCCAGTCCCGCGCGATCCTTGAGCGCATGATAGGAGGTGCCATAGGTCATCATGAAGGCGGCGGCGTCCTCGAAGGGCATCTGGTCGGGAATCCTGGAGATCCTGCTTTCCGGAACCACGACCTGCTCGGCCAACCCGCCCCAGCCTGAGAAGGCCAGCACCCGGTCGCCGGCCTTCAGCTGCGTGACGCCTTCGCCAGTGCTTTCGACGATGCCGGACAGCTCAGAGCCAGGGGCGAAGGGGCGGGGGGGCTTGAACTGGTAAAGGTCTCGGATGATCAGCAGATCGGGGAAGTTGAGTCCGACCGCCTTGACGGCGATCCGCACTTCTCCCTTGCCAGGAACAGGTTCTGCGATGTTTTCCAGGCTGAGGCTGTCGGGGCCTCCAGGGGTCTTGCTCATCAGCGCTTTCATCATGTTTCCTCGTGTTGGTTTCCGGCAGGTCGGGCTTCAGCCAATATTGTTGACAATCTTTATGTTTCCACTTTAGGCTCATCAAAGGCACTCCGCAAGCGGTAGGCGCAGACATCGCGAGACGTGTCGAAACGGGAGGGAAGGGGCCAGATGGAAATTGTTCTGCTCGTGGTCTGTTTTGTCGTGCTTGTGCTGCTCGGGGCCCCGGTGGCGCTGGCGATGATACTGATGCCGACCACATACATCCTGCTGACCGACGCCGCGCCGCTGCTGACCGTTCCACATCAGATGTACGAGGGCATAGCGCACTTCCCGCTCGTGGCGGTGCCGTTCTTCATGCTGACGGGCGAGTTGATGAATGGCTCTTCGGTGACCCAGCGGATCATGCGGCTGAGCCGCGTGATCGTGGGGCGGATGCGCGGCGGGCTGGCGCAGGTCAATATCGTGGCGAGCATGTTCTTTGCAGGCATGAACGGATCGGCGGTTGCTGACACCGCGACCATCGGCACGATCATGATCCCTGACATGAAGCGCAAGGGCTACACGCCCGCCTATGCCGCCGCGATCACGGCCATCGGATCGACGATTGGCGGGATCATCCCGCCCAGCATCGCGATGATCGTTCTGGCCAGTTCGGTCAACCTGTCGGTGGGCGCGTTGTTCGCGGGCGGCATCCTGCCCGGTATCCTGATCGGTCTGCTGCTGATGCTGACCGCCTGGATCATCGCCAAGGCCAAGGATCATGAGCGCGGTGACGAGCCCTTCACGTTTCGCGCGTTCCTGAGCGCGGCCTGGGGCGCGTCGCTGGCGCTCTGCGTGCCGCTCATTCTCGTGGTCGGCATCTTCGGTGGCTGGTTCAGTTCGGTCGAGGCCGGGGCGATCACCGCGCTGGTGGCGCTGATCCTGGGAACGGTGGTCTATCGTGATCTCGACTTGGCCTCGTTCCTTGGCGCCCTGAACCGCACGGTCCGGATGTCGGCATCCGTCTTTGTCATCATCGCGGCTGCGGGTCCGTTCACATGGTTGCTGGCCCGTCTGGGCGCGCTGGAAATGCTTCAGAACTGGCTGCTCGGCTTCGCCGAAACGCCGTTCTTCTTCGCGCTCATGCTGCTCGGGCTTATCCTTCTGGCGGGGATGATCATGGATGCCGCGGCGAATATCATCGTGCTGGGCCCCCTGCTGGTCGCCGCCTGCGAGACCGCGGGCTACGAACCCGTCCAGGCCGCATTGGTGGTGGTGGTCGGCTTCCTGCTGGGCACGGTCACGCCGCCTGTCGGTGTGTGCTATTTCACCGCCACGGCCATCGCCGGGTGCAGGCTCGAACAATCCGCTGCGGCCCTGCTACCGTTCCTCGCGGTCGAGATCCTGGTGCTGTTGCTGATGCTCTTTCTGGCGCCGCTGACGCTCTTTCTTCCGGCCTTGTTGGGGTTCCTGTGAGATGCCTGTCCTGAAGCGTATATCCGACGGCGCGGATTTCATCATCCTGCGCATCCTGCCGGTGATCTGCGGCGCGATGCTGGTGCTGATGGTGGCTTTCATCGCCTATACCGTCATCATGCGCACCGTGTTCCTGAACCCGCCGTTCTGGGGCGATACGCTGGCGATGTTCGCCAATGTCTGGATGGTATTCCTGGGCCTGATCATCGCGGTGCGCGAACGTTCCAACATCGCCATGGAGGCGCTCTATCAGCTGATCCCGGCCCACTACGGGCGCTGGTTCCGCAAGCTCTGGGCCGTGGCCTTTGCCGGGTTCGGATTGCTGTTGTTGACAAAGGGATACGAGGCCGCCTCGCGCATTCTCGGCTCCTATTGGGAGTTGGGCAACCTGCCGAAATCCTATCCGCTGATGATCCTGCCGATCACGGGCGTGGGCATTCTGGTGGCGTCGATCCTGTCGCTGTTCCGTCCCTTGGATGAGGCCCCGCACATGGACGATCAGGAATTTCCATAAGGCTGCGCGCACAGGGCGCGCCAAACCAAAGACAAGGAGGATGAAATGAAATTTGGAAAGATGAAAGCAACGCTTCTGGGCGGCGCGCTGGCTGCCCTGACCGCCGGCGCGGCCATCGCCGAGGCCGAAATCAAACTGGTCTTCGGCGTTGCCGGCCAGCCGACATGGGGCTTCGGCAAGCTTCTGACCGAAGTGATCGAACCGAACCTCGAGAAGTATTCGGATGGCCGGATCGATCTGGAAGTTCACCAGCGCGGCGCGCTTTGCAGCGAAGCCGCGTGCATGGAGCAATTGGGTCTGGGCCAGATCGACATGACGACGGTTTCGGCCGGCAACATGGGCGCGTTCGGCAAGACGTTCGACATCTTGAACCTGCCTTACCTGTTCAAGGGGCAGCAGGAAGCCGAGACCATCATGCGCGGCTGGTTGAGCGATGAACTGGCCAAACAAGCAGCCGGTGAAATGGGCATTCATGTGCTGGCAACGGTTTCATCTGGCGGCTTCCGCAACGTGGTCAATACCGAGCGCGAGGTTCGCGTGCCCTCCGATCTCAAGGGACTCAAGATCCGCGTGACCAAAAGCCCGACCGAGTTCAATCTGGTGCAGGGCTGGGGCGCGGTGCCCATTCCCTATGCCTGGGCCTCGCTCTACGAGGGGCTGCAGTCCGGCGTGGTGCAGGGCATGTATTTGCAGGACGTCTTCGTTTCGGCGGCCAAGTTTTATGAGGTGACCAAATTCGTTACCCGCGTGGAAAGCTCCTATAGCGGCCGCCCGGTCATGATGAGCAAGCAGCGTTATGACGCGCTGCCCGATTGGGCGAAGGAAGCTGTCGACAAGGTGGCCGCCGACATCGCCAGAGAAGCGCTGAACTATGACCTGGCGTGGCAGAAGGATGCCATCGCCGCGATGCAGGACAAGGTGTCTGTCTATGTTCCGACCGAAGCCGAACTCGCCGAATGGTCGAAGGGTGCCGTCGAGGCCTGGGTTGCGGTGAAAGGTACCTATGATCCGGCGCTCGCACGCCGCATTCTCGAAGAGCAGGGCCTGAGCGAACTGATCGGGCTTCTCGAAGAGGCAGGCGCGCTGTAAGCCGGATCAACACGGGGCCCGCTTCCTCCCGGCGGGCCTCGCATTCTCTGGAGACACAATGCAATTCATCGACGCACATCATCACCTGTGGGATGTCGAGCTGAACGGCGCGAACTATCCTTGGTATACCGAAGACCATGGCGACCGTGGCTGGGGCGACACCGCGGCGATCATGCGTAACTACAAGCCCGCCGATTTGCTGGCCGATGCGCAGGACGCGGATCTGACCATCGTCAAATCGGTGCATGTCCAGGCCAATTTCGACTTTTCCAACCCGGTGGCAGAAACGCGCTGGCTGGAGCAGGTCGCGCGTGAAGAGGGGTCAGGAAACCTGCCGAATGCCATCGTCGGCTATGCCGATCTCTCGGCGTCTGACGTCGGGGATGTGCTCGAAGCGCATGCTGAAAGCGCCCGGTTTCGTGGTGTGCGGCAGGTGCTGAACCGCCACGACGACCCCAAGCTCAACCGAGCGCCGCAAGACTATCTGGCCGATCCGAATTGGGCCGCGGGGTTGAGACGTCTGTCCGACATGGGGCTGAGCTTCGATGCCCAGATTTACCACCATCAGGCCGCGGCGCTTGCAGACATTGCAAAGGGCCTGTCCGACCTGAATATCGTGATCGACCACGCCCTCATGCCGGCCGAGCGGGACGAGGCGAACCTCGAGGGCTGGCGCAAAGCCGTGACGCGTTTGGCCGAACTGCCGAACGTGTCGATGAAGATCAGCGGTTTCGGCATGGTCGACAACGCATGGACGACGGACAGCATCCGCCCGTTTGCGATGCATTGCATCGAGGCCTTTGGCCCCGGACGCATCATGTTCGGCTCCAATTTTCCGGTCGACAAACTGATGTCGGATTACGGGCGGCTATGGCGCGCCTATGGCGAGATCATCTCGGATTTCTCCGAAGAAGAACGCGAGCAGATGCTAACTGGTACGGCCGCGCGGTTCTACCGGATCTGATCCGTCGCTGCGTTTGCCTCGTCCTTCAGCAAACGGATCGCGTGAATCTTGGATTGGTCAACCAGGCGGCGCGCGGTCTTCTCAGCGTCTTCACCGCGGCCATGCACGATATGATCGACCAGCTCGGCCCAATTCTCGCAGGAATGTGCCCGTCTCTCGGGTGAGGACAGGCCAAGGCGCGAATACCGCAACGTTTGATGGAACAGCAGCGTGACCATCGAGTTCAGGCGTGTGTTGCCCGATGCCTCGCTGATCGAAAGGCCAAACTCGACCACCGCATGAACGTAGTCCGCCGCCGCCGTGGAACCTGACTTCTTCGCGAGCTTCTTGAGCACGGAAAGCTGACGCTCCAGCATCTTGATGTCATCCTGGCTGCGTGTCTCGGCAAGCCGCCGCGCGCCCAGCCCGGACAGGACGGCGCGAATGTCGAACACATCGGCGACCTCTTCCGCCGACAGTTGCGTGACGATGGCGCCACGCCGAGGCGCGATCGTCACAAGACCTGCATTCTCCAGGATGCGCAGCGCTTCACGCACGGGGCCACGGCTGACCTTGTAGCGCTCGGATATCCCGATCTCCTGCAAGCGGTCATTTGGGCTGTATTTCTCGTTGACGATCTCGTCGGCCAGTTGCATGGCGATCTGCTCGGAAATCGACAAAGCCTCGCTGCCCCCTGCGAGAGAGGGCCGAAGCGAGGCAAGCATCGCGCGATGCAGTGCTGTAGTCTGCTGATACATCTACTCGTCCCTATGACTGAATTGCGCAATCTGGACGAGTTTATTGTGTCGGCGTTATCCGCACAAGCGCTTGACCCTCCGTGATGCCATCCCCCTCGCTCACCAGGATCTCGGCGACGGTACCGTCGCACGTGGCCTCGGCGGGTATCTCCATCTTCATGGATTCGAGGATCATCAATACGTCTTCTTCCTCGACGGTGTCTCCCACCTTGACCTCGATCTTCCAGACCGTGCCGGCGATCTCGGATTCAATCGTTTCATCACTCATCGGGTTGCCTCCATGATCCAACTACGCGCGGGTCGAGGGCGCCAACGCGTGCTTTTATTCTTTTCAAATCATTCTTATTGTCAACAATCTTATTTTGTGTAGTCTTGAGGCACACCCAAATCGACAGGTCGGAAGGGAGCGATAATGAGCTGGCAGAAGGAAGTTGACGAGATCAACAGGCGCCGCGAGATCGCCAAAGAGCTCGGTGGCGCTGAGGCGGTGAAGCGCCAGCACGATGCGGGCCGCCTTACCGTGCGCGAACGGATCGACATGCTGGTTGACGAAGGCAGCTTCCGCGAGCTTGGCGCGCTCACGGGGAAGGCCACCTATGACAAGGATCACAACCTTGTTGATGTGACCCCGGCCAATGCGGTGATCGGCAGGGGAACGATCGACGGGCGCAAGGTCTCGATCGACGGGGATGACTGGACCATTCGGGGCGGGTCGTCCGAGGCCACCGTGTCCGAGAAGTGGATCTATGCCGAGAACTACGCCGAAGCGATGCGCATGCCGCTGATCCGTCTTGTGGAAAGCGCTGGCGGCAGCGTGAAGATCCTCGACCAGAACGCTGCGACCAAGCTACCCGCCTACCCGACATGGAATCTGGCTCGCATGATGGGGACGATCCCCATTGTCGGCCTGGCGCTTGGCCCCTGCGCCGGGTTGGGCGCGATCAAGGCGGCCACCGCGCATTACTCGGTCATGGTCAAGGGCACCAGCCAGGTGTTTGCCGGCGGCCCCCCGGTGGTCGAGCGTGGCATGGGCGTCAAGGTCGACAAGGAAGACCTTGGCGGCTCGAAGATCCACACCCGCGAAAGCGGCGTGATGGGCAACGAGGCCAGAAGCGAGGCGGAGGCCTTCGAGATGGCGCGCCGGTTCCTGTCGTATCTGCCCTCCAGCGTCTATGAGATGCCGCCGGTCATCGAAAGCGACGACCCAAAAGAGCGCCGCGAGGAAGAGCTGATCGAAATCATCCCGCGCGACAAGCGCAAGGTCTACAAATCGCGCAAAATCCTCGACATGGTGTTCGACAGGGGCTCGGTCTTTGAACTGACCAAGGGCTATGGTCGGTCGGTCGTCACCTGTTTCGCGCGGCTTGGCGGGCGCCCCGTGGGCGTGATCACCACCGATCCGATGCAATATGGCGGCGGGATGACCAAGGCCTCGGCAGCCAAGATGGAAGCCTTCATCGACCTCTGTGACACGTTCCATCTGCCCATCGTGCATATGGTCGACCAGCCCGGCACCATCGTCGGGCCCGAGGCCGAGCGCAGCGGTGCGGTCAAAGGATCAGTCCGGGTCTGCATGGCCATCGAGCAAAGCCAGGTGCCGTGGTGTGCGATCATCACCCGGCGTTGTTATGGGCTCGCAGGCAGCACGTTCGGCCGGGTTCAGGGCATCAACCTGCATTATGCCTGGCCCTCGGGCCGCTGGGGCTCGATCCCGGTGGATGGCGGGGCCGAAGCGGCGTTCAAGAAGGAGCTCGATGCGCTTGATCCTGAGGCCAGGGCCGCGCGGCTTGCCGAGATCGAAGGTCACTTTTTCCACATGGAATCGCCCTTTCTGACGGCTGAGAAGTTCCGCATTCCCGACATCATCGACCCGCGCGACACCCGCGCGCTGCTCAATGACTGGCTGGACGACTCGTGGAAACTGATCGCCGATCAGCTTGGCCCCAAGGGCCGCACCTTCCGGATGTGAGGACGCCATGAAGCGATTGCTTATTGCCAACCGAGGGGAAATTGCTTGCCGTATCATCCGGGCGGCCCGATCGCTTGGGATCGAGACGGTCGCCGTCTATTCCGAGGCCGATGCAGGGGCGCTGCATGTCGAGATGGCCGATCAGGCCGTGAGCCTCGGCCCGCCGCCCGCCGCACAAAGCTATCTCAGGCAGGACGCACTGATCGAAGCCGCCCGGGCAAAGGGGGCAGGGGCGGTTCACCCGGGCTATGGTTTCCTGTCGGAAAGCGCGTCGTTTGCCCGCGCCGTTGTGAATTCCGGCCTGACATGGATCGGTCCTGCGCCGGAAACCATCGCAGACATGGGCGACAAGGGTCGCGCAAGGGCGCTTGCAATCAAGGCCGGTGTGCCTGTCTTGCCCGGCTCAGACAGCTTTGCCGAAGGCGCGCTGGACGGGGTGGAAGAGGCCGGGGCAACAGTCGGCTTTCCCCTGCTGGTCAAGGCCACGGCGGGCGGCGGTGGCATCGGGATGCAGCGCGTGGACGATCCGGCCAAGCTGCGCAAGATCGCCGAGCGCACCCAGTCTGCCGCCGCGCGCAGCTTTGGTGACGGATCGGTTTTTCTCGAGCGGTTCATCGCCCGTGCGCGGCACATCGAGATACAGGTCTTCGGCTTTGGCGATGGCCGCGCCGTACATCTTCACGAGCGCGATTGCTCGCTCCAGCGGCGTTTTCAGAAGGTGGTCGAAGAAAGCCCCGCGCCGGGGCTCGACCGTGCGATCGTGGCGCGTATGGGTGAGGTTGCCTGCGCGCTGGCGAGCGCGGTGAATTACAGCGGCGCGGGCACGGTGGAGTTCGTGATGGATGC
The DNA here is from genome assembly GCF_000011965.2 of Ruegeria pomeroyi DSS-3. NCBI lineage: Bacteria > Pseudomonadati > Pseudomonadota > Alphaproteobacteria > Rhodobacterales > Roseobacteraceae > Ruegeria > Ruegeria pomeroyi. Next base: position 2,690,765 of record NC_003911.12, on the reverse strand, counting down.
CGACACCGGCGAATTCTTCTTCCTGGAGATGAACACCCGCATTCAGGTCGAGCATCCCGTCAGCGAGATGGTGACGGGCACCGATCTGGTCGCGGCGCAGCTTCGGCTGGCTGCGGGTGATGACATCCATGACGATCTGGCAGATCGTGCGCCAAGCGGGCACGCCGTCGAGTGCCGCCTTTACGCGGAAAACCCTGCCAAGAAGTTCCTCCCTTCGCCCGGAACACTAGAGCGGTTTTCCCTGCCTGACGGGATGGACGGCGTCCGCGTCGACACTGGCGTGCGTGAGGGGGATACGATTACCCCTTTCTATGACCCGATGATCGCCAAGATCATCGCCTGGGGAGAGAGTCGCGACGAGGCACTGGAACGTATCAACGCGGCTTTGCGCGCGACCCATGTCGAGGGGTTGGCGACCAATCGCGATTTCCTGATCGCGATCACCTCGAACCCGACCTTCCGAAGCGGCGAGGTCTGGACCGGTTTCATCGACACGCATCTGGACGCTCTTCTTTCTGCGCAATCGGGCTGAGAGCCATACAAACGAGGATGACCATGACACCCCCAAGATCGCTTCTTCATGCCCTGAAGCCGTTTCTGGAGGCCGGGGCCGACAAGGAAGCGCTGGTGTTTGGTGCGCATCGCATTTCCTTTGGCGACATGGCTGGGCATGCAGCCGCCCTAGCCGAGGTGCTGCGTTCCAAGGGCGTGCAGAAGGGTGATCGGGTTGCGGCTCTGTTTCCACCGCGTCCAGAAGCAATCCTGTCGCTGCTGGCCTGCTGGCTCATCGGGGCGACGTGGATGGGGATCAACCCGCGCTATCAGCGTCGCGAGCAGGCGCAAATCCTCGCGGACGCAGGCGTGAAGGTGCTGATGTCGATGACCCGCATCGGCAAGCGCGACCTTGAGGACGATCTGGCCAGCCATGAGACCGATCTTGGTTTCAGCGTTCTGCGCTTCGCGCCCGCCTTCGCGCCCGCGGCTCTCCCCGAGAAGCTGCCATACGACGAGGTGCTGCGCCGGTGGCGCGAGGCAACCGAAACGCTCGAGCCGGACAGCCCGTCGGTGGTGATCTATACCTCGGGCTCAACCGGCAAGCCGAAGGGGGCGCTCATCACCCATGCCGGTCTCGCTTTCCGTTCGCACACGCTGCACATTGATCGCTTCAACCTGCCTGCGCCAACGCAGCTGATTGACCTGCCGGTGAACCACATCGGCGCTCTGGCCAGCGGTATCGGCGTTGCCATGGCGTCGGGCGGCAAGATGATCCTGTCCGAGCAATTTGATCCCGGCGTCACGCTCAGGACGGCTTTCGCGGAAAAGCTGGCGATCATAAGCGGGGTGCCTGCGATGTTGGCGCGGCTGGTCGAGCACCCGGATTTTGCAACGTCCGACTTGTCTTCGGTCAAGGCGATCAGCTGGGGCGCAGGGCCGATCAACGAGGCCGTTTTGCGTAAGCTGTTGAATGCGACGGATGCCCTCTTCTCCCAGCAATACGGGATGACCGAAAGCAACGGCCCCATCGTCTTCACACCGCCGACACGCGATGTCGAGGTCCTGCTCAACACCACCGGCAAACCCGATCCTCGGCTGGAGCTGAGGATCGCGGATGAGAGCGGCCAGCCCCTGCCTGACGGCGAAGAGGGTGAAGTGCAGATCAGGCACCCGCACCCGTTTGCGGGCTATCTCGGTAATGCAGAGGCCAGCGCGGCGGCGTTCACTGCCGATGGCTTCCTGCATACGGGCGATCTGGCCATGGTCCGTGAAGATGGCTACCTCGTCTTCTGTGGGCGCAGCAAGGAGATGTACAAATCCGGCGGCTTCAACGTCTATCCGCGCGAGATCGAGATCGCACTGGAGGCTCACCCGGCCATCCGTGCGGCAGCCGTTCTTGGCGTCGATGACGAACAATGGGGGCAGGTAGGGCATGCCTTTGTCGAACTGGCCTCGCCGCTGACCAGTGACGACATCACAGGCTGGTGCAAGGCGCGGCTGGCCGATTTCAAAGTGCCCAAACGTGTCAGCGTGATCGACGCGATGCCGCGTACACCTGTCGATAAGGTCGACCGGATGCAACTTGCCGAACTGGCCGCGCGCGGCTGAGTCCTGCCCGGAAACGAAAGAGGACCACAATGGATTTTGCACCTTCTGCCAAGGCGAAAGAGTTTCACGAGCGTCTCGCCGCCTTCATGGACGCGCATGTCTACCCTGCCGAAGCGGTATATCACGAGCAGCACGGCGCCGCGCCCTCGCGCTGGCACGTGCCGCCGATCATCGAAGAGCTGAAGGCCAGGGCGCGCAGCGCGGGGCTGTGGAACCTCTTCCTCCCCGATGCCGAGTTTGGTGCCGGTCTGTCGGTGCTGGACTACGCGCCACTGGCCGAGCTGACAGGCCGCAGCCATATTGCGCCCGAGGTGTTCAATTGCAACGCACCGGACAGCGGCAACATGGAAACCCTCTTTCTTTACGGAACCGAGGAGCAGAAATCCCGCTGGCTGCGTCCGCTGCTGGATGGCGAAATCCGCTCTGCCTTTCTCATGACAGAGCCCGATGTGGCCTCGTCCGATGCCACCAACATCGAATGCAATATCCGCCGCGAGGGGGATGAGTATGTGATCAATGGGCGCAAGTGGTGGTCGTCGGGCGCGGGCGATCCGCGCTGTAAGATCTTCATCGTGATGGGCAAGACCGATCCAGAAGCCTCGGTTCACTCCCAGCAATCCATGGTGCTTGTCCCGGCAGACACACCCGGCGTGACGGTCGAACGGCATCTGCCGGTCTTTGGCTATGACGATGCGCCGCACGGGCATATGGAAGTCTCGCTCAAGGATGTGCGCGTGCCGGTTTCAAACGTGCTTCTGGGAGAAGGCCGCGGGTTCGAGATTGCTCAGGGGCGGCTCGGCCCCGGGCGCATTCACCACTGCATGCGCTCGATCGGGGCGGCAGAACGCGCGCTTGAACTGATGACCGAGCGCCTGCTTACGCGCAATGCCTTCGGCAAGGCCATCGGCATGCATTCGGTCTGGGAAGAGCGCGTTGCCAATGCGCGGTTAGAGATCGAGATGACCCGCCTGATCTGCCTCAAGGCGGCCTGGATGATGGGCGCCGTCGGCAACAAGGCCGCAAAGGACGAAATCGCGATGATCAAGATCGCCGCGCCCAACATGGCGGCGCGGGTGATTGACGATGCCATTCAAGCCTTTGGCGGCGCGGGTGTGTCGGAGGACACGCCGCTGGCGTGGATGTATGCCGCGCAACGCGCGCTTCGGCTTGCCGATGGGCCAGACGAGGTGCACCGCCGCGCCGTGGCAAGGTCCGAATTCAAACGCGCAGCGGCGCGTCTCGGAGTTGATATTCGAACTGTCGCATCCTGAACCGAAGGAGAAGAAGCGATGACAGCACGCAGGCCGGAAACCGAGTAACAACCTGTCGTGACCGGCTGGAACAAAAAAAACACACGGTGGCCGGGGACGAGTTCACCAGGATGGTGCTTGGCAAGGACGCGACGAACGCCGAACGTGTCATCAGCAACGGCGTCATCGCCCCGGGCGCGTTCAATCCCGATCACTATCACAAATAAGAAGACCAGACCTTTCACACCATCGAAGGACAGCTTGAGGTCAGAATCGGTGATGCGCATTACACTCTTGGGCCCGGCGATACGGTGCATTGCTCAAGAGGCGTTACGCATAATATGAAGAATGTCCGAGAAACGCAGGCAAAGCTGATCAACTTGTCTTCCTCCGGGGAAATGGGCCGAAACGTCCCGGCAAAACAAGCCCGGCAAACATGACCTTGCGTTGATCAAAGAGCGTTTCTGTATTGCCTACCTTTAACCAATGCCTGCCGGGTAATCCGATTTGATCTGCCGAACAGCCCGTTCCCTGGGCAGGCGGTTTTGTGCATCGAAGAAGGTTAAGTTTTATGATATTGTACGGAACTCGTAACTTTTTGATATTGCAGGATTGTCGGAGCCGACTCGCCCTCGAAATCAATCTCGAAACGCTTCACCGAGTTCCCTGACTTTCAGTCAGGCATTTTGGGTCAACAACCCAAACAGTTCGCTTTGCGATGAAATGTTCAGTTTCTTGTAAAGATTGCGCCGGTGCACCTTGACCGTGTTACTTGATATCCCGAGCTTGTAGCCGATGGCGCGGCTGGAATGACCCTGCACGATAAGTGTTGCCACTTCGGCTTCGCGGTCAGAAATCTCGTTTTCTCCGTTTTGCGAAATCGTCAAAAAGCGATGCTCCAGCGTGGCTGGGACGCCCGGGTTGCGTTTTGTCGGCTTGCCCAGAACCGACAGCAGGCTTGGCACCAGTACCGTCGACAACGACCGGAACCTTGCGATTTCGCTGGCCCGAAAGCGGCGTTTCCCGGCATGGCGGCCAATGGACATGTTCACCGATGTGTCGTCGTCGACGCGAGCGACAAAACCCATGTCGTCGACTAATCCCATCGGCCCGAAATAGTTCGAGAAATACTCGCTCGTCTCGAACCGGTCCGGTGCGATTTCACGCAAGGGGCATGCCACCCAGTTTTCTGTTTCCACGGCCAGTTTGTAGAACGGGTCAAGCAGGTAGCCAAACCGGGTGTAGTCCCGGTCGAATAACGCTTCGAGGTGGTTTTCCAGAACCCATTTGAACAGTGGCTCAGGGGGTCCGCTGGGGTGGAAACGGATCGCCAGAACACTTTGAACCGCAAAGACATCGCGACAGAACGGCACCACGACGCTTGCGAAATCGTCGATCGAGCGAGCGGTGCACAACTGGCCAAAAAACTCGTACTCATTGGAATTTCCTTGCAGAATTGTGCTGCCCTCCAGTTCTTATACCACTGTATCATCAGGAAATTTGGTATCAATACTACTCTGGTGGTATTGTGCGTTTTCTCCCGTGGTGGAACCTAAAGGTGGGAGGACGTCATGTTTCACGAAAATACAACCTGTTCGCGCCGGACAGCCCTTGTCGCATCGGAGCTGTATTACTGGCACGACACCCAGAACTGGTGCGGCTCGATGGTGCCGAGCCTGACCGTTCAACCGGCAGAGCATTTCGAGAATCCCGAAACCAAGCGCCGTCTTCAGAACCTTGTTCAGGCGACGGGGCTTTGGGAGCACCTGTCTCATCTCCGGCCGAAGCGGGCGGCGGATGAAGTGATCCGCATGGTTCACCCGCAAAGCCACATCGATCATCTGGCCTCGGTCTGCGAGAGGGGTGGTGGTGATGCCGGAGAGTTGACCCCGGCCGGCCCCGCAAGCCTTGAGATCGCGCGCCTTGCCGTGGGCGGCGTGATCGTGGCGATGGATGCGGTGATGACCGGCGCTGCCGAGAATGCCTATGTTCTGTGCCGTCCGCCCGGGCATCACGCACTTCCGGATTTGGCGATGGGGTTCTGTCTCTTGGCCAATGCGGCTCTGGGCATCCGCCATGTCCAGAAGACCTATGGCCTCACGCGGATCGCGGTCGTGGACTGGGATGTGCATCACGGAAACGGAACCGAGGCCGTGTTCCTCGACGATCCCGGCGTGCTGACCATATCGCTTCATCAGGACAACCTGTTTCCGCTGGATTCGGGCGGTATCGGGGTCAAGGGCGCAGGCAACAGCAACATCAACGTTCCGCTGCCGCCGGGTTCGGGTTCGGGCGCCTACCGCGAAGCATTCGAACAGATCGTCATTCCGGCGCTTGATGCGTTCGCGCCCGAACTGATTGTTTTGCCTTGCGGTTACGATGCCTCGGCCGTCGATCCGCTGGGCGTCTGCATGCTGTCATCCGAGGATTTCCGCTGGATGACGCGCCAGGTGATGACGCTGGCCGACAAGCATTGCCAGGGGCGTATCGTGGTGACGCATGAAGGCGGGTATTCGCCTGTCTATGTTCCCTATTGCGGATTGGCGGTTCTCGAAGAACTGAGCGGCGCATCCGATACGCTGCCCGATCCCTATGCCGACTTCATCGCGAATTATGGCGGTCAGGCCCTGAGCAACGATCAGGCCGCCGCAATCAAGCGCGCGAAAGACGCGCATTTCTCAAGCTGATACATCCAGGGAGGTCAAAATGACCAAAGAGTTGCAACATACCCAAACCCGGCGCGGGTTTCTGAAATCCGCTGGCATGGCCACGGGTTCGGCCGCGATGCTGGCCGGGCTCAACAGCGCGGCACAGGCGCAATCGTCCGATCCGGTGGTGATCGGCTGTCCGGCGCCGCTGACCGGGATCGTTGCCGCGGACGGGATCGAATTCCAGCGCGGCATCCAGATGGCGGCGGACGAGATCAACGCGGTTGGCGGCATTCTCGGCCGGCCGATCGAGCTGGTCTTTGCCGACACCCAGAGCAAGGGGGTCGATGTTGTCATCCAGTCCGCCCAGCGGCTGATCGACCGGGACAACGCCAGCGCGCTGATCGCGGGCTATAACCTGGAAAACGGCACCGCGCTGCATGACGTGGCCGCCGATGCCGGCGTTATCGCAATGCATGCCAACACCGTGGCCGTGCATGACGAGATGGTGAAATCCGATCCCGACCGGTATTGGGGCACCTTCCAGTACGATCCGCCCGAGACGCTCTATGGCGGCGGCTTCCTCAAGTTCCTCAAGGATATCGAGGACAATGGCGAATTCAGCCGCCCCAACAACAAGATCGCGATCATCACCGGGCCGGGCATCTATTCGGTTAACATCGCCAATGCCATCCGCGATGGGGCTGGTGAATATGGCTATGATGTCTCGCTGTTTGAGACGGTGGCCATTCCGGTATCCGACTGGGGCCCGACACTGGCCAAGCTGCGCGCCGATCCCCCGGCGGTGATCGTCGTCACGCATTTCTATCCGCAGGATCAGGCGCTGTTCATGAACCAGTTCATGACCGACCCGACGAACAGCCTTGTCTATCTGCAATACGGCGCTTCGCTGGCCGCGTTCCGCGACATTGCCGGGGACAACTCGGTCGGTGTGACCTACGCGACCGTTCTTGGCACCTTGCAGGACGAAATGGGCGATGCCTTTGCCAAGGCCTACAAGGAAAGGTATGGCGACCTGTCCTCGACCGCCAGCGGCTGCCAGACCTATTCGGCGCTTTATGCCTATTCCATTGCTGCCGCTCTCGCCGGTGGGCCCGGCGCGCCTTATGACGATGTGCAAAACAAGGCGGTTGCCGACCGGTTGCGGTCGCTGATCTTTCGCGGGCCGGTCGGAACGATGCGTTTTCATGCCGACACCCAATCGGCCTGGAGCTATCCGACCGAAACCAACGACCCGAGCCTCGGCATGCCGCATATCTTCAGCCAGATCTTCGACAAGGCCGAGGATGGCGTGCTGATCGCACCGGCGCCCTACAAGAAGGCCGGGTTCAAGATGCCGCCCTGGATGAAGGGCTGAGGTCTTGATGGCCGAAGATGCACATGGCTTCCTCGAACTCCGTGGCGTGACTAAGCGCTACGGAGCTCTTGCGGCCGTCGACGGGGTGGATTTCACCGTCGACCGTGGCGAGGTGATCGGCATCGGCGGCCCCAACGGTGCGGGCAAGACAACCTTTTTCGACCTGATCAGCGGGCTGACCCGCACGACCGAAGGCACAATTCGCTTTCGGGACCAGGATATTACCGGTCTTGCGCCGCACCGTCTGTGCCGGCTTGGCATGGCGCGGACATTCCAGCTGAATTCCGGGTTCGACAACATGACGGTGTTTGAAAACCTGTTGGCCGCGCGCGCCTTTGGACGCCGCAGCGCCGGCGGGTGGCTTCTTACGGCGCGGGCCGACAAGCAAGCCACCCAGGTGCTTCTGGACGAGATCGGGCTGGCCGATATCGCGTCAGACCCTGTGGCAGGCATACCCATCCTCGCGCGCAAGAAACTGATGATCGCCACCGCCCTGATCGGCGAGCCGGACATCCTGTTGCTGGACGAACCCGTTGGCGGCCTGACGCCGCCCGAGATTGACGAATTGATCGATTTGATGCTGGGGCTCAAATCGCGGGGCATGACGCTGGTGTTCATTGAACATGTCATGCGTTTCCTGACCGCTGTCGCGGACCGCGCAGTCATGATGCATCAGGGCCGCATCATCTATGACGGAACGCCTGGCGGGCTGGCCAATGACAAGACCGTTGCCGAAGTCTACCTGGGCAGCGCCGGGCTTGGAGGCATGGCATGACCCAGCTGTTATCCTGCGAGAACCTGGTGTCGGGCTACTTGAACCGGCCTGTCCTTCATGGTGTCTCGATCGAGGTTCCGCAGCAAGGCGTGCTGGCGTTGATCGGCCCCAACGGGCACGGCAAGACAACTCTGTTGCGGACGCTTTCCGGCTTCCTTCCCCTTCGTAGTGGCAAGATCACATTCGACGGACAGGACGCTGGCCGGATGGCGGTGAACAAGCGCGTCGAGGCTGGTCTGATTCACGTCCCGCAAGGCGATCAGCTGTTTACCGAGATGACGGTCGAAGACAACCTGCTGATGGGCGCCTATCTGGCGTCGGACAAGGTCGAGATCGCCCAGCGGCTGGCCGATGTCTACCAGCTGTTCCCCAAGCTCAAGGACCGACGCAACCAGCTTGCCAGCGGCCTTTCGGGGGGCGAACGACGCATGGTGGGGATCGGCCGCGGCCTGATGGCAGATGCGCGGCTGATCATGCTGGACGAGCCGTCGCTTGGCCTCGCGCCCCTGGTGATCGAACAGATCTATGCGGCGCTGGACCAGTTGCGCGCCCGTGGCAAGGCGTTTCTGGTGGTCGAGGAAAACCCCAGCCGCCTCATGCATTTCGCGGACCGGCTTTGCCTGATGGATGCCGGTCATGTGGTGTGGCAGGGCAGCGCCGCCGAGGCGCGGGACTCGGGCGACATTCTCAAGACCTATCTTGGAGGGCATTGACCCATGGATGTGCTCATCCAGATTTTCTTTACAGGCGTGACCCTGGGCGCGATGTATGCGCTGGCCTCGGTCGGGCTGTCGCTGATCTTTGGCACGTTGGGCATGTTCAACATGGCCCATGGGCTGTTCATGACGCTGGGCGCTTATGTTGCCTATTCGGCGGCGAATGCATTTCAACTGCCCTTGGTTCTGGGATTTGTTGCCGCGATGGCCGCAGGTGCGGTGATCGGTGTGCTGACGCATCTTCTGATCGTGCGCTTCATGCTGGGCTCGCCGGATTTCGGAATGAACGTCATGGTCGCAACAGCAGGGCTTGGGATCGTGCTGCAGGACATAGTTCTCAAGATCTACGGCGGGTATCCCTATCCGCAGGTCGTGCGTGTCGAGGGCATTGCCCAGCTTGGCGGCGTGAGCATCACGCTTCAGGCGCTGACCAATGTTGCGGTGGCTTTGGCGTTGATCCTGGGGACGGCCTGGCTGCTCATGAAAACCCGCTTTGGCCGGGCAATTCGGGCGACGGCGATGAACCGCGAAGCCGCGATGCTGATGGGGGTCAAGGCCGATACGGTGTTTTTGCAGGTCATGGCACTGGCGGGGATGCTGGCCGGGGTCGCGGGGCTGATGATTTCGACACAGGCGACGCTTTCGCCGCAAATGGGGGGTGACCCTCTCTTGAAGGCCTTCGTGATCTGCGTGGTCGCCGGGCTGGGCAATGTCTGGGGCGCGGGTGTCTGCGCCTTTGGCCTCGCGCTGCTGGAGGCCGCGATCGGGTATTACTTCGGTGTGCGGTTCGGATTTCCGACCATGCTGATGCTGGTCATCCTCCTCTTGATCTGGCGGCCACAGGGCCTCTTTGGCCGGGAAAGGGTGGTGCGCCTATGAACCAGTCACATTCCTTGAAACGGCATCTTCTGGTGTCGGTGCTGATCGTCGCGGGCTTTGCCGCGCTGCCGCTGGTCATGACACAGCGATACCTTTTGGGCGAGGTTATCCTGTTCTTTCTCTGGGCGATGGTCGCGATGAACTGGAACCTGCTGATGGGGCATGCCGGCGTCTTTTCACTGGCCCAGATGCTGTTCTTCGCCACCGGTGCCTATTCCGTCGCGATGGGCACATCCTACCTCGGCGTTTCGATCTGGGCGGCCCTGCCTTTGGCAGCTGTCGTTTCGGCGATCCTTGCGTTTTTCATCGGGCTGGCCTGCCTGCGCCTGACGGGTGCCTATGTGGCCTTGCTGACCTATGCCATCGTCGGGATGGTTCATGTTCTGATCATCACCGAGACCGAGTGTTTCACGATGGTCCGCAACTCCTGCCAGCAAATGTTCGGCGGGGCGGCGGGTTTCTCACAGTTCGAAGATTTCGGGTTCCGGAAACTGCTTCGGGGCAACTGGATCCTGGGGAATTACTATGTCGCCCTGCTGGCCTTTGCCGTGACGATCCTGGGCATCGTCGTGATCATCCACGGGCGGCTGGGCCTGGCCTTTCGCGCCATCCGCGACAATGTGGGTTATGCCAGCAGCCGCGGCATCGACCGCCGGAAATACCAGATCGCGGCCTTTGCCATCTCGGCCTTTCTGACCGGGCTGGCCGGGGCGATCTATGCCGGGCACTTCCGTGCCGCCGGGCCCAGCCTGTTCGATTTCTCGACGCTGCTGTTCGTGTTGTCGATGGTCGTCGTTGGCGGCGTCGGGTCGACCTGGGGGCCGATCATTGGGGCGGGCACGATGATGTTGATCATCGAGTTCTCCAAGGGCATGGGCGATGCGCGTGATCTCATCCTCGGGGTGGCGCTGATCGTCTTTGTCGTGGTGATGCCCAAGGGGCTGGCCGGGTCAGTGCGGCAGTTTCGCCAAATGCTGGGCCGAAAGGCTTCGAAAAATGAAGAAGGGTCGACAGTATGACCACTGCCGATTTCATCATTGAAAACGGCCGCGTGCTTACCATGAATGCAGCCGCACCGCGCGCCGAAGCCGTCGCCCTGCGGGGCGGGGCGATCCTTGCGGTGGGCGGGCGGGACGAGATCGCCGAGTTGGCTGGCCCCGATACCCGCCGCTTCGACGCGCAGGGCAACACGGTGATGCCCGGCATGGTCGAGGCGCATCTGCACCTGTTTCTGGGGGCTGCTGGCCTGCGGATGCTGCATCTCGACACTGTGCGCGGGGCGGCGGCGCTGCGGGAAAGGCTGCATCCCTATGCGGCGGCCAACCCCGATGCGGCGTTGCTGATCTGCAAGGCGGCGGATTACAACCTTTTCGGTGACGGAATTGCTACGACCCGGCAATTGCTGGATGACATCCTGAGCGACCGCCCGTTCATCCTGATTGCGGGGGACCATCATACCGCCTGGGCCAACACGGCGGCGCTGGAGCGCGCGGGCATATTGCAAGGGCGCGATTTGCCCACAGGCAACGAAATTGTCATGGGGCCGGACGGTACCGCCACTGGCGAATTGCGCGAACAGGCGGCGATTGATCCGGTGCTGTCACTGCGGTCCTCCGGCGGGCGGGAAAACCTCGGGTTGATGGGGCTGGAACCGAGCGTTGAGTTGACAGCAGCCCAACGCGATGACGATCTGCGCGTGATAAAGGAAGGGCTGAAATACTGCGCCTCTTTCGGTTTCACCAGCCTGCACAACATGGACGGCAACCTCTATCAGCTTGCCCTGCTGCGTGAACTCGAAGACCGGGGCGAACTGATCTGCCGCACCGAAGTGCCGTTTCACCTGACCCCGGAAAAACCGCTGAGCTCTCTGGACGAAGCCAGTTGGATGCACGAGACCTATCGCTCTGACCGGCTGCGGTCCGGGCGGATCAAGATGTTCATGGACGGGGTGATCGACAGCGGCACGGCGTTTCTGGTCGGGGACTATGCCGACCGCACCGGGTGGTGCGGCGAGGCCTTGCATTCAGCCGAAGCCTTCACCGCCGCGGCGGTCGAGGCCGACAGGCGCGGGCTGCAGATCAGTGTGCATGCCATTGGCGACGCTGCCGTCCGGCGCGTGCTGGATGGGTACGAGGCCGCGCGCAGGGCCAATGGCGCACGCGACAGCCGTCACCGGATCGAGCATATCGAACTCTTGCATCCCGACGATGCCCATCGCCTGCGCGAACTGGGCGTCGTGGCCTCCATGCAGCCGCCGCACCCGCCTGGTGCTATGGATTTTCCGCTGGAGCCGTGGCGCACCAAGGCTGGTCAGGGGCGCTGGCCGCAGGCCTTTCCGGTCCGTGCCCTATTGAGCGACGGTGTCCCGCTTGCCTTTTCATCGGATTGGCCGGTGTCGGATATCAATCCGATGCGCGGCGTCAGGGCGGCCATGACCCGCCCCAGGTGGGATGATGACTGCCCCGACAATCGCCTGTCGCTGACGGAGGCGCTGCATGGCTATACGGCAGGTGGCGCCTATGCGGGGTTCGACGAACACCGCCTGGGCCGGATCGCGCCAGGCATGCAGGCCGATATCGTCGTGATGGATCGGGATCTCGAGGCGCTTGCATCAGAAGAAATCGACACGGCCCGTGCCGCGCTAACGCTGTGCGGTGGCGAAATAACTTGGGAGGCTTAGGAGATGGCCCAGCAAAACGTAAACGCCGGTTTGGCAGCGCAGGATGGTCTTTCCCATGTTCAGGGAGCAAGCCAGCCGGACCTGTCCAATGCCACGATCCCGCAATTGCTTCACACGACCGTCGCGCGCGGCGGGGCAAACGACGCGCTGATCTTTGCGGGTGCGCGGCTGAGCTACGACGCGTTTGCGCAAGCGGTGGATGACCTTGCCTGCGGGTTTCTGGCGCTTGGGCTGCAAAAGGGCGACCGTCTCGGCATCTGGTCGCCCAACCGGGTTGAATGGGTTCTCACGCAATTCGCCACCGCAAGGATCGGCGTGATCCTGGTCAACATCAACCCGGCCTATCGCCTGAGCGAACTGGAATATGCCCTTAACAAGGTGGGCTGCAAGGCGCTGGTGCTGGCGCCTGCGTTCAAGGCTTCGGATTACGTGGAAATGATCCGCACCCTCGCGCCGGAACTGGCATCCTGCGACAAAGGCGGGCTGCGGACCGCAAGGCTTCCTGATCTGCGGCATGTCATCGTCATGGGTGAAAACGCGGGCCAATGCGGTGAATGGGCGTTTGGCGAAATTGCCCGAATGGGCGGTGCCGAACACCGTGCCCGTCTGCCGGATATCGACAAGACACTTAACCCGGACGATCCGATCAACATCCAGTTCACATCGGGCACGACCGGCCAGCCCAAGGGGGCCACGCTGACGCATCGCAACATCGTCAATAACGCGCGGTTCGTGACCGACCGGATCAACTTGTCCGAACGGGACCGGCTGGCGATCCCGGTGCCGCTCTATCACTGTTTCGGCATGGTGATGGGCGTGCTGGGGGCGGTCAGCAAAGGCGCGGCAATGGTGTTTCCGGGCGAAGCCTTTGACCCGGCCCAGACATTGGACACGGTCGAGGCGGAACGCTGCACCGCGCTCTATGGCGTACCGACAATGTTCGTGGCGATGTTGCAGGAACTGGCGACAACATCGCGCGATCTGTCGTCGCTGCGTACGGGTATCATGGCGGGGTCTCCCTGTCCGGTCGACGTGATGAAACAGGTCAACGACCGGATGCACATGGGCGAGGTGACGATCTGCTACGGCATGACCGAAACCTCGCCCGTGTCCTTTCAGAGCTTTGTCGACGACAGCACAGAAAAGCGGTGCGAGACCGTAGGCCGGATCCACCCCCACCTGGAGGTCAAGATCGTCGATGACACCGGTAATACGGTGCCCGTAGGCGTTCAGGGAGAGCTGTGCACGCGCGGCTATTCGGTGATGCAGGGATATTGGGACGATCCTGAACGAACCGCCGAGGCGATCCGTGATGGCTGGATGCATACCGGCGACCTGGCGGTGTTGGACGCGGATGGGTTCTGCACCATCACCGGGCGGGTCAAGGACATGATCATCCGGGGCGGCGAGAACATCTATCCGCGCGAGATCGAGGAATTCCTGTTCGGCCATCCCGACATCAAGGAGGTGCAGGTCTTTGGCATCCCCGATGCGCGGATGGGCGAAGAGGTCTGCGCCTGGGTCGTCGCCAAGCCCGGGTGCGAGATTTCCGCCGAAGACGTTCGCACCTATTGCCGGGGGCAAATCGCCCATTTCAAGGTGCCCCGTCATGTCCGCATCGTAACAGAACTGCCGATGACCATCACCGGCAAACCACAGAAATTCATCATGCGCGACCGGATGGTCGAAATGCTGGGCCATGCAGGGGCGTCGGACTAAAGCCACGCAACGACAACAGTCGACCCAAAGACGGGAGAAACGAACATGAAGCTGAGCGAATACGCATCCTATGACGCCACAGGGTTGGCCGATCTGGTCGCCCGCAAAGAGGTCTCGGCAGACGAGCTGACCGACGCAGCACGACGTGGCATTGCCGCCGTGAACCCACAGCTGAATTTCATGGTGGACACCATCGCCCCCCCCATAGCGGGTGATGGTTCGGGCGCCTTCGCCGGGGTGCCCTTCCTGATCAAGGATATCATGATGACGGCGGCGGGAGTGCCGCAGGGGATGGGCACACGGCTGCTGGACAACGATGTGTATGTTGCGCCGCACGATGGCGAGTTGATGCGGCGCTTCAAGGCGGCGGGGCTAAACACGCTGGGGCGCACCACGACGCCGGAATTCGGCTTCAACGCCACCACTGAGTCGGTTGCAACGGGGCCCAGCCGTAACCCGTGGGATCCGTCCCGCACCACCGGCGGTTCCAGCGGCGGCGCGGCGGCTGCCGTGGCCGCTGGGGTTGTGCCTATGGCACATGCCAATGATGGCGGTGGTTCCATTCGTATCCCAGCAGCCTGTTGTGGGGTCGTCGGGCTGAAGCCCAGCCGAGGGCGCACGCCGCTCGGCCCAGATGCGCAGCTTGCCATTCTGGGGCTCGGGATCGAATTCGCGGTGACCAGAACGACACGGGATGCCGCAGCATTGCTGGATCTTGTTGCAGGCCCCGAGGCGGGATCATTCATTCCTCTGGCGAACCCCGTGACATCCTACAGCGACAGCATCAAAACCCCGATGCAGGGTCTCAGAGTAGCCATTGCACCAACCGGGTTTCAGGGCGCGGCCCCAACTGATGCGGGCATGTCGGCCGAGGTCGTTCGTGTTGGGAAACTTCTGGCTGACCTTGGCCACACGGTTGAGGAAATTGACCACGTCCCGCTGGAACACGAACAATTCCATGCGGCAAACTACCGGTTCTGGATGGCCACGCTGGCCGCTGCTTCCAAGACGCTCACAACAGCTTTTGGCATTCCGGCAAGCACTGATGTGTACGAAACCTGCACATTGAAGGGGATCCAGGACGGCCAGGCCATGTCAGCGGTAGACATTATGGAAGCGGTGCAGATCATGGGCATGACCGGTCACCAGATGGGCGCGTTCTTTGCAGGCTACGATGCCGTGATCCTGCCGCCCTTTGCCGCACCGCCCATTCCGCTGGGCGTGCTGGACCAGAACCATCCCGGCTGGAGCGCGCGGCGGTTCTATGATGAGCTCTTCAGCCGCTTCAACGCGACCGCGCCTTTCAACGTGACAGGCCAACCCGCGATCACCGTGCCCACCGGCCTGGTCGAGGGGCTGCCGGCCGGTGTGCAGATTGCCACGTCGCTGGCACGGGAGGATATTCTGCTGAACCTGTCGGCCCAGTTGGAAGACGCGACGGACTGGCCCGCGCGCCGCCCGGCGGTTTCCGTCGCCAATCTCTGAACGCTGGAGAGGCCGGGCGTGGGCACAGGCCATCGGGAGAGATGAGATGCGCTGGCCTTGATACTATCGAAGCTGCTCTTGGCGCGCGACTTGTCATGGGCACGTATCCCTTACTCTCGTGTTTTGACACCGTTCTGGATCGCGCTACCGAGCCGCGCAGGATTAGTAAAATTCATACTGGAATGATCGCTTCTGCAACATGGGCTGCATTGCAGCGATAGACATGCCGCAAGCAAGAAGCGTTACTGCGTCAGCGAAGTACGAAAGATGAATGACAGACAAGTCCGCACTCTGTTCCTTGCCACAGACTTCTTCGCTGCGCTGCGCATCAATGGCCGCTGCTTCGGCTGCGTTGCGGTATGAGGTATCTCGCTCATGTAGTGGTTTTCACGCTGCGAGCGCACGCAGCAGGAGATCTGGATTCACAGGTTGAGCTCTTTGCCGCCGAATGCTCATGCAGAAAGGGTGTTGTAGCGGGCGCCAGGGAACCCGCCATCGCCAAAATTTGTGCAGGCCCTTGATCCGGCTGCGTCGCTGGTAAATCGCCACCGTTCGCGTCCTGGAAACCGAGGTTTGTGCCAGCGACGGCGAAACCGGGGTCTGAGCCCGTAATGGAAGTGTCAAATTCTTGATGCGCGCGCTCGCAGAGATATCATCACTGCGGCGGCTCGAAGGACGTCGCTACAGCGCGGCGGGACAAGCCGCCGTTCATCGAAAGCGGTGCAATTCTCTATGGGCGAAAGATCGAAGTGCGGTCGACTGGCTAGAGGCTTTGTTGCACAAATCCCGTGAGGGATTTATCTCGTGAATCCAGCTTGGTAGCTGGTCGATATGAGCAGACCCCCCCGACCTACAAGACCAAGAACTGGCCGGCCTACAATGAAGCGCTCAAGCGCCGTGGCTCGCTGACGATCTGGTTCGACCCCGAGATGAGCTGGGAGGCCGCGCCATCAGGCAGGCGAGGTCGCCAGAAGAGCTATAGCGATGCTGCCATCCAGACCTGCCTTTCAAGAAGGTGCTGTTCGGCATGGCGTTGCGTCAGACGACCGGGTTCGTCGAGAGCCTGCTGCGCCTAATCGGCCTGAACTGGACGGTGCCAGACTTCAGCACCCTGTCCCGTCGCCGGAAGACCTTGGCCGTCAACATTCCGTATCGTGGCTCCAAGGGGCCGCTGCATCTGCTGATCGACAGCACCGGTATCAAGGTCGAGGGCGAAGGCGCATGGCACGCGCGCAAGCACGGCGGCGCCAAACGGCGCGTCTGGCGAAAGATCCATCTCGGGATCGACGAGCATACGCTGGAGGTTCGGGCCGTCGAGATCACCGGGAGCCATATCGGCGATGCCCCTGTCCTGCCTGACCTGCTCAGCCAGATCCCGGCCGAGGAGGAGATTGCGAGCGTTACCGCAGACGGTGCCTATGATACCCGAAAATGCCATGACGCCATCGCCGAGCGCGGTGCTCATGCTGTCATCCCACCTCGAAAAAATGCGAAGCCGTTGAAGACCGTCACCACGGGTGAGGTAGCCAGAAACGAGGCCCCACGGGCGGCGAAATACCTCGGCCGCGCGATCTGGCGAAACAGGAGCGGATACCACCGACGAGGCCGTGCCGAAACCAAGATGCACTGCATGAAACTGCTGGGGCAGCGACTCATGGCTCGAGACTTTGACCGGCAGGTCGCGGACGTTCAGTTCCCTATCGCCGTCATGAACGCCTACACTGCGCTTGGCATCCCTGTCATAGAGGTCGTGGGCTATTTCCGTCCGGGAAAGGGGAACCTCGGACATCAGAGGCTTTGTGCAACAGAGCCACAACAACCAACAAGGTCGCCGTCAAAAAACTGATGAAAAGAAGCGTATCCATGATCTCACCTGTCACCGGGATTTGGCGTTGAAGCTATGCCGAATAGGGAGAAGGGTCGAGTAGGGTGGTTCAGATCTTATGTACCCGTACTCCCTACATGTAATGGGGGCAAAGCTTTCCTCAGATGGCTCGGTTGCCCAAATTGGCTGATGGCCGGACTGCCCCTTTCCCCGGGCGGACTTATCCCAAGGCCACTGTGACGGGAATGCCGAGCGCGGTGTAGAGATTTGGGACGGCGATCCGGACCTGAAGCTCGGCCACCTGCCGATCGAGGTCCCGTGCCATGAGCTGCTGGCCCAGCAGTTTCACGCAATGCATCCTGGTTTCGAGGCGGCTTCGGCGGTGATATCCGCTCCTTCGTCGCCACAGCGTCCGGCCGAGGTAGTTCGAGGCACACTGTGCTTCGTTTCGTGCAGCCGCCCCGGCGGTGATGTCTTCCATTGCTTTGCATTCCTGCGGGGTGGGAGTTCGGGCATGACAGCCACTGGTTCGCAAGAATACCCGAACGCATGCGCGCCGTGGTCAGCAATGGCATCGTGGTATTTTCGCGTTTCGCAGGCGCCGTCGGCGGTGACACGTCCGATCACTTCGTCGGCCAGTATCTGGCTCCTGCGCAGGAAGAGAGGCGTCTGGGTCGGCAATGCAACCCCTAGGTGATTCGCGGTAGGTAAATTCCCTATTGGTGAAAGAGACTGTCATGATGGCTGAGATTGAAGCGCTCGAACTCGCTTCCAGCTTTCGGGCTGGGTTGATGCACTCACTTGACAAGTAACCCTTTGGATATGCGGATTTTTATTTGCATGAAGCCGCTTCTCCGTGCCTCTGCTGGGGTAGCTTTCCAATCAGATGCTTCAACTTCATGGAAGGATGAATTTCCCTTATTTAACAATCTTCTAAATTGATTTTTGTCAGATGAAAGGGCTAGCACAAAGAAAGCAGCCGTCTTTGCGATGCCGGCCGATTTTTGCGGAGTTTGAAAGACAGCGGCTCTGTTATTTTCGGTGCTGGTGTGCCCTGCTTAATGCTTTGTTTTCAAAGGTGTTACCCGGGTTCTCCCGGGCTCTTCGTGCTTCTTGCGGGAATTGCAGTCTTGATTGTCCAATATCAATAGGTTTTCCTGTCCTTTAGGTTCACACCCCTATCAGAAAGTATACCTGACCCAATGCCGACATCTGGCGCAAACAGATCGAGCCACGACAGGCTGCAGCGGGAGAACCGGATGCAGTCGGGGTGGTGGCTGTTGCCCGGTGTGCTGCTGGGCGGCGGATGCTGGGCGGTGCTGCTCAGCCAGGCGCTGACGCTGATCTAGGGCAGGGCCCTAACCGACTTTCACGAAATCCGCGATCCGTGCCCCGGTCAGGCTGTGTAACCGATCAGGTGCTATGGCAAACACATGTCGCGGCGTGCCGGCGGCGGCCCAGACCAGCGGAAACCCCATCAACGCGGGGTCCAGGAAGCACCTGGGCGGCGACAGATGCCCCACCGGCGCGACACCGCCAATGGCAAATCCGGTTTTCCGCCGCACCGTATCGGCATCGGCGCGCGCCAGCGGCTTGCCGAACAGGGCGGTGGCGGCATCCGGGTCGACCTGGTTGCCGCCCGCGGTCAGGAACAGCGCCAACGCATCGCCGTCGCGCGCCTGAAAGATGATGGATTTGACGATCTGGTTGAGCGCGCAGCCGACAGCGGCGGCGGCGTCCTCGGCAGTGCGGGCATTGCCGGTCTCGCGGATTTCGGTGGTGATCTCTGCGGCCTCAAGCGCCGCGCGCACCCGTTTCAGGCTTTTGCTCATGCCCCAGAGCTGCCCGAGACAGGGGGCAAAGGTCAAGTTTTGACGCATTGACGGCGGGTGGGGCGGCTGCGCTATTTGGCGCATGAGTACACGCCTTGCCATCACCCGACTCCCCCGTGCCTATGATCCCGATCTGGGGGCAGAGGCGCGCGCCCTGCTGCCCGATCTGGGGGGCGATCTGGCCGATCTGGTGGCCGGGACGGGGGGCACCAGCCCTTATCTGATGGGGCTGATGCGGGCCGAGGCCGCCTGGCTGGCGCCCGCGCTGAACGATGCCGATGCCGCGGTGGCGGCCGAACTGGCCGCTGCCCGCGCGCTGCCGCCCGATCAGCTGAAACCGGGGCTGCGCCGGGCCAAGCGGCGGCTGGCGCTGCTGACCGCGCTCGCCGATCTGGCGGGCGCCTGGCCGCTGGAAAAGGTGACCGCGCTGCTGACCGATTTCGGTGCGCTGGCCGCCGATCTGGCCGCCAAGGCCGAGATCGCCGCCCTGATCCGGCGCGGCAAACTGCCGGGCCAGACCGAGGCGGATGTGGAGACCGCCGCCGGGATGGTGATCCTGGCCATGGGCAAGATGGGCGCGCATGAGCTGAACTACAGCTCGGACATCGACCTGATCGTGCTGTTTGACGAAACCCGCTATGACCCCGACGATTTCTTCGAGGCGCGTCAGGGTATGGTGCGCGCCACCCGCAATTTCTGCGCCACGCTCAGCGACAAGACCGCCGATGGCTATGTGTTCCGCACCGATCTGCGGCTGCGCCCCGATCCGGCGGTCACCCCGGTCTGTCTGGCGATGGAGGCGGCAGAGCATTATTACGAAAGCCTTGGCCGCACCTGGGAGCGCGCCGCCTATATCAAGGCGCGGCCCTGCGCGGGCGATCTGGCGGCGGGGGCGCGGTTCCTGGAAACCCTGCGCCCCTTTGTCTGGCGCCGCCATCTGGATTTCGCTGCCATTCAGGACGCCCATGACATGCGCCTGCGCATTCGCGAGAACAAGGGCACCGGCGGCGCCCTGACCATTGCGGGCCATGACATGAAGCTGGGCCGGGGCGGTATCCGCGAGATCGAGTTCTTTACCCAGACCCGGCAGTTGATCGCGGGCGGGCGCGACCGTGACCTGCGCCTGCGCGGCACTGTCGAGGGGTTGGCGGCATTGGCGGCCAAGGGCTGGGTGCCCTCCGAGGTGGCCGAGGCGCTGACCCGCCACTACCGCGCCCATCGCGAGGTCGAACACCGCATCCAGATGGTGCATGACGCCCAGACCCACCGCATTCCGCAAACCGAAGAGGGCATTGCCCGCGTGGCCTGCCTGATGGGGATCGACGCCACCGAACTGCGGGCCGATCTGACCCGGCGCCTGACCGAGGTGCACGGGCTGACCGAGGATTTCTTTGCCCCCGATACCGGCGCTGCCCCGGCGCCTGCCATGCCGGCAGAGGTGGTGTTTGACGACAATGTCCTGTCGCGCTGGCCCACCTATCCGGCGCTGCGCTCGCAACGGGGGCGGCGCATCTTCGAACGGCTGAAGCCCGAATTGCTGGCGCGGCTGGCGCGCACCGCGAAACCGGACGAGGCGCTGCTGGCGCTCGATGGGTTCCTGGCCGGGCTGCCGGCGGGGGTGCAGCTGTTCTCCCTGTTCGAGGCCAATCCGCAACTGATCGACCTGCTGGTCGATATCGTCGGCACCAGCCACACGCTGGCGACCTTTCTGTCGCGCAACGCCTCGGTCTTTGATGCGGTGATCGGTGGTTCGTTCTTTGACGACTGGCCGGGCGGGGCGGCGCTGCGCGCCGATCTGGCCGAGCGTCTGGCCGCCGAGGACGATTATGAAACCCGGCTCGACATGGCGCGGCGCTGGACCAAGGAATGGCATTTCCGCATCGGCGTGCATCACCTGCGCGGGCTGATAGACGGCGCCCGAGCCGGTGCGCAATATGCCGAACTGGCCGAGGCGGTGATCTCGGCGCTGTTCCCGGTGGTCGAGGCGCAGTTCGCCCGCAAACATGGCAACCCGCCCGGGCGTGGCGCCACGGTGCTGGGCATGGGCTCGCTGGGGGCAGGGCGGATCAACGCGCAATCCGATCTTGACCTGATCGTGATCTATGACCCCGAAGACGCCGAAGGTTCGGACGGGCCGCGCCCGCTGGCGACCCGGCCCTATTACGCGCGGCTCACGCAGGCGCTGATCACCGCGCTGACTGCGCCGATGTCGCAGGGCAGGCTGTACGAGGTCGACATGCGCCTGCGCCCCTCGGGGACCCAGGGGCCGGTGGCGACCAGCTGGACCAGCTTTACCGAATATCAGCTGAACGAGGCCTGGGTGTGGGAACATCTGGCGCTGACCCGCGCCCGCCCGGTGGCGGGTTCGGTCGCGCTGGGCGAAGATATCGAGCGCTTTCGCCAGGAACTGCTGAACCGCCCCGCCGACCGCGACAAGGTGCTGCGCGAGGTGGGTGAGATGCGCGCCCGGCTGGCGGCGGCGAAACAGCCCGCCGGGGTGTGGGACGCCAAGACCGGGCCGGGCCGGATGCTGGATATCGAACTGGTGGCCCAGACCGGCGCGCTGTTGTCGGGCAGCGCCGCGCGTGACGTGGCGCAGGGCCTGCAAGGTGCGGTCGCCGCCGGATGGTTGAATGTCGCGGATGCGCAGTCGCTGACTCGCGCCTATGACCTATGCTGGTCGGTACAGACGGCGGCGCGGCTGCTGTCGGGCGAGATGATCGACGCGGAGCGGATCGGCGAGGGCGGCGCGGCCTTCCTCTGCCGCAGCACCGGGTTTCAGGATATGGCGTCGCTGCAAGCGGCGCTGGAGACGACATATGCCGAAGCAGCGGCGCTGATCGGCGCGGCGGTGGGAGGAACAGAGGATGCCGAAGACGGGTGACCCGCATGACCCCAAGGGGTTGATCTACGAGGCCTATCGGATCGAGGGGATCACAGCCCCCGAATGCCGCACGATCTTTCTGGACTGGGCGCTTAGCCTGCCGGTAGGCAGCGACCAGCGCGCGTCGCTGGCGGACCTGCACGGCCGCTATGGAGCCGAGGCGCCCGACCACCCGATGACCGCCGTCATGCAGGACGGTCTGGCCGCCGAGCAGGCCCCCCGCCGGCGCGGCGGCTGGCGGAGCCGGCCCAGAAACTGAGTGATCGCGGTTCGGAAACAATCTCTGAAACGTACCGAATTTGACGCAAAGTTGCCCAAATTGCCGGGCAAATTCTCCTCAAACGGGCATGGCTGTGGGAGCCGCAGACCCGAAAAAGGAGAAGAGACATGAAAACCATGCGGATGATCCTGCTTGCCGGTCTGGGCCTGTCGGTTGCAGCCTGCACGGCAGTCGACGTTCCCACCCGGAACGCCCCTTACGAACAATTGCCGAACACCTCGGTTGCGGCCCCGGCGGGTTATGACCTGCTTCAGCCGGAATACCGGGTCCAGCCCGCCGCAGCGGTTGGTCAGGTGATGATCCCGCAGACCGACAGCGTTGCCCGCGCTGCCACCCAGGATCCGGGCAACCCGGCTCTGGCCGCTGGACAGGCGCCGGTCTCGATCAACTCGGTCACCGTGCTGGTGCCGCGCTCGCTGAAGGTTTCCGAGCGCAACAGCTATCTGCCGCGCGGCGACATCGTCTGGCGCGAGGATCCGATCGGCGACCGTCACGCCCAGGTGCAGAAGATCGTGCAGGACGCGATGGTGCGCGGCGTCAGCCCGCTGAGCGGTCCGGTCAAGGCCGATCTGGAAATCGTCGTCAAACGCTTTCACGCACTGACAGAAAAGGCGCGCTATACCACCGGTGGTGTGCATGCGATCACCTTTGACATCGTCCTCAAGGACCCGGCCACCGGCGCGCAGCTGATGCCGCCGCGCGAAGTCCGCGCCGATCTCGAGGCCTTTGGCGGCCAGCAGGCGATCAATGCCGAGGCCCGCGGCCAGACCCAGAAGGTTCGCATCACGGGCCATCTGGCCGAGGTGATCCGGCAGGAGCTGACCAACCCCGAAGGCTACAAGAACGCCTCGCTGGGCATCATCCAGGTGATGAATCGCCTCTGACACTTCCCAGCCACCGGGAATGAGATTAAGAGGGCGCTCATGACAGCGCCCTCTGACGTTTTTGACCGTCCCCGCATCCGCCTGAAGCCCAAGGCAAACGCCCGTGCCATCCGTCACGGCGCGCCCTGGGTGTTCGACAACGAGGTGGTCACCGACCGCCGCACCCGCAAGATCGCGCCGGGCACGGTCGCGGTGCTCGAGGATGACAACCGCGCGCCCCTGGGGCTGGTGGCGGTCAATCCCGGCTCGCGCATCCTGGCGCGGATGCTGGATCGCGATCCCGAGGCCGAGTTGAACGCCGCCTGGTTCGAGGCGCGGCTGACCCGGGCGCTGGCGCTGCGCGAGCGCCTGTTTGATGCGCCCTTCTACCGGCTCGTCCATGCCGAGGCCGACGGGTTCCCGGGGGTGATCATCGACCGGTTCGGTGAGGCTTGTGTGATCCAGCCCAACGCCGCCTGGGCCGAGGCGCATTTGGAGCTGCTGAGCGCGGCGCTGATCAAGGTGACCGGTGTCAGCACGGTACTGAAGAACGCCTCGGGGCGCACCCGCGCGCTGGAAGGGCTGGACGATCAGAACGCGGTGCTGGCCGGGGCCGCCCCCACGGCGCCGGTGCCGGTGCTGATGAACGGTGCCACCTATATGGCCGATCTGACCGGCGGCCAGAAAACCGGCCTGTTCTACGACCAGCGTCCGAACCATGCCTTTGCCGCGCGGCTGGCGGGGCAGGGCACGCGGGTGCTCGACGTGTTCTCTCATGTGGGCGGGTTTGCGCTGGCGATGCTGGCCGGCGGTGCGGGCAGCGCGCTGGCGGTCGACGGGTCGGCCCCGGCGCTGGCGCTGGCCGAGCAGGGGGCGCTTGCCTCGGGTCTGGCCGGGCGGTTCGAGACGCGGCAGGGCGACGCGTTCGACGTGCTGACCGCGCTGGCCGAGGAAGGTGAGACATTCGACGTGGTGATCTGCGATCCGCCCGCCTTTGCGCCCTCGAAACAGGCGCTGGACGCGGGGTTGCGCGCGTATGAACGGGTGGCGCGGCTGGCCGCGGCGCTGGTGCGACCGGGCGGCTATCTGGGTCTCTGCTCCTGCTCGCATGCCGCCGATCTGTCGCGGTTCCGCGAGGCCAGCGTGCGCGGCATCGGCCGCGCCGGGCGCAGCGCGCAGCTGATCCATACCGGCTTTGCCGGTCCGGATCATCCGCAGCTGCCGCAACTGGCCGAGAGCGGTTATCTCAAGGCGGTGTTCTTCCGGCTGTGAAAGCGGTGCTCGACACTTGCGTGATCTATCCCACGGTCATGCGCGAGATGCTGCTGGGCGCGGCGCGGCTGGGGCATTTCACCCCGCTCTGGTCGGCCCGCATCCTTGAGGAATGGGCGCGCGCGGCGGTCAAGCTGGGACCGGCGGGCGAGGCGCAGGCGCGCGCCGAGATCGCCCTGACCCGCGCCGCCTGGCCGAGGGCCGAGGTGCCGCCCGCGCCCGGTGTCGAGGCGCGGCTGTGGCTGCCCGATCCGGCGGATATCCATGTGCTGGCCACCGCCATCGCCGGGTCGGCGGATGTGATCGTGACCCTCAACCGCGCCGATTTCCCGCGCAATATCCTGGCCGAGGAAGGGCTGGAACGGATCGACCCGGATGCGTTCCTTTTGCAATTTTTCAATGACGACCCTGCGGGTTTCGCGCGCATGGCTGAAAAAGTGCTGGACGAGGCCAACCGCCTGTCGGGCGAGACATGGACCCTGCGCAGTCTGATGAAGAAGGCACGATTGCCCCGGCTGGGCAAGGCGCTGGAACACCACCGCTCAGAGTGAGCGCAGGATCCCGGCCGCGATCTCGAACGAGCGTTTGCGCGCGGTGTGATCGTGGATTTGCCCGGTCAGGATCACTTCGTCGGGTTGATAACGGTCGATGACGTGGGTCAGATCGGCGCGCACCGTCTCGGGGCTGCCCACTGCCGAGACGCTGAGCGCGGCATTCACCCCGGCCAGCGTGGCGCGATCCAGATGGGCGGCGATATCGTCAACCGGTGCCGGCAGCTTGCCGGGCCGCCCCAACCTGAGGCGGGCAAAGGCCTGTTGCATGGTGGTGCGCAGGCGCACCCCCTCGGCATCGGTTTCGGCGGCAAAGACATTGATTGCCATCATCGCATGAGGTTGGCCCAGATAGACCGAGGGGCGGAAGCTGCGGCGATAGACCTGCAGCGCTTCCTCCAGCGCCTGCGGCGCGAAATGCGAGGCAAAGGCGTAAGGCAGGCCCAACTGCGCGGCCAGTTGCGCACCATAGAGGCTGGACCCCAGGATCCAGACCGGCACATGGGTGTTCTGGCCGGGAAAGGCGCGCACCCGCGCCTCTGGATCCTCGGGGCCGAGAAAGCCGATCAGCTCGATCACATCCTGCGGGAAACTGTCCTGTTGTGACAGACCCCGGCGCAGCGCGCGCGCGGTGGCCATGTCGGTGCCCGGCGCCCGGCCAAGGCCCAGGTCGATGCGGTCGCCATAAAGCGACGCCAGAGTGCCAAAGGCTTCGGCCACCATGTAGGGCGCATGGTTGGGCAGCATGATGCCGCCCGCGCCGATCCGCATGGTGCTGGTCCGGCTGGCGATATGGCCGATCAGCACCGCGGTTGCGGCGCTGGCGATGCCGGGCATGTTGTGATGCTCGGCCAGCCAGTAGCGGTGATAGCCCAAGGCCTCGGCATGGGCGGCCAGATCGGCGCTGTTGGCCAGCGCCTCGGGAATGTCGCTGCCCTCGGGCACCGGGGCAAGGTCGAGCAGGGAATAGAGCATGCGGGTCGGGTCCGGGGTCAATGCGCCTGCCAGCGCGCTTCGAGCCGGTCGAGCGCGGCGATGCGCTCGGCCGTTTTGGGGTGGCTGAGCAGCCATGCGGGCGCCACCCCGGCGCGCTGTTCGGTCAGCGCGTCCAGCTTGTGAAACAGCGCCTTTTGCGGCGCCACGCCGATACCCGCCTTGGTCAGCAGGGCGGCGGCATAGGCGTCGGCCTCGTACTCGTCCGCCCGGCTCAGCCGCGCGGCAAGCAGGGTGGTCAGCATATTGGCGATCCAGACCCCGAAGAAGGGGATGAACCGGCCCAGCAGCATGGCCAGCGCGGTGCGCATGGCGTTCTGGCCGGAAAAGTCGATCATCCGGCGCCGCGAATGGCCCAACGCAACATGCCCCAGCTCATGCGCGATGACCGAGGTCAGCTCTTCGCCGGTGACCTCGCCGCTTTGATATTTGCGATAGAACCCGCGGGTGATGAAGATGCGCCCGTCGGGTGCGGCCAGCCCGTTGACCGGGTCGATCTCGTAGATATGCACCGGCACGCGGGCTACGCCCAGGGCCGCCGCCAGCCGGTCGGTCAGCCGTTTCAGCGCCGGGTCGGCCAGCTCGGTCGAGCGGGCATCCAGCTCGCGCCGGGTCCGCCAGGCCGAGAAATGGTACATGGCAAAGGCGTAGAGAACCGCCAGCAGGATCGGGGTGACGCGCAACATGGTTCAGATATGGGGCGTTCCGGGGCCCGGGGCAAGCGGCAAGCCGCCGATCACGGGCCGGCCCGGTGGGCAGGGTGCTTTTCTGGGCAGAGTTCTGCCCTTGTATCCTCCACCGCAGACAGGGTTTCCGCCGGTTTTGTCCGGGTCCAACCGGGGGGCTTGTTGCATCAAAGTGCCCGCGCCTAGCGTGCCACTGGCGGCCCGATGCAGCCGCGCGCTTTGATGCAAGGAACCACGAGCGATGATGACCAGATTGACCCTTTTGATTGCCTTTGCCCTGCCACTGATGGGCTGTTCCGAACCCGAACCCGAGCCGGTTCAGATCCTTGAAGCCCCCGCATTCGACAAGCTGGGCAATCCGGTCTGTCCCGAAGGCTACAGCCTGTCCGCCACCGAGACCGGAGAGCCGGTTTGCGTGGGCGTGGCGTTCTGATCGAACAAAGCAACAGCCGGGGCTGACCGCTTGGCCGCTTGTGCTCAGCGTGTCAGCACCCGCATGCCCTGTTCCAGCCCCGACAGGGTCATCGGCACCATCCGGTCGTCGAAAATCTCGCGGATCATGCCGATCGAATGGGTATAGTCCCAGTATTTCTCGGGCACCGGGTTGATCCAGAGGTTGCTGGCCCATTGCTCGCGCGCGCGTGCCAGCCAGACCTGACCAGCCTCCTGGTTCCAATGCTCGTTGGCGCCGCCGGGATAGGCGATCTCGTAAGGGCTCATCGAGGCATCGCCCACGAAGATGCATTTGTAATCGGGACCATAGGTGCGCAGCACCTCATGGGTGGGGATCTGCGCGTCCCAGCGGCGGCGGTTGTCGCGCCAGACGCCTTCGTACAGGCAATTGTGGAAGTAGTAGTATTCCAGATGCTTGAACTCGGACCGTGCGGCCGAGAACAGCTCTTCGACCACTTTCACATGCGGGTCCATCGAGCCGCCCACGTCGAGAAACAGCACCACCTTGACCGCGTTGTGCCGTTCGGGGCGTTCCTTGACGTCCAGATAGCCGTGTTCGGCTGTGGCGCGGATGGTGCCGTCCAGGTCCAGCTCCATCGCCGCGCCCTCACGCGCCCAGCGGCGCAGGCGCTTCAGCGCCACCTTGATGTTGCGAGTACCCAGTTCGACCGTGTCATCGAGGTTCTTGAATTCGCGCTTGTCCCAGACCTTGACCGCGCGCTGGTGGCGGCTTTCCTTCTGGCCGATGCGCACCCCTTCGGGGTTATAGCCATAGGCGCCAAAGGGC
This sequence comes from Ruegeria pomeroyi DSS-3, assembly GCF_000011965.2. Taxonomy (NCBI): domain Bacteria; kingdom Pseudomonadati; phylum Pseudomonadota; class Alphaproteobacteria; order Rhodobacterales; family Roseobacteraceae; genus Ruegeria; species Ruegeria pomeroyi. The sequence continues at coordinate 2,662,706 of NC_003911.12, read as the reverse complement.
GAGGTTCCGGCGGTGCCGATCCACTTGTTGCCGCCCTGGTGGCGGCCCTCTTGTTCCTTGAGCCGCTCACGCAGCGTCTCCATCAGCTTGTCGAACCCGCCCAGCGCCTCGATCTCGGCCTTCTCCTCGGGCGACAGATGCTTTTCGGCCATCTTCTCCAGCCAGTCGGCGGGGATATCGACGGCCTCCATCACCTGTTCAAAAGTGATATCCTCAAGCCCCTTGAAACTGGCGGCAAAGGCGCGGTCGAACTTGTCGATATTGCGCTCGTCCTTCACCATCGACACGCGGGCCAGATAATAGAAGGCCTCGACATCGTAGGTGGCCAGCCCCTTCTTCATGCCCTCGAGAAAGGTCAGGTATTCGCGCAGCGACACCGGCACCCCGGCTTTGCGCAAATTCTCGAAGAAGGGCAGGAACATCGGCTCAGACCATCAGACGGTGGATCACCAATGTTGCTATCATCCCGAGGAGCGCGAAGGCAATCGCGTAGCCCGCCGCATATTGCGCGATATCCGCGGTTGTGCCGTTACGTCGCTTGGCGGTCAGCCCGCCAAGTAGGGCGCCAAACAGCGCCGCTGCGATGACAATCATGCGTTCTTACCCGCCTTAGCCGCCCAGTGCGTTGCGGGGGTTCAGCGACGCGATCTCCTGCATCTTGGCCCGAACCGCCCAGTCAGAGCCGAACCCGTAGCGCGCCCAGCCGACACTGTCCAGCCGCAGGTCGCGCGCCGCGTCGGTTTTGCCCAACAGCGTCAGCGCCTCGGCCTCGAGCATCATCAGGGTGGCCAGCAACGCGGCGTTTTCGGCCTGGGCGGCGACGTCGCGCATCGGGCGCAGCTGGGCCAGCGCCCCGGCGCCATCACCCCGCGAGATCGCAAAGGCGGCGGTCTGGGTGGTCACATAGGCCTGGTGCAGTCGTGTGCCCGGTGTCGATTGCAGCACCTGCATCGCGGTCAGGAAATGGCGCTGGGCAAGGTCAGGATCGGCGGTTTGCAGCATCCGCCCCAGCATGTAATGGCCAAAGGCACGGCGCTGATCGGTCCAACCCCAGGACTGGGCCATCTGCGCGGCGCGGTTGGCCGCATCCAGACGGGTCTGAAAGGCCACGCCCGGGCCAAGGGCGGCCTGCACCTGGTCGATCCAGGCACGCGGGGTCGTGACCACCGGCCGCGCCGCCACGGTGACGCCGCGCGGATTGAGCCTGCCCAGCAGGTCGGGCAGCACCGCGGTGACCTGATCGCGGCTCATGCCGCTGCGCAGTTCGGGCGCATAGGTGGCGCGCAGCACCAGCATGTCGAACCCGGTCAGGATGGTGTGGATATTGTCGTCGTTGAACACCGAATCCGGCAGGCTGTAGAGGTCGTTGAGCGGACCGATCGCCTGTGCCAGTTCCTCGTGCAGGCAGTCGCGCAGTTCCTGCGGGCTGCTGTCATAGGGCACGAAGATACCCAGCCGCTCGCGTTTGCGCAGGTTGGCCCAGTTGGTCTTGTCCTTGCGGCGGTCGCGGCGGAACTCGGCCAGGCTTGAAACGTTGGGAACCACGAAACAGGCCGCATGGGGCAGGGCGCGGCCAATCTCCTCGCGGCTGACGGCCTCGATGGTGATACTGGCGCCGGCCTCGCTGACCTGACGGATGTCGATCCCGGCCTCGCTGCGCAGACGCCCCAGCAGCCGGGTCAGATCCGGTTGCAGGCTGGCGGGCGGCGAGCCGGTCACGCGCACGGTGATCGGGGTTTCGAACCGGGTGAACACGGGCAGGTCGCGCCCGCTTTCCAGCTGGAAATGCAGGGCGAGGAAATCGGCGGCGATATTGCCGTTCGAGCGTTGCGGTGGCTGCACGCGGGTGGCGCCAAAGCTTTTCATCGGCTCCAGCGACAGACCGGGGGTCTGCGCCCGGGTCGGCGTATCCTCGAGCGGGACGGTATCGCAGGCGGCAAGGCCAAGGCCCGAGACCAGAGCAAGTGCCCGGACAAGCGGGCGGGAGATGGTGCGGGATAAGGCGCTTGTGACTGTCATTTTGTTACTGCTGCTCAACGATACCAGACCTGTCAATCCAATGCGCGGTGATTGGTTACCGCTGCAATAGGGTCATGGTGGCATCTGCGACCCCGTCGGGGCAAGCGCGCGTCAGGCAATTAAGGCCCTGTTTACCACTTTTTTGGAAACAAAAAGGGCGGCTCGCGTTGAACCGCCCTCAATCCGTCGCCAATCGCCCGGAATCAGCGCTTGCCGCGCGCCATGAAGGCAAGCCGCTCGAACAGGTGCACATCCTGCTCGTTCTTCAGCAGCGCGCCATGCAGCTTCGGCAGCGCATTGGCGCCGTCACGGCGCAGATCCTCGGCGCTCAGATCCTCGGCCAGCAGCAGTTTCAGCCAGTCGATCACCTCGGAGGTCGAGGGTTTCTTCTTCAGCCCCTGCGTCTCGCGAATCTCGTAGAACTGGGTCAGCGCGGCGGTCAGCAGCGATTCCTTGATGCCGGGGTGATGCACCTCGACGATGCGGCGCATGGTGGCCTCGTCGGGAAAGCGGATGTAGTGAAAGAAACAGCGCCGCAGAAACGCGTCGGGCAGTTCCTTTTCATTGTTCGAGGTGATGATGACGATGGGGCGCTGCCGGGCCCGGACGGTCTGCCCGGTCTCGTAGACATGGAACTCCATCTTGTCGAGCTCCTGCAACAGGTCGTTGGGGAACTCGATGTCGGCCTTGTCGATCTCGTCGATCAGCAACACCACCTTCTCGTCGGAATCAAAGGCCTGCCACAGCTTGCCCTTCTTGATGTAGTTGCCCACATCATGCACGCGCTCTTCGCCCAGCTGGCTGTCGCGCAGGCGGCTGACCGCGTCATATTCATACAGGCCCTGCTGCGCGCGGGTGGTGGACTTCACGTTCCACTCGATCATCCGCAGCCCCAGCGCACCGGCGACCTGACGGGCCAGCTCGGTCTTGCCGGTACCCGGTTCGCCCTTGACCAGCAGCGGCCGCTCCAGTGTCACGGCGGCATTCACCGCAATGGTCAGATCGTCGGTCGCCACATATTCGGCGGTTCCCTGGAAACGTGCAGTCATCTCGGCCCCTCATCCGGTCGGTCTTGACCCCGAGGTAAAGCGCGTCTTCCCCTTTGGCAAGGCGCGCCGCGGCGTCGCGGTGGCGGCTGGAAACACCCTGTTTCCACTCTTCATGCTGACAAAACCCGCCCGCCCAGGTCATATGTCGTAACGTCATGTTGCGGCAAGCAGGGGCGCCAGCCAGGGGAATTCACCGAAATTCAAGGGTTTGCGCATAGTTTTCGGGGGATGCGACGCGTTGCGGGGGCGGGCGGGATTTGGCCGCGGTCATATGTCTTTGTGTAGTGACAATCCCCGGCTCGTCGGATAAACGCTGCGGCAGAAGGGGGAGCCGAATGTCTGAACATATTACCGAAACGGACGTTGTTGGCCAGACCGAGGGAGCACAGATGAAGCCGGAATCCTTTCTGCCGGAAGACTACAGCCCGGCCGAAGACGAGCCATTCATGAACGACCGTCAGCTTGAGTATTTCCGCCGCAAGCTGATCAACTGGAAACACGAGCTTATGGCGGGCAGCCGCGATACGATCGAAGGGTTGCAGGACGGCACGCGCAATATTCCCGACGTGGCCGACCGCGCCAGCGAAGAGACCGATCGCGCACTGGAACTCAGAACCCGCGACCGCCAGCGCAAGCTGGTCGCCAAGATCGACGCCGCGCTGCGCCGCATCGACGAGGGTGAATACGGCTATTGCCAGGTCACCGGCGATCCGATCTCGCTCAAGCGGCTGGATGCGCGCCCGATCGCGACCATGACGCTCGAGGCGCAAGAGCGTCACGAGCGCCGCGAAAAGGTCCATCGCGACGATTGACGTCGCGGCCTGCGACAATCAGCGGAAACGCCGGGGCCTTTCGCCCCGGCGTTTTTGCGTTAAAGGGGGCGCATGGGAATGTTCGGAACCAGGATCATCGTGGTGGGTGCCGGGATCGGCGGCCTGGCGGCGGCGCTGGCGCTCAAGGCGCGCGGCGCCGATGTCACGGTGCTGGAACAGGCCGATGCCATCGCCGAGGTGGGCGCCGGGATCCAGGTCAGCCCCAATGGTGCGGCTGTTCTGGGCGCGCTCGGGCTGGGTCCGGCCTTCGAGGCGATTTCGGTCCGGGGCCGCGCGGTGGTGCTGTCGGATTACCGCCGTCCGGGCGAGGTGCTGCGGCTCGACCTGATGCGCCATGCGGGCGATCAGCGCTATGCCTTCGTGCATCGGGCCGATCTGATCGACCTGCTGGCCGGGGCGGTGCGCCGGGCGGGGGTCAATGTCCGGCTTTTGCAGAAAGTGGACCGTGTCGACCCCGGATCGCCGCCGGTCCTGCACATGTGCAATGGCGCCCATCTGACCGCCGATCTGGTGGTTGGCGCCGACGGGCTGCATTCGCGCGCCCGCGCCGCGCTCAATGGGGCGGCAAAACCCTTCTTCACCGGCCAGATCGCCTGGCGCGCCACCGTGCCCAACACGGTCGGCCTGCCGGACGAGGCGCGGGTCTTCATGGGGCCAGGCCGGCATCTGGTCTGCTACCCGCTGCGCGGCGGCAGCCTGGTCAACCTGGTCGCGGTGCAGGAGCGCGCCGACTGGACCGCCGAAAGCTGGAGCCAGTCCGACGATCCCGCCAATCTGCGCGCCGCTTTTGCCGATTTCACCGGACTGCCGGCGGCGCTGCTGGCGCAGGTGCGCGCCCCGGGTCTCTGGGGCCTGTTCCGCCACCCGGTGGCCGAGACCTGGCATAGGGGCCGGGTCACGCTTGTCGGCGATGCCGCCCATCCGACCCTTCCCTTCATGGCGCAGGGCGCCAATATGGCGCTCGAAGACGCCTGGGTGCTGGCCGATGAGCTGGGCAAGGCACCGGGGATCGAGCTGGGGCTTGCCGCCTATCAGGACCGCCGCCAGGCGCGCGCGCGCCGGGTGATCGCCGCGGCCAACGGCAATGCCTGGAAGTACCACCTGCGCGCCCCCCTGCGCGGCCCGGCGCATCTGGCCCTGTCGCTGGGTGGCAGGCTGGCGCCCGCCCGCATGGTGCGCCAGTTCGACTGGCTCTACCGTCACGACGTGACCCGGGGCGCCTAGACCGGACCCCTCTTTTCTTCTGTTCCAAAATACCTCGGGGGAGTCGCGCCTGCGCGACGGGGGCAGCGCCCCCGGCCCACCCAGCGGCTCAGATATCCAGCTCGACCCAGACCGGCACGTGATCGGAGGGCTTGTCTCTGCCACGGACCTCCTTGTCGATGCCGCAATCGCGCATCAGGTCGGCGGCCTGCGGGGTCAGCAGGAAATGGTCGATGCGGATACCGTCATTGCGGTTCCAGGCGCCGGCCTGATAGTCCCAGAACGAGTAATGCCCCGGTCCCTGCACCCGCGCGCGGAAGGCTTCGGTAAATCCCAGGTTCAGGATACGGCGAAAGGCGGCGCGGCTTTCGGGGCGAAACAGCGCGTCCTCGCGCCAGGCCTCGGGGCGCTTGGCATCCTCGGCCTGCGGGATGATGTTGTAATCGCCCGCCATCAGCGCCGGTTCCTCGGCCGCCATCAGCTCGGTGGCGCGGGCTTGCAGCCGCTCCATCCAGCGCAGCTTGTAGTCGTATTTGCCGCCCGGCACCGGATCGCCGCTTTCGGTCAGCTCCACCGGATTGCCATTGGGCAGGTACAGCCCGCACAGGCGCAGCGCCTGTTTGCCCACCACCGTGGCCTCGATCCAGCGCGCCTGCTCGTCGCTGTCGTCGCCCGGCAACCCGCGCGAGACATCCTCGAGCGGCAGTTTGGACAGGATCGCCACCCCGTTGAACCCCTTTTGCCCGTGGGTTTCCACGTTATAGCCGCGTTCTTCGAACATCTCGCGGGGAAAGCTTTCGTCCACCGACTTGATTTCTTGCAACAGCGCCACATCGGGCTGCGCGCTGTCCAGCCATGCAGGCAGCGCCTCGGCGCGGGCCTTGATCCCGTTGATGTTGAACGTGGCGATCTTCATGTCCGGGTCTCCTGCGCTGGCCTGGGATTGATCTATCCCCGATCCGCGCGGCGGGGGCAAGCGGTGCCAGGGCTGCCAGATCGCAAAGAACAGGCGAATTCGCCATCGTGATTCGCTGTCAGGTTGCCTCAATTCCGCCCCAATTGGCCGGATTTCAGGCCTGTGGATAAAAATTTTTCAATGATTTCCGTGGGCTGCAATTTTATTAGATGGCACATTTTTGCCCTATTTCCTTAATGTGGATAACTCATTATTTTGCAACGTATGATTGAAAAAAAGCTTTTCGAACACTGGCAGTCCTGCAACCGTGAGGGGGTCATCAACACCAACTCTGGGGGACAGACCAATGACTGCCATGCTCAAGATCAACCAAATCCAAGGCGAAATCAAAGACGGTGCCAGCATGATGGACGGCGATGTGACCGGGCTGTTTTCGTCCGGATCCGCGCCGATGGCCTCGGCCAGTGCCTTGATGGGCGAGGGTGCACAGATGTTCTCGACCAGCTGCGAGGCGTCGGGCCGCGACACCACGACCGGCGAGGGCGTGCAAATGTTCTCGACCAGCTGCGAGGCCTCGGGCCGCGACACCACGACCGGCGAGGGCGTGCAAATGTTCTCGACCAGCTGCGAGGCCTCGGGCCGCGACACCACCACCGGCGAGGGTGTGCAGATGTTCTCGACCAGCTGCCAGAAGACCGGCGCCGTTGCCGTGAAGCTGGGCGAAGGCACCCAGATGTTCTCGTCGGGCAGCTGAGCGCGCACAAGGGACAGGCCGGGCGTTTGTTGGACGCCGCGAAACAGGGGAGATTTCTCATGTCGAACGTTATCCAGCTGAGCGCCCGGCGCCCAAGCTTCGGGCCCCTTCGAGGGCTCGCGGCGCTGATCGAAGGGTTTGCCAGCCATCGCCGGTTCGCCGATGATGTGTTCTGGCTCAAGGAAAATGCCGAACTTCTGAACATCCTGGAATGCACCGGCCAGACCCCGGACGCCGAGGCCCTGGCGCCGCATCTGTTGTTCTACCGGGATTTGCCCGAGCGGCTGCGCTTCTTCCCGCAATACTACCGGTTCCTGCTGTCGATCTGCCTGGATCTGGAGGATCTGGGGATGGCGGGAGAGACCGGCGCCGAACTGGCCGAATGGGTGGCCGGGCAGGGCCTGCCCGAGGCCGAGCTGTCCGACCTGCAACGCGCCGAGGCGCGCCGCCTGCTGGCGCGGCGTAGCGTGACGCTGGTGTCGCGCGATACCGGCCTGACCGGGCGCCTGCATGATTTCATCGCCCGCTCGGACACCTTTGCACTGCCCAACAAGAAGGCGGCTTATGAGCTGACCCATATCGTTTTCTACCTGTCCGAATACGGGCGGCGCGTTCCGGACCTGCCGTCAGAGGCGCTTGTCAGCCTCGAATTTGCCGGGCTTTTGGCCTATCTCGAGCAAAACGCGGATCTTTTGGCGGAAATCTGCGTCGCAATGCGCTATGCTGGGGCAACGCCCTCGCCGATCTGGGAAAACTGGCTGGCGGGTGCAACGGGGGGATTCACCCTTCGCAACGGAGCGCAGGCCGAGATGCAGGACGATTATCACGAATATCTGGTCTGCGCCTGGGCCGGGCTGGCGGCAGGGCGCGGTGCGCCCGCGCAGGCGGTGGCGCAAGGCCCGGTTTCGTTTCACCGGGCGGCGAACTGGGGCGGTCCGCTGCGCGAGATTTCCGAATGTATCTACCGGATGGGCGCGGCGCGCAGCGGCGACTGGCACCGGATGCGGCCGCAAATTGCGGCACAGCTCAGCGAAACCGGCCATGACATCCTGACCGAGGCCGAGGCCAGCAGCCCAAGATTTGACGCCTTCTTTGCCGGCTTTGCCCGCAGCACCCGCTTGCGGGTGGCGGGATGAGGGCGGCGCTGACAGGGGGCGGGCTGGTTCTGGCCTACACGGCGGTGATCTCGTCGGCCGATGCGATCACCAAGCTTATCGCCCAAGGATATGCGGCGCCGCAGCTTTATGCGATCTCGGGTCTCATCGTTGCGGCGATCAGCCTGGCGGCGGCCCGGCGCAATCGGGCGCGCGCGCTGAAAACCGTCTGCCCGCGTGCCATGGCGCTGCGGGCGCTGGCCACGGTGGTGGCCTCGCTCTGCTTCTTCCATACCTTCCGGCTGCTGCCCTTTGCCGATGTCTTTGTCTTTATCGGGCTGATGCCGATCATGGCGGCGCTGATGTCGGGGCTGATGCTGGACGAACATGCCCGCCCGGCGGCCTGGGCTGCGCTGGTGGCGGGGTTTGTCGGCGTGCTCTGCCTGATGCCGGGTGGAATCGGTGCCATCGGGGCCGGGCATCTCTGGGCGCTGGGCGGGGTGGTGACGGGCACCTTCTCGCTGATCCTGTCGCGTTATATCGGCCGGTATGAAAGCAATGCGCTGGCGCAGGTGTTTTATCCGAACCTGGCGCTGGGGCTCAGCATGGCGGCGGCGCTGCCCTTTGTCTGGGTGCCGATGCCGATGCTGGATCTGGCCTGGGTCGGGGCCTATGCGGCGCTGTTGTTCCTGGCGCGCTGGCTGCTGGTGATCGCGCTCAGGCTGCTGGCGGCCTATGTGGTCACGCCGCTGTTGAACCTGCAATTTGTCTGGATGGTGGCGCTGGGCGCGCTGGCCTTTGGCGAATGGCCCGCGCCGATGACCTGGCTGGGCGCCGCCATCGTGATGGTCTCGGGCCTCTATCTGATCTGGGATCAGATGACCCCCACCACCCGCGAGCAGGAGGAGCTGAGCCTGCGCACTGATCCCTGAGGCTCAGATCGAGAACGAGGTGCCGCAGCCGCACGAGGCGGTGGCATTCGGATTGTCGATCACAAACCGCGCGCCGATCAGCTCTTCGGAGAAGTCGATGACGGCGTTTTCCAGAAACGGCAGCGACACCGCATCGACCACCACCCGCTGACCCTGACCCTCAAGCACCAGGTCGTCGGACTTGGGCGCATCCAGCGCGATCTCGTATTGAAAGCCGGAACAGCCGCCGCCTTCGACCGCGACGCGCAGCGCCTGGCCCTGATCCGCGGCGCCGATCTCGGCCAGCCGGGCAAAGGCGCGGTCAGTCACTTTGGGGGGCAGGCGCATTGCGGTCTCCACGGTTTCTTTCCGGTGTCGCCTGCAATATAGAGGGGGCAGGGACAGGCGACAAGGACGAGAGCATTGAAAAGAGCGGGGTTTGCCTCGGATCCGGGCCGGGCGCGCGGGCGGCTGGTGCCCGAAGAGGAAAGCGGCTTTCGCTCCTGTTTCCAGCGTGACCGTGACCGGATCATCCATGCCAGCGCCTTTCGCAGGTTGAAACACAAGACCCAGGTCTTTGTCGAGCATGAGGGTGACAGCTATCGCACCCGGCTGACCCATTCGATCGAGGTGGCGCAGGTGGCGCGCACCATCGCGGGCGCGCTGGGGCTGAACCCGGAACTGACCGAGGCGGTGGCGTTGGCCCATGACCTGGGCCACACGCCCTTTGGCCATACCGGCGAGGATGCGCTGCATGCGCTGATGGCGCCCTATGGCGGTTTCGACCACAACGCACAGGCCATTCGCATCGTCACCCGGCTGGAACGGCATTACGCCGCCTTTGACGGGCTGAACCTGACCTGGGAAACGCTTGAGGCGATTGCCAAGCATAACGGCCCAGTCACGGGTGCGCTGCCCTGGGCGCTGGCGGAGTGCAATGCCACCTTTGATCTGGAACTGGACACCCATGCCAGCGCCGAGGCGCAGGTCGCCGCCCTGTCCGACGACATCGCCTACAACAACCACGACCTGCATGACGGGTTGCGCGCCGGGCTGTTCAGCGATGACGAGATTGCCGAACTTCCCATCGTCGGCGACTGTTACGCCGAGGTCGACCGCACCTATCCCGATACCGATGCCTATCGCCGCCGGCACGAGGCGCTGCGGCGCGTGTTCGGTGTCATGGTGGCCGATGTGATCGACACCTCGCGCGCGGCGCTGGCCGGGTCGGGGGCCGAGAGTGTCGCCGATATCCGCCATCTGGGCCGCCCGGTGATCCGGTTTTCGGATGCGCTCTGGTCCGATCTGCGTCAGATCCGGGCGTTCCTGTTCACCCGCATGTATCGCGCGCCCTCGGTGATGGTGGTGCGCGAACAGGTGGCGCGGGTGGTCGAGGAACTCTTTCCGATCTATCTGGGTGATCCCCGGCAGATGCCCAGGCACTGGCATGGCGAGATCGATGCCGCCCCGGACGAGACCGCGCTGGCGCGGATCGTGTCCGATTATGTCTCGGGCATGACCGACCGCTTTGCTCTGCAGGACCACGCGCGGCTGACCGGGCGCGATCCGATCCGGCACTGACGCGCGCACCAGGCTGCATTGACCTTGCCGCCTTGCGTGGTAAACCGCCAGTCAATCAAAAGGATGCCGAGATGAACCTCTTTACCGAGATGCGCGGCCTCGTTCTGGAGGCGCTGGAACAGATGCAGGCCGAGGGCGCGCTGCCCCAGGGCCTCGATTTCGCCAATGTGGCGGTTGAACCGCCGCGCGATGCCGCCCATGGCGACATGGCCACCAATGCCGCCATGGTGCTGGCCAAGCCCGCCGGCCAGAAACCTCGCGACATCGCCGAGACGCTGGCCGCCCGGCTGGCCGCCGATGCGCGCGTGGCCAAGGCCGAGGTGGCCGGGCCCGGCTTTCTCAACCTGACCCTGGCCGCGCCTGTCTGGCAGCGGGTCGTGGGCACCGTGCTGTTGGACGGCACCGCCTATGGCCGCTCGGACATGGGGCAGGGCAAGAAGGTCAACGTGGAATATGTCAGCGCCAACCCCACCGGCCCGCTGCATGTGGGCCACACAAGGGGCGCGGTATTCGGCGACGCGCTGGCCAGCCTGCTGGATTACGCCGGCTATCAGGTGACGCGCGAATACTACATCAACGACGGCGGCGCCCAGGTCGACGTGCTCGCCCGCTCGGTCTATCTGCGCTATCTCGAGGCGCATGGACAGGCGGTGGAATTCGTCGACGGCACCTATCCCGGCGAATACCTGGTCGAGGTCGGCCAGGCGCTCAAGGACAAGGTGGGTGACGCCTATGTCGGCCAGCCCGAAGAGGTCTGGCTGGAAGCGATCCGCGATTTCGCCACCGACGCGATGATGGAGCTGATCCGTGCCGATCTGGCCCAGCTCGGGGTCAAGATGGACGTGTTCTATTCGGAAAAGTCGCTTTACGGCACTGGCCGGATCGAGGCGGCGATCGACAGTCTGCGCGCCAAGGGGCTGATCTATCGCGGCACGCTAGAGCCGCCCAAGGGCAAGCTGCCCGAGGATTGGGAGCCGCGTGAACAGACCCTGTTCAAATCCACCGAACACGGCGATGACGTCGACCGCCCGATCATGAAGTCGGACGGTGCATGGACCTATTTCGCCCCCGACATCGCCTATCATTATGACAAGGTTTCCAGAGGCTTCGACGCACTTATTGATGTGTTCGGCGCCGATCATGGCGGCTATGTCAAACGGATGAAGGCCGCCGTTTCGGCCCTGTCCGACGGGCGCGTGCCGCTCGACATCAAGCTGTGCCAGCTGGTCAAGCTGTGGAAGAATGGCGAGCCCTTCAAGATGTCGAAACGGGCGGGCAACTTTGTCACCCTGCGCGATGTGGTCGATCAGGTGGGAGCGGATGTGACGCGCTTTGTCATGCTGACCCGCAAGAACGATGCACCGCTGGATTTCGATTTCGACAAGGTGCTGGAGCAGAGCCGCGAGAACCCGGTTTTCTACGTGCAATACGCCCATGCGCGGGTATCCTCGGTGCTGCGGCGCGCGGCCGAGGCCGGGATCGATACCTCGGATACGGCGCTGCGCGCGGCCGATCTGGGCCTTCTTGGGCACGAGGCAGAGCTGGCGGTGATGCGCAAACTGGCAGAATGGCCACGCTTGGTCGAGATTGCCGCGCGCACCAACGAACCGCACCGGATCGCCTTCTATCTCTATGAACTTGCAGGAGATTTCCACGCGCTCTGGAACCGGGGCAACGACGTGAGCGAACTCAGGTTCATCCAGGATGGCGATGAGGGCACAAGCCAGGCAAAAATCGCACTGGCCCGTTCGGTGGCGGTTGTGATTTCGGCTGGCCTTGCTATTCTTGGTGTCACTCCGGCGGAGGAGATGCGGTAACTCGAAACATCACCGCCCGAACCGTCGGCCCGAGGCAGGAACAAGAAAACCTTCGCGCGACCAACGTGTTGCGCGACAGGGCAGTGAGGCGGATATGGCGAGTTTCGATTACGCGGGTCACGTGAACCCGAACCAGGTGCGGTATAGCTATCAGATGCCCGGCATGGGGCTGGATGTCGAGGACGAGATCCCGGACGAGGACACGGGCGAGGATTACGGCCATGCGCCGGGCCGCCCTGGACTGGCGCGCGCGATGAGTATCGCCGGCGCCGTCGGCTCTCTGGTGCTGGTGGTCGGGGTCGGTATCTGGGGCTACAAGCTGGTGATGCGCGATGTCAGCGGCGTGCCCGTGGTGCGCGCGGTCGAAGGGCCGATGCGCATCCAGCCCGACAATCCCGGTGGCACCCCCGCCGATCATCAGGGGCTTTCCGTCAACACTGTCGCCGCCGCGGGCAGCGCCGCGCCGCCCGCCGATCGGCTGGTTCTGGCGCCGCGCCCGGTCTCGCTCAGCGAAGACGACCTGCCGATGGAAGACCTGCGTGCGATCCCGGCCTCGCTTGAGGTTGACGCCGCCGATCCCGAAGCGGTCGAGGCCTTCCGCAATGGTGACATCGATCGGCTGGTGGCGGAACTGACCGAAGGCGCCGCGCCCCTGGCCGAGCGCGAAACCGCATTGCTGGACGAAGGCACCAGCCGTACCGCCTCGATCGAACTGCCCGAACCGCTGGAGGCCATCGACCCCGCCGACCTGCTGGCCGAGAATCCGCAGCTTGCACTGGTGGACGAACCCGGCGTGGCCCGCTCGCTGCGTCCCCAGACCCGGCCGCAACGCTCGGTTCCGACCGCAACCGAGGCGCGCGATGCGATGAATGCGGCAGTGACCGCCGCCGTTGGCGCCGCCACCGCCGTCGATCTCGACCCGGCCAGCCTGCCGGTCGGCACCCGCCTGGCCCAGCTGGGCGCCTATGACAGCCCCGAAATTGCGCGCGCTGAATGGGACCGGCTGAATGGCCGCTTCGGCGAATATCTCGACGGCAAGCAGCGCGTGATCCAGGAGGCCTCCAGCGGCGGGCGCACCTTCTATCGTCTGCGCGCAGCTGGGTTTGGCGATCTGGCCGAGGCCCGTCATTTCTGCTCGGTCCTGGTGGCGGAACGCGCCGACTGCATCCCGGTCACCACCCGGTGAGCTTCGGCGCCACCATCCTCGATGCCGAGGGGCTGCGGCTCAGCACCGATGAAAAGGCCCTGTTTCGCGAGGCCGATCCGTTTGGCTTCATCCTGTTTGCCCGCAATGTCGACAGTGCCGATCAGGTTCGCGCGTTGTGCGCAGAGATGCGCGAAGCGGTGGGCCGCGATTGTGTGATCACCGTCGATCAGGAAGGCGGCCGGGTGCAGCGCCTGCGCCCGCCGCTGGCGCGCAACTGGCTCCCCCCGCTCGATCACGTGGCACGCGCTGGCACTGGGGCCGAGCGTGCGATGTATCTGCGCGCCCGGCTGATCGCGCATGAGCTGCGCGCGGTAGGCATCGACAGCAATTGCGCCCCGATGCTGGATCTGGCGCGCGACGAAACCCATCCCTTTCTGCGCAACCGCTGTTACGGCTCTGACCCGGAAACCGTGGCCCGGCTGGGCCGCGCGGTGGCGCAGGGGCATCTGGACGGCGGCGTCCTGCCGGTGGTCAAACATATGCCGGGCCATGGCCGCGCCACGCTGGACAGCCACCATGACCTGCCCCATGTGGCGCTGGAGGCCGAGGCGCTGGACGGCACCGACTTTGCACCGTTCCGGGCGCTCAACGACATGCCGATGGGGATGACGGCGCATCTGGTCTATGACCGGATCGACCCGCGTCCCGCCACCATCTCGCCGGTGATGATGGCGTTGATCCGCGAGCGGATCGGGTTTCAGGGCCTGATCATGACCGACGATATCTCGATGAAGGCGCTGGCCGGCTCGATCGCCGACAAGACCGCCCGGGCGCTGGCCGCCGGATGCGATGTGGCGCTTGTCTGCAACCAGACCCTGGCCGAGCGCGCCGCCGCTGCCGGGGCCGCCGGCCGGATGAGTGCCCAGGCCCAGGCGCGGGCCGAACGGGCACTGGCCCTGCGTCAGCCACCCGGGGAACTTGACATCCCCGCCGCCGAGGCGGAACTATCTCGCGTCATGGGCGGGCAGGTGTATGACGGATAACCTCTTCAGCGAAGACCAGACCACGGTTGCCGAACGGCTGGCCGCCGAGGCGCTGATCGTCGATGTGGACGGGTTCGAGGGCCCGCTTGACGTGCTGCTGACCCTGTCGCGCACGCAAAAGGTGGATCTGCGCAAGATCTCGGTGCTGGAACTGGCGCGGCAATACCTGGCCTTTGTTGAGCGCGCCAAGGCGCTGCGCATCGAGCTGGCCGCAGATTACCTGGTGATGGCGGCCTGGCTCGCCTTTCTGAAATCGCGCCTGCTCTTGCCTCCCGACCCGGACGAGGACGGCCCCTCGGGCGAGGAACTGGCCGCACACCTGGCCTTTCAGCTTGAGCGTTTGCAGGCGATGCGCGATTCCGCCGCGCGCCTGATGGGGCGCGACCAGCTGGGGCGCGACTTTTTCCGCCGGGGCAAGGGCGAGGATATCGCCCGTATCCGCACCGTGACCTATTCCGCCTCGCTGCTGGACCTGATGCAGGCCTATGCCCGCATCCGCACCCGCGACGAATTCCGCCCCTTTGTGATGGATCGTGACAAGGTCTATACGATGGAACAGGCGCTGGAACGGATGCGCGGGCTGATCGGGTTTGCCGGCAGCTGGACCGATATGGCCAGCTATCTGCCCGAAGGCTGGGGCAAGGACCCGGTGCGCCGCCGCTCGGCCACGGCGGCGACCTTTGCCGCCTCGTTGCAGCTGGTCAAGGAGGGGCATCTGGAAATCCGGCAAAGCGAGCTGTTCGCCCCGATCCATCTGCGCAAGAAAGACATAGATACATGAACGACGCGCCCGAGGACCGCACCGAAAGCCTGTTCGAGGCGCCGCCAATGGCAGAGCAGGAGCGCATGGTCGAGGCCGTGCTGTTTGCCAGCCCCGATCCGGTGGGCGTGGGGGATCTGGCCGCGCGCATGCCCCATGGCAGCGACCCGGCCCAGGCGCTCGAGATGCTGCGCAAACGCTATGAGGGGCGCGGCGTGCGGGTTGTACAGGTGGGCGAGGGTTGGGCCATCCGCACCGCGCCCGACCTGGGTTTCCTGATGCAGAAGGAAACGGTCGAAACCCGCAAACTGTCGCGCGCGGCGATCGAGACATTGGCGATCATCGCCTATCACCAGCCGGTGACCCGGGCCGAGATCGAAGAGATCCGGGGCGTCTCGGTCAGCCGGGGCACCATCGACCAGTTGCTGGAAATGGAGTGGATCCGGCTGGGCCGCCGCCGGATGACACCGGGCCGTCCGGTCACCTTTGTGGTGACGCCGCATTTCCTGGATCATTTCGGGCTGGAAAGCGCCCGCGACCTGCCGGGCCTGAAAGAGCTGCGCGCCGCCGGACTGCTTGAAAACCGGCCCCCGCCCGGCTCCTTGCCGATCGGCGAGGCGCGCGACGAGGGCGACGAGGACACGGGCCAACCAGAGCTTTTTGAAGAAGATTGATCCCGAGGCCCTGAAATTTCCCAAATTTGATGCTATGTCTCTGCACGGGCAGCAACGAGGAAAAACTCATGAACGTGAACCAGCTGATCGACATGGTCATCCGCACGGTGATACGCCGGGCGGTGAATGGCGGCGTCAATGCGGGCTTTGACGCGGTGTCGAACATGGGGCGCAAGTCGCGCAAGGCACCGCCGCCAGAGCAGCATGAACCCGACCCCGAACGCGAACGGATCCGCGAAATGCGTCAGGCGCGCCGCGCGGCGCGAAACGAACAAGAGCTGTAAAGACAGTGGGTTACGCGGGGGTCTTGAAGTGCTTTGACAGTTTCAGGCCCTGACCCTGGTAATTCGACGCGATGCCTGCGCCGTAGAGCTGCGTGGGCTGTTCGGCCATCTTTTCATAGACCAGACGCCCGACGATCTGCCCGTGTTCCAGCACAAAGGGCGCCTCGTGGCAGCGCACCTCGAGCACCCCGCGCGAGCCGGCGCCACCGGCCTGCGCATGGCCGAAACCGGGGTCGAAGAACCCCGCGTAATGCACCCGGAACTCGCCCACCATCGCCAGATAGGGGGCCATTTCGGCGGCATAAAGCGGCGGGATATGCACCGCCTCGCGGCTCACGAGGATGTAAAACGCACCGGGATCGAGGATGATGCGGCCATCGCGGCTGCGCACTTCCTCCCAGTATTCCGCCGGATCATAGGCGCCGATCCGGTCCAGGTCGATCACGCCGGTATGCGGCTTGGCGCGATAACCTACCAGATCACTGCCGGGCAGGCGCAGATCGACCGAAAAGCCCAACCCATCCTGAATCACCGCCGGGCCATCGACCAATGGCATCTCGGCGTGCAGCGCGCGCAGGGCGGTATCGTCCAGCACCGCCTGGCCGCGCCGGAACCGGATCTGGTTCAACCGCATGCCGGGCCGCACCAGCACGGAAAACGAGCGGGGGCAGATCTCGGCGTAAAGCGGTCCGGTATAGCCTGCGGGAATGCGATCGAACTCGGTACCGCCATCGGTGATGGTGCGGGTCAACAGGTCCAACCGCCCGGTCGAGCTCTTGGCATTTGCGACGGCGTTGATCTGAGCGGGCAGGGCCAGCGATTCCATCAGCGGCACCAGATAGACGCAGCCCTTTTCCAGAACAGCGCCCTGGCTGATGTCGATCCGGTGCATTTCGAATTCGGCCAGACGGTCGGCAACGCTGTGGCCAGCCCCCGCCAGAAACGAGGCGCGCACGCGATAAGCCACGGTGCCCAGACGCAAATCCAGGCTGGCGGGCTGGATCTGTTCAGGCAGAACCGGCGGTTCGGCACGGATCTCTCCGCCTGCGATCATTGCCTCGATCTGCTGGTTCGGGCACACGCCGGTCATCCCGTTCCCTCCGCGGTCCAGAGGCCCTGGTCTGCCAATTTTTTGTTACGTCGGTGTGATTTGGTCGGGCTAGCAGGACTCGAACCTGCGACCTTCCGTCCCCCAGACGGACGCGCTACCAGGCTGCGCCATAGCCCGACGTTGTGGTGTACATACCGGTTTTCCCGGCAGGGGCAAGAGGAAAACATACCCTTTTTTCTTATCCCGCCTGACGATCCAGCCAGGCCTGCAATTCGGCGGCAAGCGGGCGGATCCCCGATTGCGCCGCCACCGGCAGCACATGGATATCGGCCAGCGCGCTCAGCGGGCCGGGCTCCGCCTCGATGACATCATCGGCGGGGATATCGGCCACCTCGATGGCAAGCGGGCGGGGCGCTTGCACCTCCTCCTCCTCGGCCATGTCGGCTTGGGCGGGTTCGGGTGTCTCGGCGGTCTCTTGCCGGGGTGCGCTCAGAATTTCGACATCGCCTTCTGAATCGTCGTCATCCTCGTCCGCAAGCGCTGGGGCCGAATCGGAGACGATCTTTTGCAGAACTTCGGTCGGCACAGGCTCGCCCAGGTCCATGTCGAACTGCAATGCCTCGTCGATATCGGCGGGCTGGGCCTTGAACCGGACCACGTTGCCGCCGCTTTCCGGGGCAGGGGTGGCCGAATCCTCCAGATCCTGCGACTGCTCGGCGACATGGGCCACGCCCTGTTCGCGCAACAGTTTCTGCACGCCCTTGATGGTCATGCCATCGTCATGCAGCAACTTCTTGATGCCGCCCAGCAACTGCATGTCCGCGGGCCGGTAATAGCGGCGCCCGCCGGCACGCTTGACCGGTTTGACCTGGTTGAACTTGCTTTCCCAGAACCGCAGAACATGGGCCTGCACCCCCAGCCATTCCGCGACTTCCGAGATGGTGCGAAAGGCATCGGGTGATTTGCTCATGAGATCGGACCCCTTGCTTTACTTGCGGTTTCCGGCGGCAACCCGCTCCTTCATCAGGTGCGAGGGACGAAAGGTCAGGACCCGGCGCGGCTGAATCGGGACTTCCTCGCCGGTCTTGGGATTGCGCCCGACCCGGGCGGATTTGTCCCGTACGCTGAAAGTGCCAAAGGACGAGATTTTGACCTGTTCGCCGCGCACCAGCGCGTCGGACATGTGGTTCAACATGCTTTCCACCAGCTGCGCGCTTTCATTGCGCGACAGGCCCACTTCGCGGAAAACCGCCTCGCTCAAATCCATCCGTGTGAGAGTTTTGTCACTCATGCCGACCCCCTGTTGCTGACAAAGCATAGGGGGTCAGGAAATTCCCTGTCAATATCAATGAATTGCAGAGGGAAAGATAGGCCGCTACCAGCGCAGAACCACCGCACCCCAGGCCAGACCTCCGCCGATGGCCTCGGTCACGACCAGATCGCCGGTCTTGATCTGACCGCGCGCCTTGCCCACCGACAGCGCCAGCGGGATCGAGGCGGCCGAGGTGTTGCCGTGGTCCTGCACGGTCACCACCACCTTGTCCATCGGCAGGCCCATCTTCTTGGCGGTGCCCTGGATGATGCGGATATTGGCCTGATGCGGCACGATCCAGTCCACATCGGCGCTGCTCAGCCCGGCCTTGTCCAGCGCGGTCTCGGCGGTCTGGGCCAGCTTCTCGACCGCGTGGCGGAACACCTGGTTGCCTTGCATGCGCAGATGGCCGGTGGTCTGGGTCGACACGCCCCCGTCGACATACAGAAGGTCCTTGTAGCGGCCGTCGGAATTCAGGTCGACCGACAGGATGCCCCGGTCTTGCGGGGTGCCCTCACCCTCTTCATATTCCAGCACCAGCGCGCCGGCGCCGTCGCCGAACAGCACACAGGTCGAACGGTCGGTCCAGTCCATGATGCGGCTGAAGGTTTCGGCACCGATCACCAGGACCCGCTTGGCCTGACCGGACACGATCAGCGCGTTGGCATTGCTCAGCGCATAGACGAAACCGGCGCAAACCGCTTGCACATCAAAGGCATAGCCGTTGGTCATGCCCAGGCGCGCCTGCACCATCGTGGCCGCCGAGGGAAAGGTCAGGTCGGCGGTCGACGTGGCCAGAACGATGGCGTCGATCTGCTCGGCGCTGATCCCCGCGTCGGCCAGCGCGGCCTCGGCGGCGCGGGTGGCCAGATCCGAGGTGGTCTCGCCCTCGGCGGCGAAATGGCGCCGTTCGATGCCCGACCGGCTGCGGATCCATTCGTCGGTGGTATCCAGGGTTTTCTCGAATGCCGCGTTGGGAACGACCCGTTCGGGAAGATAGTGCCCGACACCTTTGACAACTGCGCGGCCTGCCATGGAATTTACCTGCTTTCTTGTTTTTCTGCCTGAGCCCCGGTGGGGGCCGCTTCATCTTGGGTAAGGGCGGCGGCGGATGCAACCCGGGCGGCCAGCCGCTCGGCAAAACCTGATTGGGCGAGAGTGAACGCGAGCTTGACAGCCGCCGAGATGCCCGTGTCATCGGCGCTGCCATGCGATTTGATCACGGTGCCGTTCAGCCCCAGGAACACGCCGCCATTGACCCGGCGCGGGTCGATCCGCTTGCTCAGCCGCCGCAACGAGGTAACCGCCAGCAGCGAGGCCAGCCGCGAGAGCGGCGAGTATTTGAACGCCTCGCGCAGCAGCGAGCCGATCATGCGGGCGGTGCCTTCGCCGGTCTTGATCGCCACATTGCCGGTAAAACCGTCGGTGACGATCACATCGCAGCGCTTGCCGGGTATGTCGCTGCCTTCGACGAATCCTACGAATTCGTAATTGGCGCGTTCGGCATACTCGGCGATCAGCGCCTGCGCCTCTTTCAGCTCTGCTTTGCCCTTGTGTTCCTCGGTGCCGACATTCAGCAGGCCGACACGGGGGCGGAGGAGGTTCATGCCGTTACGGGCATAAGAGGCGCCCATCAGCGCGTATTGCAGCAGGTCGCGGGCATCGGCGCGGATATCGGCGCCGGCGTCCAGCAGCACGTTGAAGCCCTGCGGATTGCCCGAGGGGAACAGAATCGCAATGGCCGGGCGGGTCACCCCCGGCAGGCGCCGCAGCCGCAGCATGCTGAGCGCCATCAGCGCCCCGGTATTGCCGCAACTGACCGCGCCGGCGGCTTCGCCGTTGCGTACCGATTCCAGCGTCGACCACATCGACGTGTTCTTGCCGTTGCGCACGACCTGGCTGGGCTTGTCCTCCATCGTGACCACATCGGGGCAATCACGAAAAACGACGCGTCCGTCCAGAACGCGCCGCTTGGCGACCAGCTTCTTCAGCGTGTCTTCGGGGCCGTGCAGAATGAACCCCACCTGGGGATTCTTCTTTGCCGATTTCGCAATGCCTGCCACCACGACCGAGGGACCCGCGTCCCCGCCCATGGCGTCAACCGAGATGATGATCTGTCCGGACGCACTGCCGGTCTGATCGGGCTGAGCCGTCATGCCGTGGCCTGCTCCAGATCGGGCTTAGGCCGCGTCTTCGTCCAGCTCGATCTCGTCGGCCTGGGCAACAACCTCGCGGTCATCGTAATGGCCGCAGGCGGCGCAGACGTGGTGCGGGCGCTTCAGTTCGCCGCAATTGCCGCATTCGTTCGGGTTGGCAGCAACCAGGGCGTCATGCGCACGGCGCATGTTGCGACGCGATTTGGATACTTTGTTCTGTTGGACAGCCATTGTCTCAACCTTTGTCTTAACTAAGGGCCGCAGGCAGCGCCGCAGGCCGGTTTCATTCTTCGTTTCCCAGAAGGCGTGACGAGCGTTTAGGCCGCAGCCCCCGCCTTGTCCAACCCTAAATCCGATTGAGCGCGCGAAAATACTGCGATTCTCGCCACGTTCAAGGGGTTTTTCTGACCGCTCCCTATGGCAGGTTTCAACGCCCTTGTCATGAGTCTTTTTTGAGGGTTTCGCGTAGTGCCGCAAGCCCGGCAAAGGGGCGGGTTTCCTCGTCCGTCATCGCCTGTTTGCCCGGCTCGGTGAACCCCGCCTGGCCCAGTTCGACGCCCTCCTTGCGGGGATAGGCCGGCAGGTTCAGCGCCAGCGCCTCGCACATCACCGCGTTCAGGTCGATCGTGTCACGCAGCGGTTCGGCCTCGTCATCCTCGGTGGCCATTTCGGCCTCTTCTTCGTCAGGATCGGCCCAATCGGCAAGAAACAGCCGGGTCAGAGGGGTGTCGATGCGGGTGGTGACCGGGTCCAGCGTCACCACGCAGGGCTGGATCACGGTGGCGCCCAAATCGGCCTCAAGCCGCCAGTCGCGCTTGCCCTCGGCCCTTAGCGTGCCGCTGAAGCGCAGCTTGCGCAGCCCGTCCAGGCCCAGCTGTTGTGCGATCTCGGCCAGCTGCGCGGGGGCAGGGCGCAGATCGAAAGAGGTAACGCTGTTTTGTGGCAGATCGGCGACCCGCAACACGGTTTCGTCTGACATAGAAGAGCTTTCGTCTGTTGAACCGGAGCAAAGGTTTCTGTAATCGGGATAAAAGGCGCGCGAGGCCAAGGCAAGGGGGCAGGAATGTCAAAGACCGCAGGGCTGCTGAAACCGGTGTTCCGTATTGTGGCAATCGGCCTCACTGCCGGTGTGCTCACTGCCTGTACCGCCATCTACCGCAATCACGGCTATGTGCCCACCGCCGAGGAGCTGGCCGCGATCCAGGTCGGCGTCGATACCCGCGACAGCGTTGTCGAGGCGGTTGGCACGCCCAGTTCTTCGGGTCTGCTGAACGAAAGCGGCTATTACTATGTGGCCAGCCGCATGCGCCACTATGGCGCCCGCGCGCCGCAGGTTGTCTCGCGCGAGCTGGTGGCGATCAGCTTCGATCAGCGCGGCGTGGTCCGCAATATCGAGCGCTACGGGCTGGAAGACGGGCGGGTCATCCCGCTGGAACGGCGCGTGACCAGCTCCAGCGTCGAGGACAAGACCTTTATCCGCCAGCTGCTGGGCAACCTGGGCAGTTTCAACCCCGCCAATGTGATCAACTGATCGGCAAGACCTGTCACCCCGGCGTCACGTCTTGTGTGCTAGGGGTCGGCCCACTAGGTTTGACCTGTTCAGTGGAGGGCCGCGTGATGCCGGATGCCATACTGTTGAGCAAGGGCCGCTATCGCGCGCGACTGGCGCGGGGCCCCGAGGATGTTGCCGCTGCGCAGGCGCTGCGCACATTGGCCTTTCGCACGACAACACCTGACCGGGACCATTTCGACGCGCTTTGCGATCATGTGCTGGTCGAGGACATGCGTCAGGGCGACATGCTGGTCTGCTGTTTCCGGATGCTGACGATGGAGGGCGGCGCCGAGATCGGGCGCAGCTATTCGGCGCAATTCTACGAACTGACGGGGTTGCAGAGTTTCGAGGGGCGCATGGTCGAGATGGGCCGTTTCTGCATCCATCCCGATCATCACGACGCCGATATCCTGCGGGTGGCCTGGGGCGCGATGACCACATTTGTCGACCGAACCGGGGTGCAGATGCTGTTTGGCTGCTCCTCTTTCGCGGGCACCGAGACGGCCGACTATCTCGACGCCTTTGCAATGCTGAAACACCGCCACCTGGCGCCCAAGCGCTGGCTGCCCCGGGTCAAGGCGCCCGATGTGTTCCGATTCGCCGCCCGCCTGCGGCGCAAGCCCGACGCCAAAAAGGCGATGCTGCGGATGCCGCCGCTGCTCAGGACCTATCTGCTGATGGGCGGCTGGGTCAGCGATCACGCGGTGGTTGACCGGCAGATGAACACGCTGCACGTGTTTACCGGGCTTGAGATCGGCGCCATCCCGCCCGCGCGCAAGCGGCTGTTGCGGGCGGTGGCTGGCTAGAGGACGCACAAGGGGCGTTGACGCCATGCGGGGCGCGGTTTAGCTGGCGGGCATGGCACGTATTCCTCTGTTGCAGATGACCGGTATCTCGCTGACTTTCGGCGGCGAACCGGTGTTTTCCGATCTCGACCTGGTGGTTCAACCGGGTGACCGCGTGGCGCTGGTCGGGCGCAACGGGTCGGGCAAATCCACCCTGATGAAGGTGATGGCCGGGCTGGTCGAAGCGGACGCGGGCGAGATCGTGATCCCGCCCGGCAAGTCGGTCGGCTATATGGAGCAGGACCCGACCATGTCCGGGTTCGCCACGCTGGGCGATTATGCCGCGAGCGCGCTGGAGCCGGGCGAGCTTTACAAGGTCGAGCGCGCCGGTGAGGGGCTGAAATTCGACCCCGCCCGCGCGATCGAAACCGCCTCGGGCGGCGAACGGCGCCGCGCCGCGCTGGCCAAGCTGATGGCCGAGGCGCCCGAGCTGATGTTGCTGGACGAACCGACCAACCATCTGGATATCGAGGCGATCGGCTGGCTCGAACGCGAGCTGTCGGCCACCCGCGCCGCCTTTGTGCTGATCTCGCACGACCGTGCGTTCCTGCGTGCACTGACACGTGCAACCCTATGGATCGACAGGGGAATGGTGCGTCGGCAAGAGCGTGGATTCGAGGATTTCGAAGCCTGGCGCGACAAGATCTGGGAGGATGAGGACACCGCCCGACACAAGCTGAACCGGCTGATCAAATCCGAAAGCCGCTGGGCGGTCGAAGGCATCAGCGCCCGGCGCAAGCGCAACCAGGGCCGGGTGCGCGCGTTGCAGGCGCTGCGGGCCGAACGC
This sequence comes from Ruegeria pomeroyi DSS-3, assembly GCF_000011965.2. Taxonomy (NCBI): domain Bacteria; kingdom Pseudomonadati; phylum Pseudomonadota; class Alphaproteobacteria; order Rhodobacterales; family Roseobacteraceae; genus Ruegeria; species Ruegeria pomeroyi. The sequence continues at coordinate 2,638,918 of NC_003911.12, read as the reverse complement.
GCCGCGCAGATCAAGCGTCAGGGCACGGCGGCGATGTCGCTGGATGCGGGTCCGAAATCGGGCCGCAAGGTGATCGAGGCGAAGGGATTGACCAAGGCGTTTGATGGCAAGCCGATCCTGCGCGGGCTGGACCTGACCGTGTTGCGCGGCGACCGGGTCGCCTTTGTCGGGCCCAATGGGGTGGGCAAGACCACCGTGCTCAAGATGCTGCTGGGGCAGGTAGACCCTGATACCGGCACCGTGCGGTTGGGCACCAATCTGGAAGTCGCGGTGTTTGACCAGACCCGCGCCCAGCTCGACCCCGAGATGAGCCTTTGGGACAGTCTGACGAGCGACCCCGAGATGCGCGTATCGGGCAAGGCCGATCAGGTCATGGTGCGCGGCCAGCCCAAACATGTGGTGGCCTATCTCAAGGATTTCCTGTTCGACGAACGTCAGGCGCGGGCGGCGGTGAAGTCGCTCTCGGGGGGCGAGAAGGCGCGGCTGTTGCTGGCGCGTCTGATGGCGAAACCCTCGAACGTGCTGGTGCTGGACGAACCGACCAACGATCTGGATGTGGAAACGCTCGACCTGCTGCAGGAGATTCTGGACGATTACGACGGCACCGTGCTGCTGGTCAGCCACGACCGTGATTTCCTGGACCGTGTTGCCACGACGACAGTTGCGATGGAAGGCGACGGCCGCGCCGTGGTCTATGCTGGCGGCTGGTCGGACTATCGCGCCCAGCGGGGCGAAGATGCGCCGAAGGAAGACGTGAAATCAAAGCCTTCTGCGCCAAAGATAAAGCAAGAGATGAAGGTGAAATCGGGCCTGACCTTCTCGGAAAAGCACCGGCTCGAGGCCTTGCCGGCTGAGATCGCCCGACTTGAGGCCGAGATCGCCAAGCTGCAAGAGCTGATGGCCGACCCCGAGCTTTACACCCGCGAGCCGGTCAAGTTCCAGAAAGCGACCGAGGCGCTGGTGCAGCGGCAAGAGAAACTCTCTGCCCTCGAAGAGGAATGGCTGGCGCTGGAAGAAAAGGCCGAGGCCGGGTAACCCCGGCCACAGGCCAAAGGCTCAGCGCATCCGCAGGGCGCCGTCCAGCCGGATCACCTCGCCGTTGAGATAGCCCATTTCGACGATGAACCCGGCGAGACGGCCATATTCGCGCGGGTCTCCCAGGCGGGCGGGGTTGGGCACATCGGCGGCCAGACCGGCGCGCACCTCGTCAGGCAGGCCCATCAGCATCGGCGTCAGGAAGATACCCGGGGCGATGGTCATCACCCGGATCCCGGTCGAGGCCAGATCGCGCGCCATCGGCAGGGTCATGCCCACAACGCCACCCTTGGAGGCGGAATAGGCCACCTGACCCTTTTGCCCGTCAAAGGCCGCAATCGAGGCGGTGTTGATGATCACCCCGCGCGCGCCATCCGGCTCGGGTTCGTTCCTGGCCATCTCGACAGCGGCCAGGCGGGCGACGTTGAAGCTGCCGACCAGGTTGATGTCGATGGTGCGCTGAAAGGCGTCGAGCGGATGCGCGCCCTCCTTGCCCACCGTCTTGATCCCATAGGCGATCCCGGCGCAGTTCACCGCGGCGGTGATCTTGCCCATCTTCTCCATGGCGTGAGCGATGGCTGCGGCGACCGAGTCTTCGCTGGTCACGTCGGTCTGGGCGAAATGCCCGCCGATCTCGTCGGCGACCGTCTCACCGCGCGCGCTGTCGCGGTCCAGAATGGTGACCTGGGCGCCCTTCTCGGCGAAATAGCGGGCGGTCGCCTCGCCCAGGCCGGAAGCACCGCCGGTGATCACGGCTGCGGTTGTGTCGAGTTGCATGGGCCTCTCCCTGATATGAACACCTGTTCAATAATCCGGGGCGGGGGTGTCTGTCCAGCTTTGAAACATGCGCGCGTGGTCGAGCCGGGCCAGCGGACGCAGCGTTTTACCCAGGGGCGGCCACCAGGCCCAGGTGCCGCCAAGGGGGCGGGCGCGGGCACCGGTGCCAAGTTTGAACCGTGCCAGGCCGGGGGTTGTCTCGGTGTCGACCGGGCCCAGGTCGAGGTGGCGAACCCCCTTGGCGGCAAGCCAGGTCATCGCCCGCCACAACAGCAGGTTATGGGCACTGAGCGCGCGTCCCGCCGGGGTGCTGTGGCCGATGTGATAGCTGGCGCCAGAGCCATGGCGCAGCACAACCAGCGCCGCCACCGGCGTCTTGCCCTGACGGGCGGTAAACAGTTTGGCCGCACCGGGATTGGCCCTGCCATAGGCGAGAGTCACTTCGGTCGGCCAGGTGCGATAGCCGCGCGCGCGCTGTTGCGCGGCCTCGGCCCGAAACAGCCAGTGGTCGGGGGTCTGGGGCAGGGTTTGGCGAGTCACGATCAGCTCCTGACCTTCGCCATGGCGCAGGCGGTTGCGCCATTTCTGGTGCAGCCCCGCGCGCAGGTCGCCGGTCAGGTCCAGCTCGGCCACATGGGCAGGCGTGACCAGCGGCACCGCGCCAAGGCGGGCAAGCTCAGCGCTGGGCGCGTCCGGGTTCAGCAGGATCGCGCGCCGGTGCAGGCGCGCGCGCGCCAGCAAGGCGGGCAGGGTGTCGGGAACCAGCCGTGCCCGGCTGGCCAACAGCAACGGCACCCCGGCGATAGGCCGGCAGAGCAGCAGCGTCCCATCCTCAAGCCGCAGCGCCCGCCGACCGCAGAGCGACAGTGCTGCGGCAAACTCGGCGCTTTGCTGAAGCGGAACGGTATCTGGCAGAGCGGCATCGAACATATGCCCATTAACGGGCTGGAAACCTAAAGCCCGGTTAACTGGAGGTATGAAACAGGTCTATCGCCAGATACTCCCCGGTGCCCGGATCACGCGGGCCGCGGCCTTTCTTGTGGCCTGCCTGCTGTCGCTGCTGCTGGTTGGGCTGCCGTGGCTGGTTCTGCTGCTCTGAACCCTGCCCCTGGGCGGGGGCGCTGCCCCCGTCGCCTGTCGGCGCCTCCCACCGGAGTGTTTCCGGCGGAATGAAGGGGCGGGCGCAGGTGGTGTGGTTCAGCCCAGCTGCACCAATGCGTGGCGTTTCTTGCCGGCGCTGAGCTTGATCGGAGCGGCCAGATCGCCCGCTTCGATCATCATCCCGGCATCGGTCAGCGGCGCGTCGTTCAGGCGCGCGCCATCCTCGGCGATGAGGCGTTTGGCCTCCTTGCCGGATTTGGCCAGGCCCGTCTTGACGATCAGCTGCACGATTGATGCGGGCAGGTCGGCCGCGCCGAGGGTGAGCGTGGGCAGGTCGTCGCCGATACCGCCCTTTTCGAACACCTCGCGGGCAGTGGCCTCGGCCGTCGCTGCCGCCTCGGCCCCGTGACACAACGCGGTCACCTCGTTGGCGAGAATCACCTTGGCGGCGTTGATCTCGGAGCCTGCCAGCGCGCCCAGACGGTCGCATTCGCCCACCGGAAGCTCGGTATAGAGTTTCAGGAAGCGGCCAACATCGGCATCGGTGGTGTTGCGCCAGAACTGCCAGAACTCGTAGGGCGAGCGCATATCGGGGTTGAGCCAGACGGCGCCGTCCTGGCTCTTGCCCATCTTCTTGCCGTCAGACGTGGTCAGCAAGGGCGAGGTGAGGCCATAGACCTCGTGGTCGATCACCCGGCGGGTCAGGTCGATGCCGTTGACGATATTGCCCCACTGGTCCGAGCCGCCCATTTGCAGGATGCAGCCATAGCGACGGTTGAGCTCCATGAAATCATAGGCTTGCAGGATCATGTAGTTGAATTCGAGGAAGCTGAGCGATTGTTCGCGGTCGAGGCGGGATTTCACCGACTCGAACGACAGCATCCGGTTGACCGAGAAATGCCGCCCGATGTCGCGCAGGAAATCGAGATAGTTCAGATCGTCGAGCCATTCTTCGTTGTTGAGCATCAGCGCCGCGTTCTCGGCGCCGCTGTCATAGTCGATATAGGCGGCAAATACCTTGCGGATCCCGGCGATATTGTCGTCGATCTGTGCGGGCGTCAGCAGCGGGCGTTCATCGGCGCGGAAGGACGGATCGCCCACCTTGGTGGTGCCGCCGCCCATCAGGGTGATCGGCTTGTGCCCGGTCTTTTGCAGCCAGCGCAGCATCATGATCTGAATGAGGCTGCCCACATGCAGCGACTTGGCGGTGGCGTCAAAGCCGATATAGCCGGGCTGGCATCCCTTCATCAGCGCCTCGTCGAGGCCCTGGTAATCGGTGCAGTCGGCAAGAAAGCCGCGCTCCATCATCACCGCGATGAAATCCGATTTGGGATGGTAGGTCATGTCTTGCCTCGGGGTTGGATTGCGGGGCACTTATAGGCGGCAGTTGAACAAAGGAAAAGGCCATGAAGAGGGCCATCGGGCGAGAGGGGCCGGTGACGGCGCTGGGGGCAATGTCTGGCACGTCGCTGGACGGGGTCGATGCGGCGGTGGTCGAGACCGACGGTCTGGCGATTTTTGGGTTCGGGCCGGTGGGCTACCGCGCCTATTCGCCCGAGGAACGCGCGGTGTTGCGCGCCGGACTGGGGCGTTGGGCCGGACCCGAGGTGGAGGCGGCGGGCGATCTGGTGACGCGCGCCCATGCGCAGGCGCTGGCCGGGTTCGAGGGCGTCGATCTGGTGGGTTTTCACGGACAGACCCTGGCGCATGAGCCGCGCGGGCGCGGCACCTTGCAGGTCGGCGATGGTGCGGCTTTGGCCGCCGCCCTGCGGCGGCCGGTGGTCTGGGATTTCCGCAGCGACGATGTGCAGCTGGGCGGCGAAGGCGCGCCTTTGGCGCCGTTCTTTCACTTTGCCTGCGCCAAGTGGATCGGTGCGACCGAGCCCTTGTGTTTCCTGAACCTGGGCGGGGTGGGCAACCTGACCTATGTGGACCCGTCATTTGAGCGGCCCGAGGTGCCCGGCGCGCTTCTGGCCTTTGACACCGGGCCGGCCAATGCCCCGGTCAACGATCTGATGCAGGCGCGGCTGGGGCTGCCGATGGACGAGGGCGGCGCGGTGGCGCGGGGTGGCACGGTGGAGACCGGCGCGCTGGAGCTGTTCCTGGCCGAGCCCTATTTCTCAAGAATGCCACCCAAGTCTCTGGACCGGAACGATTTTGCCGAGATGATCGGGTTGGTGTCGGAACTCAGCGACAGCGATGCGGTGGCAACGCTGACAGGGATGTGCGCGGCTGCGGTGGCGCAAGGGATGGAGCATTGTCCGCGCCCGCCCGCCCGCGTACTGGTCACCGGCGGCGGGCGGCACAACCCGGTGCTGATGGAGATGCTGCAAGTGTCCCTGGATTGTGCCGTTGAACCGGTCGAATGCGTTGGCCTCGATGGTGACATGCTGGAGGCGCAGGCCTTCGCCTATCTGGCGGTGCGGGTCGCGCGCGGCCTGTCAACCTCGTGCCCCGGCACCACCGGCGTGGGCGCGCTGGTGGGTGGCGGCATGGTCAGCCTGCCGGACGAGGCCTGACGGGGACGTTGCCGCTGCTGAAAAAATTCGACGAATTTTTTCAGCCCTCCCGGAGTAGTTCCTGCCAGAAAGAAGCTTTTGTACCGTTTGAGGGCTGTCAGACCGGACGCGTGAGATCGGCCCAGACCGGCAGATGATCCGAGGCGATGGGGGCGGGACGCTCGGCAAAGACGCCATGCGCCACGGCGCTCAGCTCCGGGCTGTGCGCGATCCGGTCCAGCGCACCCAGCGGCCGCGGCGCAGGAAAGCTGGGCCGGGCCGGAAGGAAGCGCAGCATCGGCGCCAGATGATCCAGCACCGGCTGGCGCGACCATTCATTGAAATCACCGGCCCAGACCGTGGGCATCGGCGGCAGCCGCTCGAGGTCATGCGCCAGATGCACGATCTGGTCCCGCCGCGATGCCGGGAGCAGGCCCAGATGCAGCCCCAGCACCCGCAGCGGCCCGATCGGGGTGTCGAACTCGACCCGCACCGCGCCGCGCGGTTCGAATCCCGGCAGGTCGTGATGGGCGCTTGCAAGCTGGGTGATGCCGGCGCCTTTCCAGATCACCGCATTGCCGTGCCAGCCCAGCGACCCGGCGCCGCCCAGGTCGACTACCTGCCAGCCGGCCTCTTCAAGCACGAAATGCGGCAGTGCGGCGGGACGGGGTGGCAGGCGCTTGTCGGCCTCTTGCAGCACCGCGATACGGGCGCCCATCGCGTCGAGTACCTGCAGGATGCGGCGCGGCTGGCGGCGCAGGTCGAGGCCCACGCATTTCTGGATATTGTAGCTGGCAAGGCGCAGCGTCTGAGAGTGCATCATCGCTCGGGTCATGGATCCTGTCCCCCCGTCATGGGGCAGTGGGCGGCGCGGTGCAAGGGTCCGTTCGCGGGATCTGCTTGACATGTGCAGGACCCGGCCTTCCTGTGGGCGGATGGAAGAGAAACGCCCCGTCGACGCGGCCGGAGCCGTCGCCCTGATTGGCATTGCCGCGCTGCTGGCCTTCAATCAGGTGGTGATCAAGGTCACTGGCGGTGGCTTTGGCCCGCTGTTCCAGGCCGGGCTGCGCTCGGCCCTGGGGCTGGTCTTTGTGCTGATCTGGATGCGCCTGTTGCGCAAACCCATCGTGTTTCCGCGCGCCGCCCTCATGGGCGCTCTGATCACCGGGCTGCTTTTTACCGTCGAGTTCATGGCGCTGTTTGCCGCGCTTGATCTGACCTCGGTCTCGCGGGTCTCGATCCTGTTCTATTCGATGCCGGTCTGGCTCGCGCTGGGCGGACATTTTCTGCTGCCTGGCGAACGGCTGTCGGGCATGCGGGTGCTGGGGCTGATGCTGGCCATGGGCGGGGTGGTGCTGGCACTGCTCGAGCGCGACGCCGCGCATGTCAGCCTGTTGGGCGACGCGCTGGCCGTGTTTGCCGCCATGTGCTGGGCGGCGATCGCGCTGGGGGTGCGCCTGACGCCGCTGGGGCGGGTGCCGGCAGAGATGCAGCTGATGAGCCAGCTGGTGATTTCGGCGCCGCTGCTGCTGGTGCTGGCGCCGCTGACGGGCGAGACGCTGCGAACGCCCGGGCTGCTGCATTGGGCCGGGCTGCTGTTTCAGGCGGTTGGCGTGGTGGGCCTGGGCTTCCTGATCTGGTTCCGGCTGCTGGCCGTTTACCGGGCCAACGGCGTTGCCTCGTTCAGCTTTCTGTCGCCGGTGCTGGCGGTGATCCTGGGCTGGCTGCTGTTGGGCGAGCAGGTGGGGCCTTTGGTCTGGCTGGCGCTGGGACTGGTGGCGGCTGGCATCGTTCTGATCAACCGGCGCTGACCTGGGCAGAAAAGGGGGCGCAGCCCCCGCCTACAAAATTCGTCGAATTTTGTAGGCCCCCCGGAGTATTTTGAACGAAGTGAAGGATCAGGTGCCGCAGAATGTGGCGGGGACGATCTCGCTTGCGCTTGGGGGGCGGGTCAGGTCGATATGATCGGGCTGATCCGCGTAGGGGCGGGCCAGCACGGTGTTGAGCCGTTCGAAGAGGGTATAGTCGCCTTCGACCGCCGCGGTGATCATCTGTTCGATCCGGTGATTGCGCGGAATGAAGGCGGGATTGGCGGCGCGTATCACCGCCTCGGGCGTGGCCTCTTGCGTCAGGCGCTGCCGCCAGTCCTCGGCCCAGCTGTCATAGGCGGTGGGGTCGGTGAACTGGTCACGCGCCCTCGGGGCGCCCAGGGCGCGGAAGGTGTTGGTGAAATCGGCCTGTTCGCGTGCCATGCGGGTGAGCAGCTCGCTCACCAGCGCCTTGTCTCCTTCACCGGGCCGGGCAATGCCGATCTTGGCGGCGAAGACCTCCAGCCAGGCGCGCTCCAGCAGTTCAGGCATGGCATGCACGATCTCTGTCGCCTCTTCGACGACGGCCTCTTTGTCCTCGGCCTGCTGGATCAGCGCGGTCGCCAGCTGTGCCAGGTTCCAGACCGCGATATCGGGCTGGTTGGAATAGGCATAGCGCCCGTAGCGGTCGATCGAGGAATAGACCGTGTCGGGGTGATAGGTATCCATGAAGGCGCAGGGACCATAGTCGATGGTCTCGCCCGCGATCGAGCTGTTGTCGGTATTCATCACCCCATGAATGAAGCCCACCCCCATCCAGCGCGCGATCAGCCGCGCCTGGGCATCACGCACCGCCGCAAGCAGGCCCATCGGCCCCTGGGCATCCGGGTAGTGGCGGGCGATGGCGTAATCCGTCAGCCGTTTCAGATGCGCGATCTCGCCGCGTGCGGCAAAGACCTGGAACGTGCCCACCCGCAGATGGCTTTGCGCCACCCGTGTCAGCACCGCGCCGGGCAGGGCGCTCTCGCGCCGCACTGTCTCGCCGGTTTCGACCGCCGCCAGCGCGCGGGTGGTCGGGATGCCAAGCGCGGCCATCGCCTCGCTCACCACATATTCGCGCAGCACCGGGCCCAGCCAGGCCCGCCCGTCGCCGCCGCGCGAATAAGGCGTGCGGCCCGCGCCTTTGAGCTGGATGTCGCGGCGGATACCGTCGCTGCCCAGCACCTCGCCCAACAGGATCGCGCGCCCGTCGCCCAGTTGCGGGTTGTAATTGCCGAACTGGTGCCCGGAATACAGCTGGGCCAGCGGCTCGGCGCCTTGCGGAACGGCGTTGCCGGCAAAGACCTGCGCCATCTCCTCGACCTCGCCGGGGGCGATGCCCAGAAGGCGGGCCAGATCGGCGTTGAAGGCAACCAGGCGTGGTGCGCGCACCGGCTGGGGGGCCTGCGCGGTATAGAAGCCGCCCGGCAGGCGGGCATAGCTGTTGTCGAAGGGGATCGCGATTGTCATGGGGCCAAGATATGCTGGACGGACCAAAAGACCAGCCCCAACCGAGGACCCCATGACCGCAGATATGCACGCCGAAGACATCATCCGCCGACTGGAGCTGGAACCGCACCCCGAGGGCGGCTGGTACCGGCAGACCTGGATCGCCGAGAATCCGGGCCGCGCCAGCGGCACCTGCATCTATTTTCTGTTGAAATCGGGCGAGCGCAGCCATTGGCACCGGGTCGATGCCACCGAGATCTGGCTCTGGCATGCCGGTGCGCCGCTGGTCCTGTCGATGAGCGAGACCGAGACCGGCCCCGCCAGCGATCACCTGCTGACGCCCGATCTGGACGCGGGCGCGCCACAGCTGATCGTGCCGCCGGGCTGGTGGCAGGCCGCGCGCAGCACCGGCGAATACACGCTGGTCAGCTGCACCGTCTCGCCCGGGTTCCGGTTCGAAGGCTTTGAACTGGCGCTGCCGGGTTTTGACATTCCGCGCGCCTGAGGGGGGCGGTGCCGCCGATTGGGCGGCACCCTGGGCGATCAGGCTGCCTTGCGCGCGGTGCTGCGGCCACGGCCGCCGCGCCGGTTGCGGCGGGCTCCGCCGCCGCCGGGCTTGCCGGCAGCGCCGCCGGGGCCCTTGCGGGCCGCCGGTTTGGCCGGATCTTCGATCGGCTGCCAGGGACGCCCCGAGGCGATCGGGATCGCGCTCTTCATCACCTTCTGGATGGCGGCCAATTCCTCCATCTCGTCAGGGGCGCAGAAGGCCACCGCGGCGCCGTCCTTGCCCGCCCGCGCGGTGCGGCCGATCCGGTGCACATAGGCATCGGGCACATTGGGCAATTCGTAGTTGTAGACATGTTTCACGTCGGGGATGTCGAGCCCGCGCGCGGCCACATCGGTGGCCACCAGCACCCGTACATCGGCCGATTTGAAGGCGGCGATGGCGCGGTCGCGCTGGCCCTGGCTTTTGTTGCCATGCACGGCGGCAGTGGCAAAACCGGCCTTTTCCAGCGTCTTGGCCAGCTTCTCGCAGCCCCATTTGGTGCGCCCGAACACGATGGCGCGCTCGTCGCGGTGGCTGTCCAGAAGCTCGATCAGCAGATCGGTCTTGGCCGCCTTGGCGATGAAATGCACCACTTGCGTGACCTTGTCGGCGGCCTTGCCCGGGGGCGAGACCTCGATCCGGCGCGGGCTGTTGAGATAGCTCTGGGCGATCTCGTTCATCAGCTTGGGCATGGTGGCCGAGAACAGCATGGTCTGGCGCTCTTTCGGCAGCACCGCCGCGATCTTGCGCAGCGAGTGGATGAAGCCGAGGTCGAGCATCTGGTCGGCCTCGTCCAGCACCAGGAAGGAACAGCTGCCCAGATCGACGGCGCGGCGTTCCATCAGGTCCATCAGGCGGCCCGGGGTGGCGACGAGGATGTCGATGCCGCGTTCCAGCCGCTTGATCTGCGGGTTGATGGACACGCCGCCCACCACGATCGCCACCTTGAGCGGGGTATCCTCGGTCAGCGCCTTCAGCGTTTCGGCGATCTGTTGCGCCAGTTCGCGGGTAGGGGCCAGCACCAGTCCGCGCACGGTGCCGCGCGCCGGTTTGCGGCCCACCCGGCTGAGCAGGGTGATCAGCGGCACGCCAAAGGCGGCGGTCTTGCCGGTGCCGGTCTGGGCCAGGCCCATCACGTCATGGCCGTTCAGCGCCTCGGGGATGGCACGGGCCTGAATCGGGGTCGGTTCGGTGATGCCCATGGCGGTCAGCCGGCTCACCAGGGCGTCATCGAGCCCCATCATGTCAAAATCGCTCACAAAAATCCTTTCGCGCCGCACCCCAAATGGCACGGCGTCACGAGCGGGTCCGCGGAGCCTCGGATCCGGCAGCCTCATGCCCCGGATCGGTCCAGCGGTTTGCCCCATGCGTGAATGTGGGAACGGTTGCGCCTGTCCTGTTGCGGCCCTTCCTTTGCGGGCCGGGCGGGTTTTCCCCGCACGTCTTATCTGGTCTGCTCACGCGGCAGAGGACAATGGCGTTAGCGCCCATGTGGAGGTTTGCGCGGCAAAAGTCAACCGCCCTGCGCCAATCGCCGCTGGCCCTGTGGCGCATCAGCATGTAAACGGGATTCCCGAATGCCGAGACAGGATGCGCCCATGTCCCAACCGATCATCGCCCGTTGCGAGGCCAAGGGCCTGCGCATGACCGGCCAGCGCCGGGTCATCGCCCGGGTTCTGGAGGAGAGCGACGATCATCCCGATGTCGAGGAGCTGTATGCGCGCGCCTCGAAGATGGATTCGGCGATCTCGATCGCCACGGTCTACCGGACGGTGAAACTGTTCGAGGAGGCGGGGATACTCGACCGGCTGGAATTCGGCGATGGGCGCGCGCGCTACGAGGATGCCGAGCGCGACCATCACGACCACCTGATCGACATGAATTCCGGCGAGGTGATCGAGTTCTGCGACCCCGAGATCGAGGCGCTGCAGGAACGGATCGCCGAGAAGCTGGGCTACCGGCTCAAGGGGCACAAGCTGGAGCTTTACGGGGTGCCGATCCGCAAGGGATAGGCACCTCGGAGACGCTGAAAGGGAGGCGCTGCCCCCGGCCTACAAAATTCGACGAATTTTGTAGGCTCCCCCGGAATGTTTCACGCGAAATCAGACGGGTGGGGCGGCGCGGATTCAGTCGGCGCGTTTTGCCCGGACCTGACGCATGGCGCCGCCGGTGCCGGTTACCCGCAGGTTCTCGCCATTGTCGAGCAGTTCCACGTCGGCCTTGGCGAGCTTGCCTGCCCAGCCATGTTTGCTTCGGGTCAGCGCGGTGGTCTCGGGGGCGTTGCTCAGCCGGTCCCAGACCAGCTCGGTGCAGCCGGCATTGACCGCGAAATCGCCATAGATACCGTGTTCGCGGAACTCAAAATTGCCCCCCGCCCAGGGGCAGGCCGCCGCAGCGGTCGCGGTTGCAAGGCACAGGGCGGCGGTTGCTAGAAGGCGCGTCATGTCACATCCAATCCATTGGGCTGCCGTCAGATACCTGTTAGCGTAGCGCAGATAGGCCTTCTGGCACAGGGGCAGGCAGGGGGACGGTCGTCCTTTCCATCACGGTGGGCGATGGGATGATCCACGTCTTTTGATGACATCGGCGGTGTTTGCGCTTGCCGTGATGGCCTACATGCGCTTTGGCTGCGCCCAGACCCGGCCCCTTGCGGCCCGCGAGAGGCTTTGCACCCATGAACAACGTAAACGGCATCCTGCTGGTTGTCGCCGCGATGGCGGCCTTTTCGATCGAGGACATGTTCATCAAGAAACTGTCCGTCACGGTGCCGATCGGGCAGATCCTGCTGGTGTTGGGTGTGTTCTGCTCGGCCGCCTTCCTGACAATGGCGGTCGCAACCCGCAAGCGGGTGTTCAGCCGCGCCGCCTGGTCCCCCTTGTTGCTGATCCGCGCCGCGACCGAGGCGGTAAGCGCGCTGACCTTTGCCACCGCTCTGTCGCTGGTCGATCTGTCCACCGTTGCGGCCGTGTTCCAGGCGATGCCGCTGGTGGTGACGATGGGGGCGGCGCTGTTTCTGGGCGAGCAGGTGGGCTGGCGCCGCTGGAGCGCCATCACGGTCGGCTTTGTCGGCGTTCTGATGATCATCCGCCCCGGCATGGCCGGGTTCCAGCCTGCGCAGCTTCTTGTCGTGGCCTCGGTCATCAGCGTGGCGGCGCGCGATCTGATCACCCGGCGGATCGACGCGCATGTGGCCTCGGCGGTGGTGTCGTTTCAGGCTTATCTGGCGTTGATCCTTGGAGGGGCCGGGATACTGCTGGTCTCGGGAACCGCGCTGGTCCCCGTCGAGCCGGGCCATTGGGGTCCCTATGCGGGCGCGATCCTGTTCGGGGTTCTGGGCTATTACGGCATCGTCACCGCGATGCGGGTGGGCGAGGCCTCGGTCGTGACGCCGTTCCGCTATACGCGGCTGTTGTTCTCGTTGCTTGCCGGAGTGCTGGTCTTTGGCGAACGGCCCGACTGGCCCACCCTGGCGGGCGGGGCGCTGATCATCGGCTCGGGGCTTTATACATTTCTGCGCGAACGGCGTCTGGCGCGGGAACTGGCGGCGGTGCCGGCCTGATCGCGGGCTGGACGCTGTTGGCGCAAACAGGGATGTGTTAGCCCTAACTGCGCGTTTTTGCGCGTGTTAGCGATAGCAGTCATGGTTTACTTTCGCCCCGCGGCTGCTATGAGAGCGGCAATCCAATTGCAGAGTCGGGGACCGATTTCATGAGCACCATCATCGATATTCACGCGCGCGAGATTCTGGACAGCCGGGGCAATCCGACCGTCGAGGTCGACGTGGTTCTGGAAGACGGCACCATGGGCCGCGCTGCCGTGCCCTCGGGCGCCTCGACCGGCGCCTATGAGGCGGTCGAGCGCCGCGATGGCGACAAGAGCCGCTACATGGGCAAGGGCGTGCTGGAGGCGGTGGCCGCGGTCAACGGCGAGATCGCCGAGGAGCTGGTGGGCTTTGACGCCACCGAGCAGGTCGCCATCGACGCGGCGATGATCGAACTGGACGGGACCGAGAACAAGGGCCGCCTGGGCGCCAATGCCATCCTGGGCGTGTCGCTGGCGGTGGCCAAGGCGGCGGCGGATTTCACCGCGCAGCCGCTGTACCGTTATGTGGGCGGGACTTCGGCCCGGGTGCTGCCGGTGCCGATGATGAACATCATCAATGGCGGCGAGCATGCCGACAACCCGATCGACATCCAGGAGTTCATGATCATGCCGGTGGCGGCGGAAGACATCCGCGACGCCGTGCGCATGGGCGCCGAGGTGTTCCACACGCTGAAGAAAGAGCTGTCGGCGGCCGGGCTGAGCACGGGGATCGGGGATGAGGGCGGTTTTGCGCCCAATATCGCCTCGACCCGCGAAGCGCTGGATTTCGTGCTGAAGTCGATCGAAAAGGCTGGCTACAAGCCGGGCGAGGATATCTATCTGGCGCTGGATTGCGCCGCGACCGAATACTTCAAGGACGGCAAATATGTGCTGTCCGGAGAAGGCAAAACCCTGTCCAGCGACGAGAATGTCGACTATCTGGCTGCTCTGGTCGCCGACTATCCGATCATCTCGATCGAGGATGGCATGGCCGAGGATGACTGGGCCGGCTGGAAGGCGCTGACCGACCGTCTGGGCGGCAAGGTGCAGCTGGTGGGCGACGACCTGTTCGTGACCAACCCGGCGCGCCTGGCCGAGGGGATCACCAGGGGATGCGCCAACTCGATGCTGGTGAAGGTGAACCAGATCGGCTCGCTGACCGAGACGCTGAAGGCGGTCGATATGGCCCATCGCGCGCGCTATACCAATGTGATGAGCCACCGGTCGGGCGAGACCGAGGATGCCACCATCGCCGATCTGGCGGTGGCGACCAATTGCGGTCAGATCAAGACCGGCTCGCTGGCGCGCTCGGACCGGCTGGCCAAGTACAACCAGCTGATCCGCATCGAGGAAGCGCTGGGCGAAGTGGCCGAATATGCCGGCCGTTCTATCCTGCGCGGCTGAGGCGGGGCGACCAGAAAATCGCAGATTTTCTGTGGCCATTTTTTCGCGAAAAAATGGTGGGGGCGCTGCCCCCGCCACCCTTCGGGCGGCTCCCCCGGAGTATTTCCGACCAGAAAGAAGTGGTAGGGGCTGATCGGCGAGGAAAGCCCGTCAGGGCTTGATGAGCCTCGGGATCGGGCGCAAGGATAGGGGCATGAAACCTTTGATCCAGGCCTGTCTGTTTGATGTGTTCGGTACCTGCGTGGACTGGCGCGGCTCCGTGTCGCGCGCGGTTGCAGCCGCTGTGCCCGGCGTTGAGGCCGAGGCGTTTGCGACCGCCTGGCGCGCGCAGTACGACCCGGCGATGGCGCGGGTCCGGGAAGGCGCGCGGGGCTATGTGGCGCTGGACGAGTTGCATCTGGAAAACCTTGACACCGTAGCGCGGTCGTTTGCGGTCGAGATCCCCGACCGCGTGCTGCTGAACGCGGCATGGGAACAGCTCGATCCCTGGCCGGATGTGGTGGCGGGGCTGACGCGGCTCAAGCGCGAGGTGATCATCGCGCCCTGTTCGAATGGCTCGATCGCCTTGATGACCCGCCTGGCGCGCCATGCCGGCTTGCCCTGGGACTGCATCCTGGGGGCTGATATCGCGCGCGGGTACAAGCCGCAGCCCGAGGTCTACCTAGCCTCTTGCGCGGCGCTGCGCCTGCCGCCCGAGGCGGTGATGATGGTGGCCGCCCATAACGACGATCTGATCGCGGCGCGGGCGGCGGGGCTGCGGACCGCATTCGTGCCCCGGCCAACCGAGCATGGGCCGGGACAGGTGCGGGATCTGATCGCGCAGAGCGATTGGGACGTGATCGCGGGTGATTTCATCGACCTTGCCGAGAAGGTCGCAGCACTTGGGCCCGGTGGCGGGGTCAGCCGCGCAGGCGCTTGACGATCAGCCCCACGACCAGTTGAACCACCAGTCCGGCGACACCGCCCCCGACCAGATTGCCGGCCAGGGCGCCAAGATCAGCGCCACCCGCGCCCATCAGGCCGCCCAGAAGCTGACCGCCACCCAATCCACCCAGCGCGCCGGCGATTGCGTTGCCCATGCTGCCCATATCCGCCTGACGCATCAGTTTGCCGCCCCCGGTGCCTCCGAGCGCGCCACCGACGAGCTGTGCGATGATCTGTTCCATGATGTTTCCCTGTTTGATGCTGTTGCATTCGCAGCCTAGCGGCGCGGGTCATGCGCAGGTCAGGGGAAAATTCGGTGCGCGAGCGCAGAACGCCTGTCAGAGGCGTTTGCTCATCAGCATGTAATCGGGGCGCGGCTGGAACCGGGCGCGCGCATAGAGGCGCTGGGCCGCTTCGTTGCGGCGGTCGACCTCGAGATGCAGCGCCTTCATGCCGGCGCTCGCCAGGGCCTTGGGCAGCTGGCCGAGCACTTCGCTGGCGATACCGCGGCCGCGCACCGCGGGGCGCAGCCAGATTTCGTCGATGAACCCGTCGAGCCCGCCGAATTCGACCGACCAGCCGAAGGTGACGATGATATAGCCCAGCGGTGCGCGGGCGGGACCGATCAGATAGACACAGCCATGCGGAATGCCTTCGAGCAGCGGGCGCAGGGCGTCGCGGCGGGCCTCCTCGGACCCTTGCAAGCCCTCTTCGGCATGAAAGGCGCCGACCATGGCAGTCAGCCGGTCGAGATCCTCGGGGCGGGCAAGGTGCAGGGCGGCGCTCATAGGCGCGCCAGACGGTCGGTCAGCAGCGTGAAGAAGCCCTCGGCGTCGAGATCGCCGATGAAGAGCGCGTTGGGCGCCCGCTCGGTCACCCGCCACCAGTCGGCCACGGTCATGCCGAGGGTCAGTTCCGAGGTGGTTTCGACGGCGACATTGATGTGACGGCCCGAGAACAGATCGGGGTTGAGCAGATAGGCGGTGACACAAGGGTCGTGCAGGGGGGCACCTTCGGAGCCGTATTTCTCCTTGTCGAAGCGCTCGAAGAAATCGGTCATCTGGGCGACGGCGATGCCGGCGGGGGTGCCGAGCGCGCGGAAGGCATCGTTGCGCGCCTTGGTGACAAGCGCCTTGTGGGTGACATCGAGCGGCATCACCACAATCGGCGCACCGGATTTGAACACGATATCAGCGGCTTCGGGATCGACATAGATGTTGAATTCGGCGGCGGGGGTGATGTTGCCCACCTCGAAATAGGCGCCGCCCATCAGCACGATCTCCTGCACGCGGGAGACAATGTCGGGCGCGCGGGTGAATGCGGTGGCGATATTGGTGAGCGGGCCCAGCGGGCAGAGCGTCACCGTGCCCGGAGCATGGGCGCGCAGGGTGTCGATGATGAAATCGACGGCATGCGCCTCTTGCAGCGGCATCACCGGGTCGGGCAGGTCGGGGCCGTCAAGCCCGGTCTTGCCATGCACATGTTCGGCGGTGACCAGCTTGCGCGCGATGGGCGCGTCGCACCCGGCGTAGACGGCGACATCAGCGCGGCCCGCCAGTTCGCAGACGATACGGGCGTTTTTTGCGGTGAGCGGCAGCGGCACGTTGCCGGCCACGGCGGTGATGCCCAGCACCTCGAGCTCGTCGGGGCTGGCCAGCGCCAGCAGGATGGCAACCGCGTCGTCCTGGCCGGGGTCGGTGTCGATGATGATCTTGCGGGGGGGCATGGGCGTCTCCGGTCTTGTCGGGCAAGTGGTGACAGGTAGGCGCGCCTCTGTCCAGAGGGGGACAGGGGCGCTGCCCGCGTGCCTGGCGGCGCTCCTCCGGAGTATTTGCCGCGCAATGAAGGGTCAGGGGCGGGCTTTTTCCTCGGCCTTGACCTCATTCCAGAGCGCGTCCATCTCGTCCAGCGTGCTGTTCTCGGGGGTCTTGCCCTGAGCGGCCAGACGCGTTTCGATCTGGGCAAAGCGGCGGGTGAACTTGGCGTTGGTGCGGCGCAGCGCAGCCTCGGGTTCGACGCCGAGATGGCGGCCGAGGTTGACAAGGACAAAGAGCAGGTCGCCGAATTCATCCTCGATGGCATCGGCATCGAGACTGTCGCGTGCCTCGACCAGTTCGCGGCTTTCCTCGGTAATCTTGTCGAGCACCGGGCCCACATCGCCCCAGTCGAAGCCCACGCGCGCTGCGCGCTTTTGCAGCTTGAAGGCGCGCAACAGCGCGGGCAGGCCCAGCGCCACCCCGTCGAGCGCGCCTTGCTGCGCCTTCTCTGCCCGCTCAGTGGCCTTGATCGCCTCCCAGTCGCGGGTCTGCTGTTCGGCGGACTTGTCGCGGGTCTCGTCGCCGAACACATGCGGGTGGCGGGTGACCATCTTGTTGGACATGGTGCGCACCACGTCCTGAAAGGTGAAATGACCCGCCTCGGCGGCCATCTGGGCGTGAAACACCGACTGGAACAGCAGATCGCCCAACTCGCCCTTCAGCTCGTCCCAGGCGCCGCGTTCGATCGCGTCGGCGACCTCATAGGCCTCTTCGATCGTGTAGGGGGCGATGGTGGCGAAATCCTGTTCGATATCCCAGGGGCAGCCGGTCTTGGGATCGCGCAGGCGGCGCATGATCTCCAGCAAGCGCTCGATTCCGGCCGACTGGTCGTGGATCAGCGTGTCATCGGGCATTGCGGCGCTCCTTGTTCCTGTGTCAGATGCATGCATCCCGCAGCAAGGCCCCGGAGTCCACCCCCATGCCCGTCATCAACCGCATCGCTGATTTCGCCGCCGACATGACCGCCTGGCGCCAGCATCTGCACACCATCCCCGAGCTGGAATTCGACTGCCACCAGACGGCGGCCTTCGTGGCCGAGCGGCTGCGTGAGTTCGGGGTGGACGAGCTGCACGAGGGGATCGCCAAGACCGGGATCGTGGCGATCATCAACGGGCAGGGCGATGGCCCGACCATCGGCCTGCGCGCGGATATGGACGCGCTGCCGATCCCCGAGGAAACGGGGCTCGCCTATGCCTCGACCCATCCGGGCAAGATGCATGCCTGCGGCCATGACGGGCATACGACCATGCTGCTGGGCGCGGCGCGCTATCTGGCCGAGACGCGGAACTTCAGTGGTCGGGTGGCGCTGATCTTTCAGCCCGCCGAGGAAGAGGGCGGCGGCGCCGATATCATGGTGCGCGAGGGCATCCTCGACCGGTTCGACATCGCCCAGGTCTATGCGCTGCACAATGCGCCGGGCCATGCCGAAGGGTCGTTCTATACCGCACCGGGGCCGCTGATGGCGGCGGTCGACACGTTCGAGATCCATATCCAGGGGCGGGGTGGTCACGGCGCCATGCCGCATGAGACGATCGACCCGGTGATGGCGGCCTGTGGCATCGCGCAGGCGATCCAGACCATCGTCAGCCGCAACCATTACGCGCTCGACGATCTGGTGGTCTCGGTCACCCAGATCCACACCGGCACCGTCAACAACGTCATTCCCGACACCGCCTATCTGAATGGCACCGTGCGCACCTTTGACCCGGCGGTGCAGAAAATGGTGATGCGCCGGATGCGCGAGATCGTGGCCGGGCAGGCGGCCTCGTACGGGGTTACGGCCGAGCTGGATTACCAGGTGGGCTATCCCGCCACCATCAACGATGCCGCCAAGACCGAGTTTGCCGCCGAGGTGGCGCGCGAGGTGTCGGGCGCGGCCAATGTGGTAGGGGATGGCGGGCGCGAGATGGGGGCCGAGGATTTTTCCTATATGCTGGAGAAACGGCCCGGCTCTTATCTTTTCATCGGCCAGGGCGACAGCGCCGGGCTGCACCATCCGAAATACAATTTCAACGACGAGATCGCGCCGGTGGGGGCGTCCTTTTTCGCGAGGATCGTGGAAAAGGCACAGCCGGTGGCTTGACGTTCATGCGCGTCGCCAACCCGCCGGGAACCCAGCAAGGAGCAAGTGAAAGTGGCGCTGGAAGATGCAAAGAAACAGGTGGACGAGGCGTTCACCAATCCGGAACTCAAGGGGTTGTCCTTTGAAAACACCTTTGGCGGGGCAACATCCTTTCTGCGCCGCCTCTATACCAAGAACCTGACCGGCGTCGATATCGCGGTCACGGGCGTGCCCTTCGATCAGGCGGTGACCAACCGGCCCGGCACCCGGCTGGGCCCGCGTGCCATCCGCGAGGCCAGCGCCCTGCAATCGCCCGATGCGCCCTATGGCTGGCCCTTCGATGCGCTCAGCGAACTGGCCATCGTCGATTATGGCGACGTGGCCTATGACTATGCCAATATCCCGGCCTTTCCCGACACGCTCAGCGATCATATCCGCACCATTCTGGCTGCCGATGTGGCCTCGGTCACGCTGGGGGGCGATCACTATATCAGTTTCCCCATTCTCAAGGCCTATGCCGAGAAATACGGGCCGATGTCGCTGTTGCAGTTCGATGCCCATACCGACACCTGGGCCGATGACGACATGTCCCGTGTCGATCATGGCACCATGTTCTACAAGGCGGTGAAATCAGGGATCGTGGATCCGGCGCGCTCGGTCCAGATCGGCATCCGCACCACCAACGAGGACACCCTGGGCGTCAACATCATCGACGCGCGCGAGGTGCATGAAAGCGGTCCCGCCGCCGTGGCGCAGAAGGTGCGCGCCATTCTGGGCGACAGCCCGGTTTATCTGACCTTCGACATCGACGCGCTGGATCCTGCCTTTGCGCCGGGCACCGGCACCCCGGTCTGGGGCGGACTCAGCTCGGCCCAGGCGCAGATCATCCTGCGCGACATTGCCGGGATCAACATCAAGGGCGGCGACGTGGTCGAGGTCTCTCCGCCCTTCGACCCCTCGGGCGCCACCGCCATCGCGGGCGCGCATGTGGCGACCCAGATCATCTGCCTGCTGGGGTGGAACAAGCTCGGGGGGGCTGCCGCAGGCTGAAACACGGTCTGTCCGCCCCTGCTGCCAGAGTGGGGGCGGGTCAGGCGCTCTGTGTCAGGTCCTGCGCCAGCATCAGTGCATTGCCGTCAGGGTCATAGAAGGTGGCGGTGCTCACCATGCCCTCGATCGTCTCGGTCGGGCCGTCAAAGCGGATGCCCGCCGCTTCCATCGCGGCGCGGGCGGTGGCGATATCGGCAACGCCGAACACCGGTACGCTGTTGCCCGGCGCCGGTTCCGCCTGTTCGCCCAGACCCAGGGTCACGCCCGGGGTCAAGGTGTGCATCTCGCTCCACCCCGCCTCGTCGATGTGGTGGATGAGTTCGAATCCCAATGTCTCGCGATACCATTTTGCGCTGGCGTGGCGGTCCCGGACCGACAGCGCCAGTGTAATCGTGTTGTCCAATGTGGCGAGGGGCATGGGGTTTATCCTTTGTGTGAAATATAGTAACTATACTTTATGGACATAAATCTGCTTGTCAAGCTGACCGCGCGGGCCTGGTCTCTGCCGATCCTTGCCCACCTGAATCGGGGCGTGCCAGGGCGGCAGGCGCCATTGCTGGCCGCGACCGGTGCGGGGCGGACCGCCTTTGCGGCAAGCCTTGCGCATCTCGCGCAGCTTGGGCTGCTCGAGCGCAACCCCGGCCACGGGCATCCGCTGCGGCCCGAATTCCGGCTGACCGCAACCGGGCAGGAGGCCGCCGCGATGGCGGCCCGGCTGATTGGCACCGTCTCCGGAACCGCACAGGACGCCTTGTTGCGGCGCAGCTGGACGGTGCCGATCCTGGCGCTGACCGGACAGCCCAGGCGGTTTTCCGCGATCCGGTCCGACCTGTCCCCGATCACCGACCGGGCGCTTTCGGTGTCGCTGAAACAGCTGGAGGATCACGACTGGCTGCGCCGCGATCTGGACCTGTCCCAGCGGGTGCCGTTCCCGATCTACAGCGCGGCAAATCTCGGGGCCGAACTCAACCGTGCCATCGGCCTTGAGGGCGGATAGCGGGCCGGGCGCCGCCCTGTTTCAGCAATTGTCAGTTGTGTGGAAATCTGGGAAAGCTTGCACCTGGACAGCAGGAGGGCGCCCATGAGCGATTTCAACCAGCCCATCGGCGGCAATGATCTGGCCCGGTTCTCGGGGCCGAATACCTTCATGCGGCTGCCGCAAGCGCAGGCCCTTGATGGGCTGGATGTGGCCATTCTGGGGATTCCGATGGATATCGGCACCTCGTGGCGCTCGGGCACACGGTTCGGGCCGAAACAGATCCGGGCGGAAAGCGCGATGATCCGGCCCTATAACATGGCGACGGGCGCGGCGCCGTTCGACAGTTTGCAGATCGCCGATATCGGCGATCTGGCGATCAACACGTTTTCGCTGGCCGACAGCCTCCGCATCATCAAGGAGAGCTATGACGCGATCCTGACCCATGACGTGATCCCGGTGGCGATGGGAGGGGACCATTCGATCACCCTGCCGATCCTGCGCGCCATCGCGGCCAGACATGGCCCGGTGGCGCTGGTGCATGTAGATGCCCATGCGGATGTGAACGACCAGATGTTTGGCGAGCGTGAAACCCACGGCACCGTGTTCCGCCGCGCCTATGAGGAAGGGCTGATCCAGCCCGACAAGACCTATCAGATCGGCATTCGCGGCTCGGGCTACGCCGCCACCGATTTTACCGAGGCGCAGGGCTGGGGCTTTCAGCAGTTCCCGGCCTGGGAGCTGTGGCACAAGTCGCTGGTCAATCTGGGCACCGAGATTCGCCGCGATATCGGCGACCGTCCGGTCTATGTCACCTATGATATCGACAGTCTGGATCCCGCCTATGCACCGGGCACGGGCACGCCCGAGATCGGCGGGCTGACCACGCCGCAGGCGCTGGAGCTGATCCAGTCGCTGAGGGGGCTGAAGATCGTCGGCTGCGATCTGGTCGAGGTGTCGCCCCCCTATGACACCTCGGGCAATACCGCGCTGACCGCGGCCAACCTGCTTTATGAACTGCTCTGCGTGCTGCCCGGCGTGCAGGCGCGCTGAGCGGTGCGGATGCTGATCTGGGGGATGATCGCGCTGGCCGTGCTGGGTCTGGTCTGGATCCGGCTGGCCCCCTCGGACCCGGCGCGCTGGCACCGCGCGCCGCAGATCAGTGCCGACCGCGACATGCGGGGCGGTGTCCTGCGCCGGGTCGAAACCGGGGCGGACGGCCTGGCCCGGTTCGACGCCATCGCGCGCACGGCGCCGCGCACGCGGGTGCTGGCCGGTTCGGTGGCCGAGGGGATGGTGACCTATGTCACCCGCACCCGCGTCTTTGGCTTTCCCGATTATACCACCGCCCTGCAACAGGGCGATCTGTTGCTGATCCATGCCCGCAACCGGTTCGGACGCTCAGATCTTGGGGTAAACCGCGCGCGTGTTGAGCAATGGCTGACGTCGCTCGGGCACTAGGCCTGAAGACAGGCAACCCTGCTGCACCTCGCGCCACATCGGCACGTTCAGCGACATCTGGCATTGCGCCATGAACATGCGACCGTCGACCATCAGGCAGATGGTCTCGCCCAGCTCGATCCGGGTGCCGGATGTGTCGGTGCAATAACAGTCGATGGTCTTGCCGCCGGGGCCGACAACATCGGCCAGCGCAGGGGGGGCAAGCAGCAGCAAAAGAGCAAACAGTCGTGTCATGGCGACAAACCTAGCACAGACGCGCCCCTTGACCAAAGCCCCTGGATATCGGACACCGCCGCAATGATCCCAGAAGAACGCCTCGACCAGATCACCCAGCGATTCCAGTATCTGGAGGCCGCCATGGCCGACGGTGCCTCGGGCAGCGATATCGCTGCGCTTGCCAAGGAATATTCCGACCTGCGCCCGGTGGTCGAGCAGATCGCCGCCTGGCGGCAGCTCTGCGCCGACATGGACGAGGCGCGCGCGATGCTGTCGGATCCGGACATGAAGGCGTTGGCCGAGGAAGAACTGCCGCTGCTCAAGGCGCGCCTGCCCGAGGCGGAACAGGCGCTGCAACTGGCGCTCTTGCCCAAGGACGCCGCCGATGCCCGCCCCGCAATGCTGGAAATCCGTCCCGGCACCGGGGGGGACGAGGCAGCGCTGTTTGCGGGTGATCTACTGCGCATGTACCAACGCTATGCCGAGGCGCGCGGCTGGAAGCTGGAGCTGATCGAGCTGCAGGAAACCGAACTGGGCGGCATCAAGGAAGTGGTAGCGCGGATCAGCGGCGAGAATGTCTTTGCCCGGCTGAAATACGAAAGCGGCGTGCACCGGGTGCAGCGCGTGCCCGAGACCGAGAGCGGCGGGCGTATCCATACCTCGGCCGCCACGGTGGCGGTGCTGCCCGAGGCGCAGGATGTGGATATCCAGATCGACCCGGGCGATATCCGCATCGACACGATGCGCTCCTCGGGTGCGGGCGGGCAGCACGTGAACACCACCGATTCGGCGGTGCGGATCACCCACCTGCCCAGCGGCATCGTGGTCACCAGTTCCGAGAAATCGCAGCACCGCAACCGCGAGATCGCCATGCAGGTGCTCAAGACCCGGCTCTACGATCTGGAACGCCAGCGGCTGGACAGAGAACGCTCGGCCAGCCGCTCGGCACAGGTGGGGACGGGCGACAGGTCGGAACGCATCCGCACCTACAATTTCCCGCAAGGGCGGATGACCGATCACCGGATCAACCTGACGCTCTACAAGCTTGACGCGGTGATGCAGGGCGATCTGGACGAGGTGATCGACGCGCTGGCCGCCGACGGGCAGGCGCGGATGCTGGCCGAGATGGGGCAATGAGCGGGCAGACCGCCGCCCAGGCAATGGTTGCCGCCACCGCGCGCCTGCGTGCCGCCGGCGTGGCCGACCCGGCCCGAGATGCGCGGCTGCTTCTGGCCCATGCCGCCCGGATCGAGGCGAGCCGGGTGACCCTGATCGCGCCCGAGGACCTGGCCCCCGAGATCGCCGAACGCTATGACCAGCTGATCTCGCTGCGCGCGGTGCGGGTGCCGGTCTCGCATCTGGTGGGCGAGCGCGATTTCTATGGCCGCCGTTTCAAGGTCTCGGGCGAGGTGCTGGACCCGCGCCCCGAGACCGAGACCCTGATCGAGGCGGCGCTGAACGCGCCATTTGAACATGTGCTGGATCTGGGCGTCGGATCGGGCGCGATCCTGGTCACGCTTCTGGCCGAACGGCCCAGCGCCACCGGTCTGGGCGTCGATCTGAGCGAGGCCGCCTGTCTGCAGGCCAGCGCCAATGCGGTGCTGCACCGTGTCGAGGCGCGCGCAGATATCCGCCGCTCGGACTGGTTCGGGGCGGTCGAGGGGCGGTTCGATCTGATCGTTTCCAACCCGCCCTATATCGCGCTGAGCGAGATGGAGGCGCTGGCCCCCGAGGTGCGCCGGCACGAGCCGGAACTGGCGCTGACCGATGGCGGCGACGGGCTGGGCGCCTATCGCCATATCGCTGCGGGTGCGCCCGATTACCTGTTGCCCGGCGGCCGGCTGCTGGTCGAGATCGGTCCGACCCAGGCGCAGGCGGTCTCGCGCCTGTTTCAGGCGGCGGGCCTGTCCGGGTTGCGGGTGATTCCGGATCTCGACGGGCGCGACCGGGTGGTGGCTGCGCATCTGCCGCGCTAACCCGGATGGGTGAGGCGCAAATGTGCCAGTTTGACTTAAATTCCCGATATTTTTACTCATAACCCCTTGTCTGGCGGGCCGGGACGTGTTTACTCAGGGGTGTCGCGGCACTTGATGCCCCTTCTGGCGCATCCCCGACAGCAAGCCCAAACAGTCGATGTCCGGCAATACCAACCGCAAGCGGCGTCGAACGGGTTCATCGGCAAAGACCAACAAGGCTGACGTTAAACATATGAGATCGTCCAAATCCCGTTCGCGGTCGAAGAACAACCGCAACCGGCCCTCTGGCGGCAATGTCGTCAATCGCGTATTCGACAGCTCGGGCCCCGAGGGCAAGGTGCGTGGCACCCCGCAGCAGATCATCGAGAAGTACAACCAGCTGGCGCGCGATGCCCAGCTGGCAAATGACCGGGTGGCTGCCGAGAACTTTCAGCAACATGCCGAGCATTACCTGCGCCTCCTGAGCGAGGCTCAGCGCGAGATCGATGCCCGCCGCGAAGAGCAGGAGCGCCAGAATCGCGAGCGCCAGGCAGAGCGGGATCGCGAACGCGCCGAACGCCAGGACCGCGACAGCATTGCCCCGGCGCCCGTGGCCGATCCTTCCAGCGCGCCGCAGCCCGATGTGCTCGACCTGGGTGGCAGCGATGCCGGCGAGGAGGCCAGCGGTCTGGTCGAGACGCCGGAAAGCAAGGGCGAAAGCCGCAAGCGCCGCGCGCCCCGGGCCGAAGAGGATGCGCCTGCATCCGATGAGGCCGGTGAACAACCCAAGAAGAAGACCCCGCGCCGCCCGCGCGCGCGCAAACCCGCCGCCGGAGAAGGCGAGACGCCCGATCCACAGCCGGGCGGGCCCGCCGAAGCGGCTGAGTAGGGCCACACGGCTTCTTCAGATTCCTGAAACGTCGTTTCCTTGCCGGAGGCGGCGTTTTTTTGCGTTTTAGGTTTGAGCGAGAGGAGGCGTTTTCCTGCAAGGAAAACGCCCAGAAAATGGAACATTTTCTGTGACAGAATTTCGGGGAAATTCTGTCGCCGCCTGTTTCAGCGTGCCAGTTCCCGCGCCAGGGCGCAAAAGGCTTCGAGCGGGACCTGCTCGGCCCGTTCGGTGGGTTTGATACCGGCGGCGAGCAGGCGGTCCTCGATATCGGGGGCCTGGCCTTTGAGCGCGGCGCGCAGCATCTTGCGGCGCTGGTTGAAGGCAGCCGCGACCACGCGGCTGAGAATGGCCGCATCGGCCGGAAAACGCGGTTCGGGCAGGGCGGTCAGATGGACCACCGCGCTCGAGACCTTGGGAGGCGGGGTAAAGGCCTCGGGCGGCAGCGACATCACGATGCGCGCCTCGGCCCGCCACTGCGCCAGCAGCGCCAGCCTGCCATAAGCCTTGGAGCCGGGCTTCGCCACGATCCGCTCGGCCACCTCGCGCTGGAACATCAGCGTCAGGCTTTGCCAGAAGGGCGGCCAGTCGCGTGGGGTCAGCCAGCGCACCAGCAGCTCTGTGCCCACATTATAGGGCAGGTTGGCGGCGATGCGGATCGGCGGGGTCATATGTGCCAGCGGGTCGATCTCGAGCGCATCCCCATTGATCACCTCGAGCCGGCCCGAATAGGCTGCGGCGATCTCGGCGAGCGCGGGCAGGCAGCGCGCATCCTTCTCGATCGCCAGCACCCGGCGCGCGCCTTCTGCCAACAGGCCACGGGTCAGCCCGCCCGGTCCGGGGCCGATCTCGAGCACGTCACATTCGGACAGATCCCCGGCCTGCCGCGCGATCTTGGCGGTCAGGTTGAGGTCGAGCAGGAAATTCTGGCCCAGCGACTTGCGGGCCGAGAGCTGGTGGCTGGCGATGACCTCGCGCAGCGGGGGCAGGGTGTCGATGGCGCTCATGATGGATCGGGTGTAGTCGCAGCCGTGGGGGGAGTGCCAGAGATTTATGCCTCTCGCAGGGGTATTTCTGGCGGAAAAGGGTTAGCCGCTTGCCGCCATGCGCTGCGCCAGCTTCAGCGCCTCGATCAGGCTGGAGGGATTGGCGATGCCCTGGCCGGCGATGTCGAAGGCGGTGCCATGGTCGGGCGAGGTGCGGACGAAGGGCAGGCCCAGCGTCACGTTCACCCCGCGGTCGAAATCGAGCGTCTTGATCGGGATCAGCGCCTGGTCGTGATACATGCACACCGCCGCGTCATAACGGGCGCGGGCGGCGGCGTGGAACATGGTGTCGGCGGGATGCGGCCCGGTCAGGGTGAAATCTCCCGTGATCTCCTGCAGCAGCCGCGCGATCCAGTCGATCTCTTCGTGCCCCATGGCGCCGCCTTCGCCCGCATGCGGGTTCAGCCCGGCCACGGCGATCCGGGGATGGGCGATGGCGAACCGGTCGCGCAGCCCGGCGGCGGTGATCTCGATCGTTTCGCGCAGCAGCGCCGGGGTCAGGGCGCGAGGGACCTCGGACAGGGCGATATGGATGGTGGCGGGCACCACACGCAGCTGATCGCTGGCCAGCATCATCACCACCCGGTCACATCCCGCGAGCGCGGCGAGGAATTCGGTATGGCCGGGATAGGCAAAGCCGGCGCCGTCGATCAGCGCCTTCTTGTGAATGGGCGCGGTGCAGAGCGCCGAACAGGCACCCGACTGCACCAGCGCCACGCCCCGTTCGATCGCGGCGATCACACCGGCGGCGTTGCGCGGATCGGGGCGGCCGGGCTGGGTCGGAGCGGCAAAGGGCAGCGCCAGCACCGGCAAAGCGCTGTCCGAGGCCGCCACGGCCCGGGCCGGATCGTCAAGCAGCGTCACCGGGGTGCCGCTGGGCAGATGTGCCGGATCGCCGATCCAGACAAAGGGGCAGTCCGCGCGCAGCGCCGACCAGGCGGCGGCGGCAAGCTCGGGGCCGATCCCCGCGGGCTCGCCGCAGCTGAGCGCGATGGGGCGCATGGCCCTATTCCTCGGTGATGATGGCGTCGGCGCGCAGCTGTTCCACCAGGCTTTCGGCCAGGGTCTGCAGGCGCTGCTGGGTCAGGGCGTTGGCCACATCCTCGCGCGAGGCATCGCCGCCCAGATCGCGGGTGCGGGTGCACATCATCAGGAACAACAGGGTCTGGCCATTGTTGCGGGTCAGCGCCAGCGAGGTTTCGCCCGGGTCCAGCTTGGCCAGTTCCAGCGCGATATCCTGCGGGATCTCCGCGGGTTTGGCGCTGATCCGCTCCAGCACCTCGGCCGGCTGGCCCTTGGCCACGCCATAGAGGTCGTCGCAGGTATCGACGCGCTGGCGCAGCTCGGTTGCGGCCTTCAGCGTCTCGGGGCTGCGCCCGCCCGCCATGCGATAGGCGGCATAGTCGATCGCGGCATAGCGCGGCGTGCCCACGGCGGCCTCGCGCAGGCCGCGCATCTGGAACAGCGCCACCGCATTGGGCAGGGTGATCGGGTCGGAGATCTCGCCCGGCTCAAGCTCGAGGATCACCGGTTGCAGCGCCGGGGGCAGTTGTGCCAGCGGGATCCAGGGCATGCGGCCGCCATTCTCGCGCGTTTCGGCTGCCGAGACCTGGATCGCGGCGCTGGAGAAGGCCTCGTAACTGGTCAGCGCGGCGATCTGTTGGGCCACCTCGTCGACCTGATCCACGGTCTGCGGGGTGATCGGGATGATGATCTCGGAGAGCAGCACCTGCAAGCCACCGCCGCCGCCCAGACCCAGCGCGCGGTCGATCTCGTCCGGGGTGGGGCGGGCGCGGGCCAGGAAACGGGCGCTGACATAGTCGCGCCAGGCCATCTGCTTGCTGACGAAATCGCGCACCGTTTCGGCCGAGACCCCCTCGTTGGCCAGAGCCGCCAGGAACTCGTCCGTGGACAGCCGCGCGCGGGCGGCGAAATCGTCGATGCCCAGCTGCACGTCCTCGGGGGCGACCTCGATGCCGGCCTCTTCGACCGCCTGCATCTTGAGCGCTTCCTCGATCAGGGAGCGGCGGGCGTCTTTCTGCGGATCGCCGGGGATGCGCAGCACCTCCATCAGGCGGATGCGCTGTTCCAGCTCGAAATGGGTGATCACGCCCTGATTGACGCGGATCGCCGGGCTGAACAGGCTTTGCGCCGCAACGGGGCCACCGGCCAGCGTCAGGGTCAGCGCGGCGGCGCCCATCATACGGGCCAGGCATCGGGACAGGGTGGTCAGGTTTTGCTGCATGATCGCCTGTATTCTTTGTTTGCGCTTTCCACGGCAAAGCCGCTCAGGGCAATGGTAAATCCGAAATCGGTCGAAGGCTCAACACTTGTCGAAGAGGTGTAGCGGCGATTGACCGAAATGTTAACCGTGACACATTCGTTTTGGTAGGCAAATCCGATGCCGGCACGGGTGGCACGCGAATCCTCGATATCGTAGCGGATATTGGCAGAGGCGGTCCAATAGGGGTTCACCTTGTAGCTGCCGTCGAACCAGAACTCGGACACCGCCAGCGCCCGGTTCTCGGCCAGGTCCCGGCCCAGCCACAGATAGCTGCCGCTGACACTGGTGCGGTCATCGGTCCAGCTGCCGCGCACCTCGACCTTGGAAAAGTTGAGCGAGCCGTCAAGCAGCCCGCGCGCGGTCAGGCCCAGACCCTGGGGCAGGGTGATCTGGCCAGCCAGCAGCAGGTCCGAGGCGGTGCCGCCCAGGCCCGAGGATTTCGAGAAGCGCGGGTCCGAGGTGCTGCGGAACACCTGGCCGATGGTGGCAAAGGCCTGCCAGCCCGAGGTCGAGAAACGCGCCCAGTTCAGACCGAATACCGCGCGCTTGCCTTCCTCGCGCTGATCGTTGGCGGGAAAACGCGAGAGTGCTAGCAGGTTGCCCTGATCGAACTCGACAAAATTGCTCTCGCCATTGGGGAGTGGCGCGCCGGACACATCGCTCCAGCCCAGTTGTGCAATGGGTTCCAGGTAATGGGTGCCGGTTGCTCCGCGATAGACCATCGGATAGCGCAGGGTCAGCGCAGCGCGCGGGGCGCTGCGCAGGGTGCCGCTGGCATAGTTGGTATCGTCCCAGACCCGGTAATCGTCGACCGCAACGCCCATGCGCCAATCGGCGCGCAGCCCGCTGGCAAAGGTCCAGCTGCGCAGCCATTCCGCATCCAGCGTCGCCCGCGCGATATCGCGCCCGACAACATTGGCCGAGGATTGGCGCTGATGCGCATGGCCGTCAAAGGCCAGACGCACCTCGCCGCCAAGGCCGGTCGGGAAATACCGTTTCTCGGCATTGATGTCGAAGATCTCCGTGGGGATCTCTGCCTCGATCTCGCTGTCGCGCAGGGTCTCGTAGTGGATCAGCCCGATGCGAAAGGCGCTGTCGCGGCGGAACCGTTCGATCGAGACTTCGCTGCGCAGCCGGTCGTATTCGGGCAGGCCGTAATCGGCCAGATAGCCGTTGTCCGAGACGGTCTGTACCCCAAGCTTCAGCTTGTAATCGTCGCGCAGGTCGAACTGGCCGGTGGCAAAGACATAGCCGCGATCCTCGCCCCGGATCAGGTCGTCGCGGGTATAGGCGCCTTCGATCTCGATCCGGCCACGGGCAAAGGCCTGCCGATAGCGCAGGTTCAGTGTCTTGGTCTTGGACGAGACATAGGGGGTAAGCGTCAGGTCGCGGTGATCGCCGAGGCGAAAGAAATACGGCACCTTGACCCCGGTGCCCAGCTGCGAGGTGGTGCGGATCGACGGGATCAGGAAACCGGTGGCGCGTTTCAGGTTCGGGTCGGGCAGGCGCATGGCCGGAAAGTAGAAGACCGGCACATCCAGCACCCGGAACTGCGCGCCCTCGAAATAGAGCTGCTGTTCGAGCTGGTCGTGAATCACCTTCTGCGCCCGGATCTGCCAGAGCGGAGGCTTGCCGTTCTCGCAGACGTGGCACGAGGTGACCGAGGTCTTGTACAGCTGGGTATAGCGCCCACCGACCCGCGTCATCTGCAGCGCGGCCAGTTGCAGCTGCTGGTCGAACACCATCCGCGCGCCCGTCAGCAGGCCGTTCTGCAGGTTCTTGTCCAGCTCGGCGGCATCCGCCAGCACCGTGATCTGACCGCCCTGGTCGATGCGGATCGGGCCCTCGATGTTCAGCTGCCCCGATTGCCGGTCAAAGGTGATTTTGCGCGCGCGCAGGCGGATATCGCCCTGGAACGCCTCGACATTGCCTTCGGCGATCAGCTGCCGTTCGGGGGTGATGAAGACGCTGTCGGCCACAAGAACGGCGGGCTGCGCCTCGGTCTGTTCGGCCGGGGTGGCGGGCAGGGTCTGGGCCGCGGCCGCTCCGGCCAGATGCAGACAGGCCACGCCGGACAGCAGGGTCGAAAGCAGCGCCCGCATCAGCCATCCTCCGCATGCAGCAAGAGGCCAAAGGTCAGCATGATCGCGGC
Organism: Ruegeria pomeroyi DSS-3; assembly: GCF_000011965.2. Classification (NCBI taxonomy): domain Bacteria; kingdom Pseudomonadati; phylum Pseudomonadota; class Alphaproteobacteria; order Rhodobacterales; family Roseobacteraceae; genus Ruegeria; species Ruegeria pomeroyi. The sequence goes on along the minus strand of NC_003911.12, from coordinate 2,607,846 downwards.
CACCGGCGGTGCCCAGGCGGCCAGGGCCACCGGAATCTGCCCGTTTTCGCCAAGGATCTGCGCGAAATTGCGGGTGAAGTAGAGGGTAAAGCCCAGCAACACCGCCGACAGCACCGCCAGACCGGTGCCGCCGAACCGCGTATGGCGCATGGTAAAGGCCGCCCCTACCAGCACCATCGAGACCAGGAACAGGGGCCGGGCCAGCTCGACCTGCAGCCAGACCTTGTGCCGCTTGGTCGAGAAGCCGGCCTGTTGCAGCTGTTCGATGGTCTGGGGCAGGTCATAGATCGACACGGTCTCGCGCCGCCCCAGGCTGTCGCGGATACGCTCTTGCGTCAGCGAAGTGGGCATCTCGATGCGGTCGTGATACACGGCGTTGGCCTCGGGGTTCTGCCCGACCTTGAGCGGCCAGACCTTGGCCTTTTGTAACAACCACTTGCCGTCTTGCAACTGGGCGCTTTCGGCGATCGTGCGCCGCTGGGCGCTACCGTCGGGCGCATAGCTCAGGATGGTCACGTCAAACAGCGTCACCCCGTCGCCGCCAAATCCGGTGGCATGGATCACCGATTGGCCCCCGGCATCGCCCTGACGCAGCCACAAGCCCTCGTCGCTGAGCGACAGGACCGAGGGGCCGCCATTACGATACGTGTCCGCAAGTGTCTGATATCGCACGGCAGTCGCGGCCACGATCGGGTTCAGCGTGGTCACCGCCAAGAGCCCGATCACCAGCGCGACCAGCACCGGGCCCACCAGCGCGCGGATGCCCGAACGGCCGATGGCACGGGTCACCACCAGTTCGGAACTGCGCGCCAGCCCGACGAAAAGGACGATGGTCGACAGGATCATGAGGAGCGGCAGGATCTCGCTGATCGCGGCGGGCGCGTTCAGCAGGGTCAGCCCGACAAGCTGGCCCATGCTCACCTCGAACCCCTCGAACCGGCGGAGCTGTTCGATCAGGTCGATCAGCAGCACCAGCCCCAGAAACACCAGCCCGATCACCAGAAAGCTCTGGATGAAGCGGCGGGCGAAATAACGGTCCAGAATCATGCGGCGCCCCGGCAGTCATGGGCAGGCACGGTGGGAATCGGCCGTGTCGCGCCAAGGCGCGCACAACGCGGCAACAGCGGCACTCTGCCGGTTCGTGACACTGCGATCCCCCCGGAACGGTCAGTCGAATGGGCCGGACCTTAATGCAATTGATCGGCGGGGAAAACTGCTATCTGGCCAAGATGCGGTGGGCAGGCTACCTCTAGGCGGACAGATGTTGAGGAGAGACCGAATGACCAGCCCCACCCCGATCCGTTTCGAGATGCCCGACCTGGACGCGATGGCCGCCGCGACCGGACGCGTCGCGGTGATCGTGCCGCCCGAGGGCAAGCTCGATCCGGGTGCCCGCCGTGCCAACCGGCTGACGCGCGGGGCGCTGGCGCGGCTGGTGGAAAGCGACCGGTTCGCCAAGCTGAAGCCGGGGCAGGTGGTGTCTTTGGCCTGGCCTGCCGGGATGGCCGCCGAGGCGCTGGACGTGCTGGTGCTGCCGCGCCGCGCCGATGCGCTGACCGCCCGCAAGGGCGGCGCCGCGCTGGCCAAGCTGGCGGGCGGCAAGCCGCTGTTGCTGATGGCGGGCGGGCAGGTGCGCGCAGAGCAGCTGGCGCTGGGCATCGCCCTGCGCGCCTATGACTTCACCGCCCATAAATCCAAGCCCGAGGAAGAGGCCGCCGAGGCCACCGACGCCAGCGTCACCATCGCCCATAACAAGGCCGAGGAGATTGCTGCGGCCTATGCGCCTCTGGCGGCGCTGGCCGAGGGCGTGCACATGACCCGCGATCTGGTCAACGAACCGGCCAATGTGCTGACCACCACGGAATTCGCCAACCGCCTCAAGGAGATGGAGGCGCTGGGGCTTGAGGTCGAGGTGCTGGAGGAGGACAAGCTTGAAGAGCTGGGCATGCGCACGCTGCTCTGCGTCGGGCAGGGGTCCGACAGCCCCTCGAAAGTGGTCGTGATGCATTGGAAGGGCGGCGACAAGGATGCCGCCCCGCTGGCGCTGGTGGGCAAGGGCGTGGTGTTCGACACTGGTGGTATCTCGTTGAAACCCGCCGCCGGGATGGAAGACATGACCATGGACATGGGCGGCGCCGGTGTGGTTGCGGGCACCATGCGCGCGCTCGCCCTGCGCAAGGCCAAGGCCAATGTGGTGGGCCTGGTCGGTCTGGTCGAAAACATGCCCTCGGGCCGGGCCACCCGCCCGGGGGATGTGGTGAAGTCCATGAAGGGCGACACGGTCGAGATCATCAACACCGATGCCGAGGGGCGGCTCGTTCTGTGCGACGTGATGTGGTACGCGCAGGAGCGGTTCAAACCCACGGGCATGATCGACCTTGCCACCCTGACCGGCGCCATCATCATCGGGCTGGGGCATGAGAATGCGGGCGTGTTCTCGAATGACGATACACTGTGCAACGCCTTCCTGAAATCGGCGGGCGACGAAGGCGAAGGCGCCTGGCGGATGCCGCTGGGCAAGGCCTATGACGACATGTTGAAATCGCGCATCGCGGATATGAAGAACGTGGGCGGGCGCCCGGCGGGGTCGATCACCGCGGCCCAGTTCCTGGCCCGCTTCGTGCAAGAGGGTACGCCCTGGATCCATCTCGACATCGCCGGGGTCGCCTCGGTCACCGCCGAGACCGACATGGCGCCCAAGGGCGCGACCGGCTGGGGTGTGCTGGCGCTGAACCGTCTGGTGGACCGGCTGGCGGAGTGATCCGATGGGGGCCGCCTATTTCTATCACCTGACCCGCAACCCTCTGGAGGCGACGCTGCCGGTGCTATTGACCAAGGCACTGGGCGCGGGCTGGCGGGTGGCGGTGCGGGGGAGTGATCCGGGGCGGCTTGTCTGGCTGGACGAAAAGCTGTGGCTGGGGCCCGATGACGGGTTCCTGCCGCATGGGCTGGCGGGGGGCGCCCATGACGCCGACCAGCCGGTGCTGCTGACCACCGGCGCGGATGCGCCCAATGGCGCGCGCTGCGTGATGAGCGTCGACGGCGCCGCCGTCACGCCCGAAGAGGTGGCGGCGCTGGAACGGGTCTGCATCCTGTTCGACGGAACCGATCCGGCCGCGGTCGAGGCCGCGCGTGGCCAGTGGCGGGCGCTGACGGCGGCGGGCTGCGCGGCGCAATACTGGTCCGAGGAATCGGGCCGCTGGGAGAAGAAGGCCGAGGCGGGCGGCTGAGCGCGCCGGGCCGCCTGTTGCGGTTTTTCGTTGATATCTGCGGGGATCTGGCCGATAGGGGCAGGGTCGTGCCCGTCGCGGCCCAAAGCGCCCAGTGCAGGTTGTGACACTGGCCCGCCGGTACGCACGCAGTCCATTGTCATGGCCCAAACGCCCCGCCGGGGCCTGAACCGTTGACAGGGCCAGATGACACAGACCCCCGTTTCCCGCGACGCGGCAACCGCCTCCGCGCCGGTCCGCCTGATCAAGCTTGTGGTGCTGATCCTGCTGGGGCCGCTCTATTTCCTGGTCATCGCCTTTGTGCCGCTGCTTTGTGCGCGGCGGCGCGGGTTTCGCGGCTGGTACTGGCGGCTGGTCAAGCGCGCCTGTTCGCGGCTGTTGTGGCTGCTGGGCATCCGGGTCGAGATCACCGAGGCCGAGCGCGCCGCGCTGGCGCAGGATCGCGACAGCATCATCGTGATCAACCACCGCAGCCATCTGGACGGGTTTGCGCTGATGGATGCGGTGCCGGACGCGAAATGGTTCACCTTTGCCGCCAAGAAAGAGCTGTGCCGCCATCCGCTGCTGCGCACGGGTTTCACCGGTGCCGGGCTGGTCGAGATCGACCGCAAGAACGGCAGTCTGGCGATGGAGACGCTGAGCGCGGCGGTGCGCGAGATGCCGGCGCGCCGCTCGGTGGTACTGTTCCCCGAGGGCACCCGCACCGGCGGCGAGACGCTGGGCCCGTTCAAGGCGGGCGCAGTGCTGGCGGCGCGCGCCAGCGGCCGCACCATTCGGCCCATCGTCATCCACGACTCGGATCGGTTGCTGCCACGGGGTCGGGTTCTGCCGCAAGGCGGGGCAATCCGGGTCGAGGTGCTGGCCCCCTTCGTTTGCGACCCCGCCGCGCCCGTCGATGCGGATGTGGCACGGCTGCGCGCGGCGATGCTAGCGGCCTTTGATCGGGACTGACGCGGGGCCTCAGCCCGCCAGCTGCCGCATCAGCCGCCCCGGCGCGTCGGGCAGGGTCAGCCCGGCCTGCGAGGCCATATGCCAGGCTAGCGCCAGGTTTGAACTGACCACAGGCAGGCCCAGTTCGGTTTCGATCTCGTCGATCACATCCAGCGTGCGCAGGTTGGTGCAGCTCAGGAACAGCCCGTCCAGACCGCCGCGCCGGCCCAGCTCCAGCGCCGCTGCCCGGATCGAGGCCGGGTCGATCCGCGCCACCCGCGCCTCGCTCGCCTCGCCGAAGCTGAGCGTTTCGGGTGTCTCGACCCCTGCGGCACCCAGCGCCTGGCGCACCGGTTCGGCGACCGAGGCCACATAGGGTGACACGATGCCCAGCCGGGTGATGCCCAACGCGCGCAGGGCGGCGCGCGCCGCCGTCAGCGGATCGGTGCTGGCCTGTGTGTCGCAGGCGCCCCGGATCAGCTCCGCCACCCGGTCCGGCCCGATCATGGTCGCGCCCGAGGTGCAGGCATAGCCCACCGTCGAGAAGGCCACCGAGGGCGGCAGCAGGCTGGCCGAGTGCGGCAGGTCGCGTTCCATCTGGCGCAGGGTCTCGGGCGTCACATCCGCGCCCGAGGGGATGCGGGTGACATAAAGCGCCTGATCGGGGGCCGCGAAGAGGCGCTGGAAATCCTGCTCTACCGTCTCGTCGGCCTGCAAAACGATCAGCCCAAGGGTGGCGGCGCAGCCGATGGGCGCGGTGAGGTCATAGGGAAAATGGCTCATACGGGTGGCTCCGGTCAGGGCAGGGTGGCGTCAGAATGCACATGAATGGCGCGTCCGGGCAGCGCCGGATGCGTCACGCAAGCGCCTGCCCGCGACCGTTCAGCGCGCCAGCACCAATGTTCCGCCCGCGATCTCGATACTGCGGAAGCGTTGCAAGTAGTCCATGCCGAGAAGCGATTCACTCATCTCGCCCTCGTTCACCCAGGCGGTGACGCCCTGGTCGGTGAACCCGCCCAGCTGCACCCGGCCCAGTTTCACCGGCGCGGTGCGCACCTCGCCATTGGCGGTATAGGCGCGCCCGAAGTAGTTGAGCGCGGATGTGTCGATGCCCAACCGTTCGGCATCCGCATGGCTCAGCACCACCTGACTGGCGCCGGTATCGACCAGAAAACGCAGCGGTTTGTCCTCGATAATGAGGGTGGCATAGTAATGGCCATCCGGGCTGCGCGGGATTTCGACCCGGTTTTCGCTGACCGAGATGCGCGGCGTGCCGGCGACGGTGCTGCGAATATCGCCCCACAGGCCCACCACCGCAATCACGCCCACGAAGATGAACACCCAGGCCAGCGCCATTTGCAGCGTTTTGCCCAGGCTGGCGCGGTTGTGGCTGATGAACCAGAACACAAGCGCCGCGCCAAGCAGCGACAGATAGATCAGGTGGGCGGTGTTGTCTGCGTCCATGGGCGGCCTTTCCTGTCGGGTCCTTACCGATATGGGGTGTCAGCTGGCAAAGCCAAAGGCCCTGAGCCCGTCGAGGATGAACTGCACCGCCAGCGCCGCCAGCAGCATGCCCAAGAGGCGGGTCACCACGTTCAGCCCGGTCTTGCCCAGAAGCCGCCCCAACAGACCCGAGATCAGGTAGAGGAACAGCACCACCGCCAGCACCGCCAGCATGACCGCAATCACCGTGGCCAGCCCCTCGGCGCCCGGATGCTGGCCTGCCAGCAGGATCATGGTGGCGATCGAGCCGGGACCGGCGATCAACGGTATGCCCAGCGGAAACACCGAGGGGTCGGCGTGTTCCTCGGCCTCGGCCCGGTCCTCGCGCCGCTTGGTGCGCCGCTCGAACAGCATGTCGAGCGCGGTGAGGAACAAGAGCACGCCGCCCGCGACCCGAAAGGCGGGCATCGAGATGCCGACAAAACCCAGCACCGCCTCGCCAAAGGCCGCGAACATCGCCAGGATCCCCGCCGCCGTCAGGCAGGCGCGCAGCGCGATGGCGCGTTTGGTGCGGCTGTCCATACCCTGGGTCAGCGCCATGAAGATCGGCGTCTGGCCCGGCGGGTCGATCACCACGAAAAGCGTGGTGAATGCGGTGATCAGAAAGGCGGTGTCGATCATGTCCCCTCCGTCTGCTCGGTTGCGCTCAGGTCGAACCGCTTGCCAACGGCGCCGTCAAGTTCGCGCCAGGTCTGAAAGCCCAGAGCGGAGTAATAGGGAAGGCCCTGCGCGTTGTCCGCGCCGATGGTGGCGTCGATATGGGCCAGCCCGGCGCGCCGCGCTGCGGCCAGTGTTTCGGTAAACAGCGCCCGCCCGATGCCCCGGCGGCCGGCATCACCCGCGACGTAGGTGCCGATGATGCCCCAGCCGGCGGGCAAGTCGTAAACATTCCCGGCGCGTGCGAGTTTCAGCGACTGAAAACCGAGGATGCGTTCACCCTCGCAGGCCACGGCACAGCTCAGCCGGTCGGGATCGTCGATGTAGCGGGTCAGGACCGTCTCCGCATCACCGCTGCGCGCGCTGTTCCAGCCGGTCAGGATGGGGTGCAACACCGCGCTCATTGCGGCTGCATCGGCCGGGCCTGCCTGACGGACGATCATGTCGCCTGCACCGCGTCGAGCTTCTCCTGCGCCTCCATCCACAGGGTCTCGGCCCGCTCCATCGCGTCCTTCAGTTCCGCATATTTGCGGTTCCAGACCTCAAGATCAGAGACCTTGTCATCGGCATAAAGCGCGGGATCGGCCAGTTTGGCGGCCAGTTTGTCGTGCATCTCGCTCAGCTTCTCGACCCGCTCCTCGCATTTGCGCAGCTCGGCCCGCAGCGCCAGCACCGTGTCGCGGCTGGCGCGTTTGGGCTTGGCCTCTGCCGGTTTGGGGGATTCCGGCTTGTCGCGCGCCAGAAGGAAGTCGCGATAGGCCTCAAGATCGCCCTCGAAGGGTTTTACCGACCCGTCCGAAACCAGCCACAGCCGGTCGGCGACAAGGGTCAGCAGGTGCATGTCGTGGCTGACCAGGATCACCGCGCCGGTATAATCGGTCAGCGCCTCGACCAGCGCTTCGCGGCTTTCGATATCAAGGTGGTTGGTCGGCTCGTCGAGGATCAGCATATGGGGCGCGTCAAGGGTGGCGATCAGCAGGCTGAGGCGCGCCTTTTGCCCGCCCGAGAGCCGCCCCACCGCGGTTTCCGCCTGCTCGGCGCCAAGGCCAAAGCCCGCCAGCCGCGCCCGCCACTTGGCGGGCGTCTCGCCCGGGCGCAGACGGCGCAGGTGGTCGAGCGGGGTTTCGTCCACATACAGCTCGTCGACCTGATGCTGGGCGAAATAGCCGATCCTGAGCTTGGGCGAGCGGGTCATCCGGCCCGCCATCAGCGGCAGCCGGTCCGAGAGCAGTTTCGACAGGGTGGATTTGCCCTGACCGTTCTTGCCCAACAGCGCGATCCGGTCGTCCTGGTCGATGCGCAGGTTCAGCCGTTTCAGGACCTCGGTCTGCCCATATCCTGTCACCCCGCCTTCGAGATGGATGATCGGCGGCGACATCTCCTCCGGTTTGGGAAAGGTGAAGGCGCGCAATGCGGCCTCTTGGGGGCTGCTGATCGGCTGCATCCGGGCCAGCGCCTTGAGGCGGGATTGCGCCTGTTTGGCCTTGTCCGCCTTGTAGCGGAAGCGGTCGACATAAGATTGCAGATGCGCGCGGCGCGCCTCCTGCTTCTTGGCCATCGCCTGGGCCTGGGCCAGGTTTTCGGCGCGCTGGCGGGCGAACTGTTCATAGGGCCCCTGATAGAGGGTCAGCTTGCGGTCCTCCAGATGCAGGATCGCGCCCACGGCGCGGTTCAACAACCCGCGGTCGTGGCTGATGATGATCACCGTATGGGGGTATTTCGCCAGATAGCTTTCTAGCCACAGCGCCCCTTCGAGGTCGAGATAGTTGGTCGGTTCATCGAGCAGCAGCAGGTCGGGCTGGGAAAACAGCACCGCCGCCAGCGCCACCCGCATCCGCCAGCCGCCCGAGAAATCGGAGCAGGGTTTGAGCTGTTCGTCATCGTCGAACCCCAGCCCCTTGAGGATCGAAGCGGCGCGCGCCGGCGCGCTCCAGGCGTCGATATCGGCCAGCCGGGTCTGCACTTCGGCAATGCGGATCGGGTCGGTGGCGGTTTCCGCCTCGGCCATCAGCGCGGCGCGCTCGGTATCTGCGGCCAGCACCGTGTCGATCAGCGACACGTCCGAGGCGGGCGCCTCTTGTGCGACGCCGCCGATGCGGGCGCGGCGGGGCAGGGCGATGGTGCCGGTTTCCAGCGCCAGCTCGCCCCGGATCAGCCGGAACAGCGTGGTTTTGCCGGTGCCGTTGCGGCCCACCAGGCCGACCTTGTGGCCATCGGGAATGACGGCGCTGGCACCGTCGAACAGCGGCCGGCCCTCGACCGCGTAAGTGATGTTTTCGATCCTCAACATGGGCGCGCTCATAACAGACAGGTGAGGGGGCCGCCAGCGGCTTGGGATGGTCAGGCGCACGCGACCGTGATAGCGCGGATTTACCGTCCAAACCGCCGGACCCGCTCATGCGCCACGCATCCAACCCGCCGCATCTGATCACGCTTGTTCTGCTCACCGCGCTTTCGGTGCTGACGTTGAACATGTTTCTGCCGTCGCTTGCGCACATGGGGCAGGATTTCGAGGTTGATTATGGGCTGATCAACCTTGCGATTGCCGGTTACCTCGGCGTTTCGGCGATCCTGCAACTGATCATCGGCCCGCTGTCGGACCGGTTCGGCCGCAGGCCCGTCCTGCTGATCGCCATGGCGATCTTTCTGGTCGCGTCGATCGGCTGCGTGCTGGCTGGGTCGATCTGGGTCTTTCTGGGCTTTCGTTTGTTGCAGGCGGCTGTGGTGGCCGGTCCGATCTCTTCCAGCGCCTCCATCCGCGATCAGTACCCGCCCAACGAGGCGGCAAGCAAACTGGGGTATGTCGCCATGGCGATGGCGCTGGCCCCCATGCTTGGCCCCATGCTGGGGGGCGCGTTGGATATGCTGTTCGGCTGGCGCGCGGGGTTTGTGCTCTATTCGATCCTGGGCGCGGTGATGCTTGCGCTGCTTTGGGTCGATTTTGGCGAGACCAATACCGAGCGGTCCGTAACCTTCAAGGCGCAATGGCAGCAATATCCGCATCTCTTTCGGTCGCGCCGGTTCTGGGGCTACGCGCTTTGCGCTTCCTTTTCGATCGGCGGATTCTACGCGTTCATAACGGGTGCACCCCTGGTGGCGGCCGCCTGGTTCGATCTGAGTCCGGCCCTGTTGGGATTGGGGATCGGCATCATCACGGGCGGTTTCATGGTAGGCAACTTTGTCACCGGTCGCATTGCGGCGCGCACCCGGCTTACGACGATGATCCTCCTGGGGCGGATCATTGCGTCAACTGGCCCGGCAATAGGGCTGATCCTGTTCCTGACGGGTGCGGGTTCGGTCTGGGTGTTCTTCGGGTCGGCGGTGTTGGTCGGCTTTGGCAACGGCCTGACCAACGCAAATGCCGTGGCGGGCCTGATGTCGGTCCGGCCCCGGCTGGCCGCCAGCGCCGCAGGGTTGTCCGGGGCGCTGACGGTTGCATTGGGGGCAGTCCTGACCACGGTTACGGGGATCGTCGTATCGGCCGAGAATGCCCCCTTTGCCGTATTGGGGTTGATGTCCGGGTCAAGTTTCCTGGGTCTTCTGGCGGTACTCTATGTGCGCTGGGTCGACCTGCGCGAGCCTTTGCCCGACACCTGACCCGGCAATCCGGTCTCAGGCCCGGGATTTGCCATCATGGCACTTTCCTTGCGTGCCCCATCGTGCTAGGCGGCGCGCGATACATTCGGCGCGAGAGGCGCGCCGCCAGATTCAAGGAGAGCCCCGATGGCACTGGAACGTACCTTCTCGATCATCAAGCCCGATGCAACCCGCCGCAACCTGACCGGCAAGATCAACGCCAAGTTCGAGGAAGCCGGCCTGCGCATCGTGGCGCAGAAGCGCATCCACATGACCAAGGAACAGGCCGGCGTTTTCTACGGAGTGCATGCCGAGCGCCCGTTCTATGACGAACTGTGCGAATTCATGTCCTCGGCCCCGGTCGTGGTGCAGGTGCTGGAAGGCGAGAACGCCATTGCCAAGAACCGCGAAGTGATGGGCGCCACCAACCCCGCCGACGCGGCACCCGGCACCATCCGCGCCGAGTTTGCCGAGTCGGTCGGCGAAAACTCGGTCCACGGTTCGGACGCGCCGGAAACCGCTGCAGTCGAGATCGCCTATTTCTTCTCGGGCATCGAACTGGTCGGCTAACCGCCACCGGGTTTTCGACCCAGAAAAGACATCAAGACCGCCCCGTCATCCGGGGCGGTTTTTTTCATCTGCCACGTCGCAAGGCCCGATGGAGGGCGAACCACCGGCGCGTCAGGCCTTTCGCGCGCTTGCCTCGGTTGCCACGCGGGGCACCAGCGCCTTGACCAGATGCGTCATGTCGAGAGTGCCGACCGGCGCGCTGTCCCGTATCACGACATAGCGGTGCGAGGTGTCGCCGCCCGAGCGGGCAATCATGCTTTCCAGCGTATCGTCATAATCGACCTCGCCATGTGCATCGGGCGGCACCGGCTGGCCGTCGAGCGGTGTCATGATCGAGCGCACCCGCAGCACCCGGGCGCGGTTGATGTCGCTGACGAAGTCCTCGATATAGGGATCGTTCGGGTTGAGCAGGATATGCTGCGGCTCGCCCTGCTGGACAACATAGCCATCCTTCAGGATCACCAGATGGTCGGCCAGTTTCAGCGCCTCGTCCAGGTCATGGGTGATGAAGACAATGGTCTTGTGCAGTTCGGTCTGCAACTCCAGCAACAGGTCCTGCATGTCGGTGCGGATCAGCGGATCGAGCGCCGAGAACGCCTCGTCCATCAGCATGATCGGCGAGTTCGAGGTCAGCGCGCGCGCGATCCCGACCCGCTGCTGCATGCCGCCCGACAGCTGGTGCGGATAGTGGTTGCCATAGCCATGCAGCCCCACCCGATCCAGCCATTTGTCGGCCTCGACCAGATAATCCCGCTTGGCCACGCCGCGCACCTTCAGCGTGGTGCCCGCGTTCTCGGCCACGGTCTTGTGCGGCAGCAGGGCGAATTTCTGGAACACCATCGACATGACCTCGCGGCGCAGGTTGCGCAGCTGTTCCTCGTCATAGGCCAGCACGTCCTTGTCATCGACCCGCACCTCGCCCGAGGTGGGCTCGATCAGGCGGTTGAGGTGGCGGATCAGCGTCGACTTGCCCGAGCCCGACAGGCCCATGATCACGGTGATCTCGCCCTCGCGCATGTCGACATTGATGTCGCGCAGCCCCAGAACATGGCGGTGCTGTTTCAGCAGATCGGCCTTGGACATGCCCTCCAGCACATGTTTCAGCGCCGCTTTCGGATCGGCCCCGAAGATCTTGTAGAGGTTGCGGATCGAAACCTTGATATTGTCGCTCATACCCGTGTCCCTCAGTGCTGTTGCGCGGCGTTGACGCGGTTGAGCGCGGCCTTGGTGACCCGGTCCAGGATCACCGCCAGCAGCACGATGCCCAGGCCGGACACAAGGCCGACGCCCAGTTCAAGGTTGCGGATGCCGCGCAGGACCAGAACCCCCAGGCCCGGCGCCGAGACCAACGAGGCGATGACGACCATGGCAAGGCTCATCATGATGGTCTGGTTCACCCCGGCCATGATGTTGGGCAGGGCCAGCGGGATCTGCACGCCAAACAGCTTCTGCCGGTCGGTCATGCCGAAACTGTCGGCGGCCTCGATCACGTCCCTGTCCACCAGCCGGATCCCCAGATCGGTCAGGCGGATGACGGGCACGATGGCGTAAAGGATGATGGCGATGCCGTAGAGCTTTGGCTCGGTCACCGAAAAGAGAAAGATCAGCGGGATCAGATAGACGAACGAGGGCAGGGTCTGCAGCATGTCCAGGATCGGGATGGTCATGCGTTGCAGCCGGTCGTTGCGTGACATGGCGATGCCGATGGGCACCCCGAACAGCACGCAGAGAAAGGCGCAGACAAAGATGATCGCCAGCGTCTGCATGGCGTGGTCATAGTGATCGACAAAGGCCAGGAACATCAGGCAGGCCATGACGAACCCGACCAGGCGCATCGAGCGCGAGGCAAAGAAGACCACCAGCGCCAGCAGCGGCATCATGATCCACCAGGGTGTCGCCTCGAATGTGGCGAGCGCGAATTCCAGCATCCAGCTCAGCGGTTGGGTCAGCGGGTCCAGCACGAAGCGCAATACGCCCTTTGCCGCCAGAAACCCCTCTTCGACCCCCTTGGTCACATCGCGCGATTTGGCAAAGGCGGCGCAGGCCCTGTTCAGCTCGTCAAGCGAGGGAAAGGGCAGGTTGAACAGGCTTGTCTCGGTCTTGCCGCCGGCCTTGGCCAGCAGATCGGCCATCGACAGCGTCGCTTCGCCGGTCTTGCCGGCATCGCACCAATCGCGCAAGCCGAGGCTGTTGAACAGAAAATCATAGGTGGCCATGAGAACGAGCCCCTTTCAAGGTTGTCTCGGACATATCCCGCATGGTGTCGGGTGCGCGTTTGCCGGTGTCTGAACCGCCGGGCCACATGGGGCAGCCCGGCGGCAGGTGCCGCTTACTTGATCAGGGCGGCCAGCTTCTCGCGGGCGGCGTCATTGACCCAGCCTGCCCAGACGTCCGAATTGTTGCTCAGGAAATAGACCGCCGCCTCTTCTGCCGAGGCGCCATTGTCGTCTTTCCAGGCCAGAACGGCGTTCATGACCTCGATGTCAAAGCTGACATTGCGCATCAGGTCGGCCACGTCAGGCGCCCGTTCGGTCAGGGCCGAGGTCGCGACGGTCAGCACCGGCGCCGGCGGAAAGTCGGACACGCCCGGATTGGCATTTTCGGCCGACTGGTTGGCCAGGTGCACATCCATGTCGATATCGCCGATCGAGATCTGGGTCATCGGGTATTTGCCCAGAACCGCGGTGGGCGCCCAGTAATAGCCGAACCAGGGGGTCTTGTCCTCGTAGGCCGCCGCGATCGAGGTGGCCAGCGTTTCACCCGAACCGTGGTCGAAGATTTCCATCTTGTCGCGCATGCCCAGCGCGGTGATCAGGTTGTCGTTGACAATCCGGCAGCCCCAGCCCACCGGGCAGTTGTTGAACCGGCCGCCGACCAGATCGGGGTTGGCCAGGATGCCGGCAACGGTTGTCAGCTCGGGATTCGCCTCGGCCAGATACGTGGGAATCCACCAGCCTTCGAGGCCACCGGGATTGAACACCTCGGCCAGACGCTCGACCTTGCCTTCGGCTTCGAGCTTGAGATAGGCCTCGCCGGCCGAGTTCAGCCAAAGCTCGGTCACGATGTCGGGCTCGCCGTTCTCGGCAAGCGAGGCGACCGAGGTCACGGTGGCCGAGGGCACCAGTTCGACCGTGCAGCCATAGCCCTGTTCCATCAGGAACTTGGCGGTATGGGTGATGATCTGGGACGAGGGCCAGTTCATCTCGGTCAGCGAGACCTCGCCGCATTCGGCCCAAGCCGCCGATGCCGAGGTCATCGCAGCAACAGCGATGACGCTTCTGGCCAAATTCATAGGATTGTTCATGGTCTTCTCCTGTTGGTGATTTTTGTTTTTTTCGTCCCTGGCCTTGTCCAGTTGCGGGTCTTGGGACGCTTACACCCGCATCGAGGCTAGTGAGTGGGGTGCTTCAAGGCAATTTGAAACAACTGAAAGATATTTCAGAATTCTTGAAGCGCCCACTCCGCCCCGGGCGACCGCAGCAGGCGACGCCGCGAGGGTCGGAGGCGAACGGTCCGCTCACCGCAAGATTGCCAGTTCGGTGGCCGCTCGGGTGCTCAGCAGGCGCGCGGTGCCATCGGTCACCACGATGTTCTCTTCGTGCACCATCATCAGGCCGTCGCCATAGCTGAGCGAGGGTTCGATGGTCAGCACCATGTTTTCCTGCAGCACGGTGGTATCGAAGGCCGCGTGCGAGGGTTGTTCGGTCAGCTGCATGCCCAGCCCGTGGCCCAGCCGGCCGATATCGCCGCCGCTGTCATCCAGCTCGGCGATGACCGCGGACATGGCCTGGAACAGGTCGCGGCAGGTGGCGCCGGGGCGGGCGGCGTCGATGCCGGCCTGAGTTGCGCGCCACAGCACGTCATAGGCCCGCCGCGCGGCATCATCGGCCTGCCCAATCGCCCAGTTGCGGTCGAAATCGCAGAAATACCCGTCCCAGGTGCAGCCTGTGTCCAGCATCAGCACATCGCCCGCCCGCAGCGGCTGCTGCGTCGGGGGCGAGATCACATCCGCATAGCCACCCTGATCGGCGGCCCCGACCACATAGGGCGCGTCATCCGCGCCCAGCCCGATGGCGGTGCGGCGGAACTCGCGGAACACGGCGTCCAGCGGCATCCCCTCGGACACGAACTGTGGCACCGCTTCGAACGTGGCCGAGCCGATGGCGCAGATATGCGCCAGCTTCTCGATCTCGGCCGGGGTCTTGACCATGCGCAGCCCCTGCACCAGGCCGGTGGCGTCGGCGATCTCAAGACCGGGCAGGGCGGCCAGCAGGCGTTCCCAATCGCCCAGCGGCATTCTGAGCAGCGTCTCGTGCCCCTTCATCACGCCCAACCGCGCGCCGCGCGCGGCCAGCGGTGACAGCAGCTCGGTCAGCAGGCTGATCCCGTCATCTTCGGGTCGTGGCGCGGGCCAGGTGCGCACATCGTCAAGCCAGCCGCGCCGCATCAGCTCGGCGCCGATCTCGGGGATCACCGCGATCGGTTTGCCGCTGGCGGGCACGAAGAGGAACCAGGGCCGGGTCGGGCTTTGCCAGAACAGCGTGTGAAAACCGCTGAAATAGCGCAGGTCCGGCTCGCTCATCAGCAGCAGGCCGTCCAGCCCCTGGGCGGCCATTCTCTCCTGCGCCCGTGTCGTGCGGGCCTGAAATTCCGCGGGGGTAAATCCGCGCATGGGACTGTCAGCCATGGATAGATCCTCCAACGATGGCCCGGGCGGAAAACTCCGCCATTTCGCCGCGCCAGAACTGGCGGCCAAAACAGAAGGGGCGCCCGGATGCGTCCCGGATCACCTGTGTCAGCTCGATCCCCGACTGGCTTTGTGCCAGTCCCAGCAAATGCGTCTCTTCGGGATGGGCGCCGCGCATCCGGATCACGATATCCCCGGTACGCGCCACCAGGTCGTATTGCGACTCGAGCAGGCGGGTGGTCGATTGATGCAGGTCGTGAGACAGGAAATCGGGGCACCGTCTGGCATCCACATATTCGGTCTCGACAAAGATCGCGTGCCCGTCCTGGCGGAACAGGCGGGTGTATTCATGGATCGCAGCACCCGGTTCCAGCTCCAGCCGCGCCGCCAGGGCGGGATCGGCCTTGCCCTCCTGTGCCCGGATCACCTCGATCCCCAGCGCGGTGCCCCGGCTTTCAGCGTCGGCCACGAAGCTGACCAGGTTCGAGACATCATAGCTGACCCGCTTGGGCGAGACGAAGCGCCCGCGCCGGTCCGCGCTATAGACCAGCCCCTCGGCCTCGAGCGCATCAAGCGCGCGCCGCGCGGTCATCCGGCTGATACCGGTCTCTTCGGCGATGCGCCGTTCCGAAGGCAGGGCGGCATGTTCCGACAGGCTGCCATCGGCGATCCGCCGCTTGATGTCCTGAACGATCTGCTGAAATCGCGGCGTTTCGCGCGATGGTCCTGTCCGGAGCTGATCGGGTGTTGCGTCGTTCATCTGATTCCCGCGGTTTTCATCAAAGGTATTTGGTATATACCAGATCGGGCAAGGAAAATTTTTTCACTTGACTGAATGGGCAGACTCGCCGTTACATCAAGTCAATCTGGTATATACCAGAGACAACCGGTTGAACAGAGGCTGAATACGGCTCTGGCCGGACCTTCGGACAGATGGCACCGAAATCGTGCCGACAGGATCAACCCCGGCGCCGCCGGGACCAACACGGGAGGAAAGACGATGGGACTGTTGTCACAGGAACAAAAGGACGCGTTCTGGCGCGACGGCGTGCTGGTCGTCGAAGATGCGGTTTCTCCAGGTGAACTGGCCGCGCTCAGGGCCGAGTTCGCGGGTTGGGTTGAGGAAAGCCGCGCGCGCACCGAGGATTACGGCGAAACGCTGGACGGTCGGGCGCGGTTCGATCTGCAACCGGGCCACTGCGCCGACAAGCCCGCCCTGCGCCGGGTGCAGTCGCCCGAAGAGGTCTCGGAGGTCTTTGCCGACACCATGCGCAAGGCCCGCACGGTGGACTACTGCGCCGAGCTGATCGGGCCCGGCGTGCGCTTTCATCATGGCAAGGTGAACTCGAAACTGCCGGGATCGGCGACCCAGGTGAAATGGCACCAGGATTTCCCGTTCGAGCCGATGACCAATGACGACATGATCACCTGCCTCTTGTTCATCGACGATGTGACGCTGGAAAACGGTCCGCTTGAGGTGATCCCGGGCAGCCACAAGGGGCCGATCCATTCGCATTGGCACAACGGTGTGTTCACCGGCGCGGTCGATGACGAGATCGTCGAGGCCCAGCGCGACAGGATCGTCAAATGCACCGGCAAGGCGGGGTCCGTCTGCCTGATGCATGCCAGTCTGCTGCATGGCTCGGCGCCGAACCTGTCGGACCAGCCGCGCACGCTCTACATCACCACCTATTATGCCGAGGACGCGATCGAGCTGAGCCCCAACCACCTGCCCAGCCGGTTCACCCATGAACTGGTGCGCGGCGAGGCCTCGGGCCGGGTGCGCTGCACGGCCTATCAGATGGAACTGCCGGCGGTGCCCAAGGGGACGTCCTTCTTTGCCCAGCAAGAGGGGTCGGATGGCGCCGGCGCCGGGGCGATGATGTAGCCATGCAAAACGCCGCGTCCTCCCCTCCGTCGGTCATCGAAACGCTTGCCTTCGAAACCGATGCCGGACTTGGCCAGCGGGCCCGGATCGGCCTGATTGTCCTGCAGACCGATCAGACCATCGAACACGAGTTCGCCCACCTGTTCGGGGGGGAGGGCGTGGCGCTTTATCATGCGCGGATCCCCAACGCGATGGAGGTCTCGCCCGAGACCCTGCGCCAGATGCAGGTCGATCTGCCGCGCACGGCGGCGCTGTTGCCTGCCTCCTTTGACTTTGACGCCATCGGCTATGCCTGCACCTCGGGTGCCACGATGATCGGCGAGGCGCGGGTGGACGAGATGATCCGCGCCGAGCACCCCGGCGCCCGCACCTCGAACCCGATCACCGCCTGCAAGGCGGCGCTGTCGGCGCTGGGTCTACGCCGCATCGCGCTGCTGACACCCTATCCGCCCGAGGTGACGCTGGAAATGCAGGCCAATCTGCGCGCCGCCGGGTTCCAGACCGCCGCTGTCGCCTCGTTCAACCAGTCCGACGATTTCACCGTCGCCCGGATCTCGGCGCAGAGCATCCTTGACGCCGCCGTGACCATCGGCGCGCGTGACGAGGTGGAGGGTGTGTTCGTCTCCTGCACCAGCCTGCGCGCACTCGACGTGATCGCCGAGGCCGAGGCGCGGCTTGGCAAGCCGGTGATCGCCTCGAACCAGGTTCTGGCCTGGCATCTGATGCGGCTGGCGGGCCTTGACGGCGCGCCAGAGGGCGCCGGCCGGCTGTTCGCGGCCGGCTGACCTGCGCCCCCTTCCGAAATTCAAGACAGGATCAACCACATGACAGCTTCGCTTCCCGACAAGGCCCGCGTCGTCATCATCGGCGGCGGCATCATGGGCTGCTCGGTGGCCTATCATCTGGCCAAGAGCGGCTGGAGCGATGTTGTGCTGCTGGAACGCAAGACGCTGACCAGCGGCACCACCTGGCACGCGGCGGGGCTGGTCGGGCAATTGCAGGGCAGTCATGCCACCACCGCCTTTGCCAGTTACGGTGTCGAGCTGTTGCAGGAGATCGAGAGGGAAACCGGCCAGAATCCGGGGTTTCGGCAATCTGGCTCGATCTCGATCGCGGTGAACGAGGAACGCCTGGCCGAGCTGAAACGCAAGGCCGATTTTGCGCGCCTGTTCGGGGTCGAGGCGCATTACATGCAGACCGCCGAGATCGCCGAACGCTGGCCGCTGATGAATGCCGAGGGCGTGCTGGGCGGCATCCACATGCCTTCGGACGGGTCGGCCAACCCGGTCGATCTGACCCAGGCGCTGGCCCGGGGCGCGCGCAAATACGGCGCTACGATCCGCGAGAACGTGAAGGTCGAAAAGGTGCTGACCGCCAATGGTCGCGTGACCGGGGTGCGCAGCGATCACGGCACCATCATGGCCGATTTCGTGGTCAACTGCGGCGGCATGTGGGCGCGTGATCTGGGCCGCCAGAACGGTGTCGGCGTGCCGCTCCATGCCTGCGAGCACTATTATCTGGTCACCGAGCCGATCCTGGACCTGCCTGCCGACTTGCCGGTGCTGCGCTCGTATTGCGATGGCACCTATTGGAAAGAGGATGCGGGCAAGCTGCTGTTCGGTTTCGCCCATTTCCACGCCAAGGCCTGGGCCACCGGCGGCATCCCCGACAGTTTCGAATTCGACAGCCTGCCCTTTGTCGAAGACGACGTGATCGAGGTGCTGGACCTGGCCATGAACCGGGTGCCCATCCTGCAAGAGACCGGCATCCGCACCTTCTTCAACGGCCCGGAAAGCTATTCCCATGATGGCCGCTTCACCCTGGGCGAAGCCCCTGATCTGAAGGGGTATTTCGTGCTGGCAGGGGTCAACTCGACCGGCATCCAGTCAGGGTCGGGCGCGGGCCGGGCGGTGGCCGACTGGATCATGACCGGCCATCCCCCCATGGACCTGTCCGAAATGGACCCGGCCCGGATCGAGGAGTGGCAGGCGCGTGACCCCTATCTGCGCGACCGCTGCCCGGAAACGCTGGTTCTGACCTATGCGATGCACTGGCCCGGACGGCAGCGGCAATCCGCGCGGGGCCTGCGCCGCACGCCTTTCTACCACGTGATGAAGGCGCATGGCGCCGCTTACGGCGAGGTGCAGGGCTGGGAGCGCCCGGGATGGTTTGCCCCCGGTGGCGAAACGCCCGTCTATGACCATTCGTTCTATCGCCCCGGCTGGTTCGACCATGCCCAGGCCGAACAGCGCGCGGTGCGCGGCGCGGCGGGGCTGATCGACTATTCCATGCTGGGCAAGCTGATGGTCGAGGGGCGCGACGCCGAGGCGTTTCTGCAACGCGCCTGCACCAACGACATGGCCCTGCCGGTGGGACGGGTGGCCTATACGCTGATGCTGAACGACCATGGCGGCATCGAAAGCGATGTGACCGTGGCCCGCCATGGCCCCGACAGTTTCATGGTGATGAGTGCGATCTCGCATACTCGGCGCGACCGCGACCACCTGCGCAACCTGATCCGGCCCGACGAGGATGTGCGGCTGCGCGATGCCACCAGCGCCTATGCGGTCCTGTCGCTTTGCGGGCCGAAATCGCGCCAGATTCTGGCCGACGTGGCGGATATCGACCTTTCCGATGCCGCGTTCCCGTTCAACAGCCTCGCCCGGTTCCATATCGGCCATGCCCCTGTCTTTGCCCAGCGGCTGTCCTATACCGGCGATCTGGGGTGGGAGATTTTCGTCACCCCCGATTTCGCCGAACATGTGTTCGACGTGCTGATGGCGAGCGGCGCGCCGCAGGGGTTGCGGCTGGTCGGCGGCGAGGCACTGAACGCGCTGCGGATCGAGGCTGGGTTTGCCCATTGGGGCCATGACATGGCCTATACCGAGGCGCCGCATCAGGTGGGGCTGGGTTTTGTCTGCAAGCCGGACAAGGCGGTCCCCTTTATCGGCCGCGACGCCTGTCTGGCACGCAAGGCCGCTGGCAAGGGTCCGTTCCTCTGCTCGATCCGGCTGACCGAGGGCACGCCGCTGTTGCATCATAACGAACCGGTGCTGCAGGGCGGGGCGGTCGTCGGCTTTGTCACCAGCGGAGCCTTTAGTGCCGCGGCCGGCTCCGCAATTGGCCTGTGCATGGTGTCACCGCCCGAGGGTGGAGGACGGCGCGATCTGGAAACCGGCGCCTATTCGGTGCTGGTCGAAGGGCGGGAGGTTCCAGCCCGCCTTAGCCTGCGCGCCCTCTGGCCCCTGGCCGAAGACGGGTAAGCGGCGGGGCCATGACCTATCAGGATTGTTTCTTCCTGATGTGTCATGGCCGCGGCTTGGGCCTGCCTGTACTTCCGCGCCCGTATCGCGCGCGCGTCGCTTGAGCCGGTGACAGGTGCGATCCTGCCGTTTTGCAGACCGTTCCACCGGTGCAGCTGGCTGTTCCCGGGTCCCGCCGCTTGCCGATCGACGGCCATTCGTTCTGATCCCCTGAGCCGGGTCATGGCGCGTCTGATCTGGCAAAGCTCGACCGGGGGACTTCGGTAGCGGCGCCGGCCCGGGGCAGGGGGCCCGGGCCGGCGTTCTGTTCTAGTCCGCGGCCACCGCGACCTGACGCTGGCTGCCCAGGCCCTGCACAGACAGTTCCATGGTGTCGCCGGGTTTCAGGAAAAGGGGCGGCTTCATTCCCAGCCCGACACCCGAGGGAGTGCCGGTGGCGATGATATCACCCGGCTGCAGCTGCATGAACCGGCTCATGTACGAGACGATCTGGGCAACCGAGAAGATCATGTCGTCGGTATTGGAATCCTGCACCACCTTGCCGTTGAGCGACAGGCGCAGGTCCAGCGCCTGCGGATCGGGCACTTCGTCGGCGGTCACCAGCCAGGGGCCGATGGGGCCAAAGCTGGGCGCCGATTTCCCCTTGATCCACTGGCCGCCCATTTCCGCCTGAAAGGCGCGTTCGGAAACATCGTTGATGGTGCAATAGCCCGCCACGTAATCCAGCGCGTCGGCCTCGTCCACATAAAGCGCGCTGCGGCCGATGATGACGCCCAGCTCCACCTCCCAGTCGGTCTTTACCGAATTGCGTGGGATGATGACCGGATCGTTCGGGCCAGACAGGCAGGACGTGGTCTTGGAAAACAGGATCGGTTCCGACGGCGGGGTCGCGCCGGTTTCGGCGGCATGTTTGGCATAGTTCAACCCGATGCAGAAGAAGTTCGGCACCGATGACAGGCAGGCGCCGATCCGGCCCGGATCCGCGACCAGCGGCAGGGTGGCCGGGTCGATCGCGCGCAGGGCGTCCAATGCCTCGATCGACACTGCGGCGCCGGACAGGTCGGGCACATGGGCCGACAGGTCGCGCACATTGCCATCGGCGTCGAGCATGCCGGTTTTCTCGGCGCCAGCGGGGCCGAAACGGAGGAGCTTCATGTTGGTCAAACCTCTCTGAAATTGGGGGGCTTTCCTGCCTGGTCAGGCAGAGTTTTTCAGTTGCAGTTGTTCGCGCTCGGCGCGTTCGAAATAGGCATGGACGTTGATCCGCAGGTTCTCGAGATGGCTGGACAGCTCCGTCTGGGCCATGGTGGGATCGCGCCGTTCGATCGCATCGACCAGAGCGGCGTGCTGTTGCAGGACGCGGTCCTTGGTGTGGCGGTTTCGGGCCGACTGGAAGCGGGCATACCAGAGCCTGCGAAGATAGCTCATATGGGTGTCGGACAGCGCCTGGTTATGCGAGGCGCGGGTGAGGGCGATATGGAAATCCATGTCCAACTCGAACCGTTCGACCTGGTCGATCCTGTCATATTGGGTCGCCAGCTTGCGTTCCGCCCCGCGGACATGGGCGATATCGATCTTGGTGGCGCGTTCGCAGGCCAGGGTAACCGCCAACATTTCAAGAGCGCTCAGAACCTCGATGAAACTCACCACTTCATTCAGGCTCAGCTGGGTTACGATCGGGCTTCGCGAGGGCCGCAGCTGTACGAGCCCCTCGTTGGCGAGAATGCGAATCGCCTCGCGCATCGGTGTACGGCTGACCCCCATCTCGGCGGCGTTGTCGCGTTCCTTGATGGACGTCCCCGGTACAAGCTTGCCCCGCAGGATATCTCTGCGCAGGCGCAGAGCGATGCTTTCGGCAAGGATTTCTTCAGTCATTGGGACCTCACGGACGCTTTTTCCGGTCATTAGTAGCCCGTTGCCAAGGGATGTTCCACATGAGCGGTGCGATGGGTATTCCAAATTTGGTATACCAAAAAGAAGTTGATTGTCGAGACATTGCTCGCTAGCGTCCTTGCAGATGGTATACCATCTCTGTCAGCGCGCCTTGCGCGGGAACCAGAAACGGCGGCCATAGAACGTCGCCAAGGGAGGAGAATAACCATGAGCCTAAAATTCATCTACGTAGCGGCAGGCGCAGCAGCCCTGGCGGCAACAACTGCGTTGGCCGATCCGGTCACGCTGCGGGTGCAGACGCACTATGCGACCGAGCACCCGACCGGAAAGCAGCTGGCGATCTGGGCTGACGACGTTCAGACCATGTCGGGGGGCGATATCACGATCGAGATGTTCTATTCCTCCTCGGTTGTGGCGACGACGGAAACCTTTGATGCTGCAATCAACGGCATCCTGGATTGCGATGCCACCGGTGGTGCTTATCAGACCGGCAAGAACCCGGCGTTCCAGTTCGTCGGCGATATCATGGGGGGCTACGATACCCCGTGGCAGCAGTATTCGTGGCTCTATTTCGGTGACGGCTATGCCGCCGCTCAAGAGCTGTACAATGCCCAGAACATGCAGTTGATCGGCTGGGCCATCTACGGCCAGGAATCGTTGTCTTCGTCCAAGCCAATCCGCGGCTTCGAAGACCTGAAGGGCTGGAAGTTCCGCTCGCCCCCGGGCATGGAAACCGAGATCTTCGAGAAACTCGGCGCCTCGCCCATCGTCATGGATTTCACCGAAATCTTCACCGCGCTTGAAACCGGGATCATCGACGGCGCCGACGCCTCGGGCCTTTACAACAACGTGGGCCTGGGCCTGTACGACATCGTCAAACACGCCACTTATCCGGGCTTCCACTCGATGCCGTCGGATCACCTGGCCTGCAATCTGGATGTCTGGAACGGCCTGACCGACCAGCAGCGCCGCATCGTTGACACCGCGTGGCAGAAGCTGGGCTTCCAGATCGCCCTGTCCAACGAGCTGAACAACAACGCCGCGGCTGCGAAACTGCGCGCCGAAGGCGTGACGCTGCACAACTGGTCCGCAGAAGACCGTGCAGAGTTCCGCAAGGCCGCTCAGGCCGCCTGGGACGACTGGGGCACCCGTTCGCCCGAGGCCGGCGCCCTTCTGGCGAGCCACAAGTCCTATCTCACACAGCTGGGCCTGCTGAACTGATGCCCAATGGGCGCGGCCTGGAAACGGGCCGCGCCACGCAGGGCAGGGCGGGCCCCGACGTGGCAGTACCTGCCGATTTTCCAAAAAAATCTGACCGGGCAACGGTCTGATGACTCGTGGGGAGTGAGAGATGGAGAAGGAAGGCGTTTGGCTGGGCCGGTTTCGCGCCCCGATATACGTCGCGATGCTGGCCAGTATGGCGGTGACCGGCCTGGTTTTTCTGGGGCTGGTCCTTGGCAGGCTGTTCTTTGAAGATGCCTATGGCATGCACGAGATGATCCGACCCTCGGGGCGTCCGCTGGTCTGGCTGATGCTGCTCAGCCTGGCTATGTCGGTCTTCTGCGCGTCGCTGTACCTGTCCGATATTCGCGGCGCCATCGAGGAAGAGGCCAACGGGTTCTTCGACATCCTGTCGCTTGTGACCTCGCGCGCCGCGATGATCATGATCGCCTTTGTGGTGCTTGTGATGTTCTACGAGGTGGTCTCGCGCTACGTGTTTTCGCGCCCGACGCTTTGGGCCAACGAGCTGTCGCTGTGGATCGCAAGCTTCGTTTTCCTGTTTGCCGGCCAATATGCCATGCAGCAGCGCAGCCATATCCGCATCTACGTGATCTATGACATCATGCCCCGCTGGGCGCAGAAGACATCCGACGTGGTCTCGGTTCTGCTGATCGTTGTCTTCACCTTTGCCCTGGTCTGGGGCAATTACGCCGATGCCGAACGCCGCTTCTTGCGGATGGAGACCTTTGGCACCGCCTGGGACCCGCCCATTCCGGGCATCGTCAAACCGGCGGTTCTGATCATCATCGTGCTGGTGGCCTTGCAGGCTATCTCGAATCTGATCGCCGATTGGCACAAGGCACCCGAACATCACTCGCCTCTCGACGACATCGACGAGACAGAAATCGAACACATCCGCAAGACGCTGGAGAAGTGACATGGAATTCCTGGAACTCTTCGCCTGGATGAAGGTCGGCGATGTAGCCACCATCTCGATCATATTGCTGATCGGCATGTTCATTCTGCTGGCGATCGGCATGCCGCTTGGATTTGCCTCGGCGTTCCTTGCGGTTGCGGTGATCGTGATGAAATTCGGGCCCGAAGCGTCATTCGGGCGTTTCGGCAGCGGACCGTTGTCGGTTCTGGCCCAGGCCGTGTACCGGCAGATGACGAATTACGTGCTGATCTCGGTGCCGCTGTTCATCTTCATGGCCGCGCTGCTGGAACGTTCGGGCATCGCGCGCGACATGTACAGCTCGCTCAACATCTGGCTCAGCCGCACGCGCGGCGGCATTGCCATCGTGACCTCGATCATGGCCGTCATCATGGCCGCCATGTCGGGGATCATCGGCGGCGAAGTCGTGCTTCTTGGCCTGATCGCACTGCCGCAGATGCTGCGGCTGGGCTATAACCAGAACCTCGCCATCGGCACCATCTGCGCCAGTGGCAGCCTTGGCACCATGATCCCGCCCTCGATCGTGCTGATCTTCTACGGGCTGGTGACGGAAACCTCGATCAAGGCGCTGTTCACGGCCTCTTTCCTGCCGGGCTTCATGCTGGCCTCGTTCTTCATCATCTACATCATTGTCCGCACCAACCTGAATCCTTCGCTGGCGCCGCTGCCCGAACCCGATCCCGACGATCCGCCGGGCCGGGTCAAGGCGCTGCTGTTCCTGGCCTTCCTGGCCAAGTTCGCCACCTACGGAGCGCTGTTCTTCGTCGGTCTTCTCCTGCTGATCTCTGCCTTCAGCGGCGGAACGATGTCCGATGACGGGGTCACCACCATGTGGGAGGTGCTGCGGGTCCGGATCGCTAAGCTGCTTGTGGTGGCCGCGATCGGGTTTGTCGTCTCGCGGCTTCTGGGCAAGGAGCGCACCAGCCTCGGCTGGGACATGGGCAAGGGTCTGGTCGCTCCGATCGTTGTCGTGGGCGTGGTGCTGGGCTCGATCTATGGCGGGATCACGGGGATCACCGAGGCGGCCGCCATGGGAACCATCGCGGTTTTCGTGATCGGCCTGATCCGGCGCGAGATGACGGTTGATGTGGTCTGGGACAGCCTGATGCGCACGCTCAAATCCACCGGCACCATCATCTGGGTGACCATTGGCGCGGCATCGCTGGCGGCGGCCTATACGCTGGCGGGCGGGCCGACCTTTGTCGCCAATCTGATCGTGACCTCGGAACTGCCCACGATGGGGGTGATCCTGGTGATGATGGTGATCTTCCTCATCATGGGCATGTTCATGGACTGGGTCGGCATCGTGCTGCTGATCATGCCGGTCTTCCTGCCGATCGTGCTGAAACTCCCGGTCGCGGAAATCGGCTTCCTGGGAGAGTTGGAACCGCGCCATGTGGCGATCTGGTTCGGCGTGGTCTTCTGCATGAACATGCAGGTCAGTTTCCTGTCCCCGCCCTTTGGACCGGCGGCGTTCTATTTAAAATCGGTGGCTCCGCCGCATATCTCGCTGACCGCGATCTTCCGGGGGTTCCTGCCGTTTATCATGTTGCAGCTCTGCGCGCTGGCGGTTCTGCTGATCTGGCCGAACATCGTCACGCTGTTCCTTTGACGTCTTTGCAGGGGCCGGAGCGCATTGCTTCGGCCCCTCTACCATCACCGCCGTTCGAGCTTCGCCGCTCTCCAACGCGAAAGCCGCCCCATGCGCACAGTCCGCTTGTCCGACGCCGACAATGTTGTCACCGCCATCGCCCAGCTTGCCCCGGGAGAGGACGGCGCGGCAGAGCTGATCCCGCGCGGTCACAAGATGGCGGCAAGGGCCATCGCCAGAGGAGAGGCGGTGCTGAAATACGCGCAGGTCATCGGCTACGCGGCCGGGGATATCGGGCCGGGCGCGCATGTGCATACCCATAACCTCGAGTTCCGGAACGTCGAGGCGGAATACGAGTTCTCGACCAACCTGCGCCCGGTGGCGCCGGTGGCCACGCTCGACAGTTTCATGGGCTACGTCCGCCCCTCGGGCCGGGTGGGTACACGCAACTATATCGCGGTCCTGACCAGCGTGAACTGTTCGGCCACAGCCGCGCGGATGATCGCAGGCCATTTCACGCCCGACAGGCTGGCCGCGTATCCAAATGTCGATGGGGTCGTCGCCTTTGTGCACGGCACCGGTTGCGGCATGGCGGGGCAGGGCAGCGAAGGCTTCGAGGCGCTTCAGCGTGTCATGTGGGGCTATGCGCGCAACCCCAACATCGGCGGCGTTCTGATGGCGGGTCTGGGCTGCGAGATGATGCAGATCGACTGGCTGATCGAGGCCTATGGCCTGAGCCCGGGGCCGCTGTTCCAGGCCATGAACATCCAGGACATGGGCGGGCTGCGCAAGACCGTGGACAAGGGGATCGAGAAGATCGAGACCATGCTGCCGCTGGTCAATCAGGCCCGCCGCACCCCATGCCCGGCCTCCGAGCTGATGGTCGCCCTGCAATGCGGCGGCTCCGATGCCTGGTCCGGCGTGACGGCCAATCCCGCCGTGGGCCATGCCTGCGATCTGCTGGTCGCCCAGGGCGGCACCGGGGTGCTTGCCGAAACGCCCGAGATCTACGGCGCCGAACACCTGCTGACCGCCCGCGCCGCCGACCGCGCAACCGGGGACAAGCTGGTGGACCTGATCCGCTGGTGGGAGGATTACACCGCACGCAACAAGGGTTCGATGGACAACAACCCAAGCCCGGGCAACAAGAAGGGCGGCCTGACCACGATCCTTGAAAAGAGCCTTGGCGCGGTCGCCAAGGGCGGCACCACGCCGCTGAATGGTGTCTACCGCTATGCCGAGCCGGTGACGGCCCGTGGCTTCACCTTCATGGACAGCCCCGGCTATGATCCGGCTTCGGTCACCGGACAGATCGCCTCGGGCTGCACCCTGGTGGTGTTCACCACCGGGCGCGGATCGGCCTTCGGGTCCAAGCCCTCGCCGACGATCAAAGTGGCCACGAACTCCGAGATGTATACCCGCATGAGCGGTGACATGGATGTCGATGCAGGCCGCATCCTGTCGGGCGGCGCCACGGTGGAACAGGTGGGCCGCGAGATCTATGAGATGTGGTTGCGCGTGGCCTCGGGCGAGCAGAGCAAGTCCGAGGCGCAGGGGCTGGGTGATTTCGAGTTCGTGCCCTGGCAGATCGGGGCGGTGATGTGAGTGCGCCGCTGCCCCTTTGCGTGATCGGTGCCGGGTGTGTCGGCATGCGTCATGTCGAGGTGGCGCGGCGGTCGCCCCAAATTCGCCTGACCGCTGTGGTCGAGCCCGTCGAAACCCGCCGCCGCGCCCTGGCCGAAAGCGGCCTTGTCGCGGTTGCCACGCTGGAGGAGGTGCCGCGGGAAACCCGGGCGGCAATCGTTGCCACGCCCACGCCGGACCACCTTGCAACCGGGCTGGCCGCGCTGAGCCGGGGCTGGGCGGTTCTGGTCGAAAAGCCGACGGCGGGCACGATGGACGATGCCCGCGTGCTGCTGGGTGCGGCTGATCGCGCCGGTCTGCCGCTTTATGTGGGGCACCATCGCCGCTGCCATCCGTTTTCCCGCGCCGCGCGCGAGGCGCTGGGCGGGATCGGCGATCTCGTCGGCCTGCAGGGCCTGTGGTCCCTGCGCAAGCACGACAGCTATTATGCCGAGGACTGGCGGCGGCAGGCCGGGGCGGGGCCGCTGATGACCAATCTCAGCCACGAGATCGACCTTTTGCGTTTTCTGGTGGGCGACATGGTCGAGGTCTCAGCGCTGACCTCCTCTGCCCGGCGCGGTCTGGTGGTTCCCGATACCGCCGCGCTTGCGTTTCGCTTTGCCGATGGGGCGCTGGGGTCGTTTCTGATCTCTGACGCGGGCGCCTCGCCCTGGTCGTTCGAGGCCGCCTGTGCCGAGAACCCCGCCATCGCGGTCTCCGGGCAGGATTACATCCGCATTACCGGCACAGCGGGCGCGCTGGAGTTTCCGTCGCTCACCCGTTGGGGCCGCTCGGCCCCCGGCGAGATCGAATGGTCCAAACCGCTGGCCCGCGCGGCCGGGGCCGGGTTTGCCAGGGTCGATCCGCTGCTGGAACAGATCAACCGCTTTGCCGCTGTCCTGGAGGGCGCGCAGGATGATGTCCTGTGCACCGGTACCGATGGGAACGCGGCCCTGGAAATGACACTGGCCGCGGCCCTGTCGGGCAAGCTTGGACGGCCGGTGAGGGCGCATGAGGTGCCCGGCGACTACTCTGGCATATGAAGGAGAACAACATGGACAAGGCACATATCGGGTTCATCGGTCTCGGGCTGATGGGGGCGGCCATGGTGGAATGCCTACAAAAGGCAGGCCATGCCGTGACCGTTCTGGGCAATCGCGACCGCACCGGGGTAGAGGCGGCCCTTGCGCGGGGCGCTACCGAGGCGGCCCATGCCCGCGCCGTGGCAGAGGCGAGTGATATCGTCATGTTGTGCATGGGCACCTCGGCCCAGGTCGAAAGCCGCATCTACGGGGATGACGGCGTTCTGGCGGGCACGCGAGAGGGGCAGGTGGTGATCGACTTCGGCACCTCTCTGCCCGCATCGACCCGGCGGATCGGCGGCGATCTTGCCGGCAAGGGCGCAACCTATCTCGACGCGCCGCTGGGGCGCACGCCGGCCCATGCCAGGGACGGGCTTCTCAACATCATGTGTTCGGGTGACAAGGCGACGTTCGACCGGGTGAAACCGGTGCTTCATACGCTGGGCGAAAACGTCTTCCATCTTGGTGCGCTTGGCAATGGGCACACGATCAAGCTCATCAACAACTGCTATTCCATGACCACCGCCTGCGCCATGGCCGAAGCATTCGCGATCGCGGATGCCACCGGGATCGAACGGCAGGCGCTTTACAATGTCATGGCCGCCGGGCCGAACCATTCCGGCATGATGGATTTCATCAATGCCTATGCCAACGGTGGCAGGATCGACCTGGCCTTCACGGTCGCAAACGCCGCCAAGGATGTCGGCTATTACCGGCAAATGGCGACGGAGATGGGGCTTTTCAGTCGCATGTCGATCGCCGCTGATGCCACCCTGCGCGAAGCCCGTGACGGTGGCGACGGCGGCCTGATGGTGCCGCAGATGATCGACTGGATGGTGCGCCACCTTGGAGAGGAAAAGAAATGAGACTGACAGGCAAGACGGCCTTTGTCACCGCTGCGGGTCAGGGGATCGGTCGGGCCTCGGCCCAGGCCCTGGTGCGCGAGGGGGCACGGGTGATCGCCACCGACCGGAACGGCGACCTGCTCGATGGGCTCGATGTGTCCCGCGCCTTTGCGCTGGACGCGCTGGACAAGGCGGCGCTGCAACAGGCGGTGACCGAGGCTGCGCCCGATATCCTTGTCAACTGCACCGGGGTGGTGCATTCGGGCAGCCCGCTCGAGGCCACGGACGACGATTTCGACGCTGCCATGAACCTGAACGTGCGGGCGCATTTTCATGCGATACAGGCGGCGCTGCCGGCCATGCTGGACCGCCGCCGGGGTGCCATCGTCGGCATCGCCTCGGTCGCGTCGCATCTGCGCGGCCTGCCCAACCGTTTTATCTATGGCACCTCCAAGGCCGCACTGGTCGGCCTGACCAAGGCGGTCGCGGCGGAATATGTCGCGCAGGGCATCCGCTGCAACTGCATCGCACCGGGCACGGTCGACAGCCCCTCGCTGCATGACCGCCTGCACGCCACCGGCAATTATGAACAGGCGATGACGCAATTCGTTGCCCGCCAACCCATGGGTCGCCTGGGCGAGGCGGACGAGATCGCCGCGCTTGTCGTCTATCTGGCCTCTGACGAGAGCGCCTATATGACCGGGCAATGCCTGGCCATCGACGGCGGCATGACGGTATGAGGCGCGGTTGATCGAGCCACGCGAAGACCGCGTTGCCGCGGGTGTTGTGCTGATGTCGCTGGCGGCGGTGCTGTTTACCTGCATCGACACCTCGGCCAAGTGGCTGGCGGGGGCAGGGGTGCCGGTGCTTCAGATCGTCTTTGCGCGCTATCTGGGCCATTTCCTGTATGGGCTGGCCTATTACCTGCCGACCGAGGGAACGGCCACCTTCCGCTCGCAGGCGCCGGGGCGGCAAATCCTGCGCTCGTTCTTTCTGCTGGGCAGTACCGTCCTGAACTTTCAGGCCCTGAAATACCTGCCGATAACGGTGACCGCGACCATCGCCTTTGCCGGGCCGATCGTGATCACCCTGCTGGCCATACCGATCCTGGGCGAACGTGTCGGCATCCGCCGGATCGTTGCCGTCTGCACCGGGTTCCTTGGTGTGCTGATCGTGGTTCAGCCCTGGTCGGCCGCGTTCCACCCGGCCATGTTCTACAGCCTGGGAGGGCTGGGGATGGCCTCGATGTATTTCGTCATGACCCGTCTGCTGACCGGGATCGAAAGCACCGCAACCCAGCAGATCTGGGCCAGCGGGCTGGCCACGCTGGTGCTGGCACCGTTTGCGCTGAGGGTCGCGATCTGGCCGGAAGCCGGGCTGGACTGGCTGGTTCTCTGCACCATCGGAGCCTTCGGGCTGTGCGGCCATGTTGCGGCGACCACCGCGCATCGCTGGGCCGATGCCTCGATCCTTGCGCCGCTGATCTACAGCCAGATTTTCTGGGCGGCGCTGGCCGGCGTGATCGTGTTCAATACCTGGCCCACGGTCTGGACCCTGGGTGGCGGCGCGATCATCATCGCCTCGGGCCTGTATATCTGGCACCGCGAAAGCGCCGGCGGGCGGCACAGGACGTGATCTAGCGATCGAACGCGTCGAATACGGCCTGCATCCGCCCGGCTTGCGCGACCTGCCCGGTAAACAGCTCGAACGCCCGGACGGCCTGATAGACCGCCATCGCGCGCCCGTTCGTCACCCGGCACCCGCGCGCCCGCGCCGCCCGCAAAAAGGCGGTTTCCAGCGGGAAGTAGATGATATCGACCACCCATTGCGCAGGCGCCAGCAGGGCAGGATCCATCGGCATCCCGGGCAGTTTGGCCATGCCCACGGGGGTCGCGTTCACCACCCCGTCGGCCATGTTCGGGGTGATCTCGGAGCCGGCCAGCGCGCCGGCCCCGGTGGCAGCCGCCAGCGCCAGCGCCCGGGGCATGTCGCGATCCGTGATCAGCAACTGCCCCACCCCCAGCGAGGTCAGCGCATGGGCCACCGCCGATCCGGCGCCGCCAGCACCGATCAGCAACACCCGGTCCAGCCGGATATCGGGCATGGTCTTGCGCATCGCTTCGGCAAAGCCCCAGGCGTCGCTATTGTGCCCGAACCGCTGGCCGTCGCGGAACACCACCGTGTTCGCAGCCCCGATCGCCGCGGCGGCAGGCGACAGGTGATGCAGATGCGACAGCACCTCCTGCTTGTAGGGATAGGTGATGTTCAGACCCGCGTAGCCTTCGGTTTCGGCGCGGTCCAGCAGGCTGGTCAGCGGCGGCGGCGTCTCCATCCGGTCGGGGTCGATCAGGTCATAGCGGGTGGCGATCCCCTGCGCGCGGCCCTCGGCCA
Source organism: Ruegeria pomeroyi DSS-3 (assembly GCF_000011965.2). Taxonomy (NCBI): domain Bacteria; kingdom Pseudomonadati; phylum Pseudomonadota; class Alphaproteobacteria; order Rhodobacterales; family Roseobacteraceae; genus Ruegeria; species Ruegeria pomeroyi. The sequence continues at coordinate 2,575,941 of NC_003911.12, read as the reverse complement.
TATGCATGGCCGGGGTCCGGGACAGGGCGATGCCCGTGCCGATCAACCCCAGCCTCAGCTCTGCTCGGGTCATCGGCGGGGCCTAGCTGTCGGCAAAGGTCAGGTGAACCTTGACCGCGCGGCTGCGGTCTGCGGCCATCCGAAACGCCTCTTCCGCCTGTTCCAGCGGGAAGCTGCCCGAAATCATCGCCCGCAGGTCGATGCGCCGGGAGGAGATGAGCCGCACCGCCTCGGCAAACTCTTCGGCCCGGAACCGCTGGGTGCCCTGAAGGCACAGTTCCTTGCCGACGATCAGGTTGACGGGCAGCGGCACGTCGCCGGTAACCCCCACCTGCACATAGGTGCCCTGAGGGCGCAGGGCGGCAATGGCGGAATGTATGGCCGGTGCGGCGGCAGAGCATTCGAAGACCAGATCGAAATGGCCCTTGTCGACCGCATAGGCGGCCATCGCCTCGACCTCGCGCGCGATATTTACCGTGCGGGTGGCGCCCATCCGGCGGGCTACCTCCAGCGGGGCGTCCTGAAGGTCGGTCACCACAATTTCCGCGGCTCCGGCCTCGGCGGCGACGGCGGCGCAGAGCACCCCGATGGGCCCCGATCCGGTGACCAGAACGCGCTTGCCCCTGACCTCTCCGGCCATGTGACGGGCATGCAGGCACACCGCCAGAGGCTCGGCGCAGGCCCCTTCGGAGATCGTGACATGATCGGACAGCTTGTGGCATTGCGCGGCATCGGTCAGCAGCTTGTCGCGAAACAGGCCCTGTTCATGGGGAAAGCGCATGGCAGAGCCGTAGAACCGCATGTTGAGGCAATGGGTCGTCAGCCCCTCGACGCAATAGCTGCACGTGCCGCAGGGGCGGCTGGGGTTGACGGCCACGCGGTCGCCCACCGCCAGACCGGTCACGCCCGGGCCAAGGGCGGCGACCACGCCCGCGCCCTCGTGGCCGAGGATCATCGGTTCGCGCACCCGGATCGGGCCAAAGCCGCCGTCGTGGTAATAATGCAGGTCCGAGCCGCAGATGCCTGCCGCCGCCATGGCGACGATCACCTGGGCGGGGCCGGGCTCGGGCAGGGGATCGGTTTCGACCCGGATATCTCGGGCGGCATGGATGCGGCAGACGCGGGTGTGCATGGGCAGGCTCCTGTCAAAGGATCGTTCGGATCCGTTGGATTGGGTCGACACTGTTTTCCGTGGAAGTGGCATGGGAAAAGCGGACATGACCTTCGCCCCGGAAGCCAACGGACGTGCCCGTCAGGCTGGCCACACGGGCCTGGTCGGGAAACCGGTTCAGCGCCTGCGCGCCGGCGAGGATACCAAAGGCCGGCTCTGCCCGCAGGGGGGGCTGGCTGTCGGCGAAGATCATGCTGGTCATGGACCGAAATCCCTGAAGAACTGTTGTCTTTTCCACGGTTTTGTACTTTGGTATACCAAATCACACGCGTTGAACAGGCGCAGAAATGGCCGAGTGGGTCGCAAAATGCGGGGCGGTACGCTGCCGTCCGGCAGCGCTGGCCCGGCGCCTTCAGAGCAAGCAGGAGCGATCATGACCCAGACCCTGGCAATCGGCCCTTACAACGACAATGACCGGCAGGCATTGCAGCAGGAATTCGGCGCCCTGATGCTGGGCGGCATCGCCGAGGTGGCGGGGTTGGAACCCGCCATGCGCGCAGGCATCTCTGCGGTGGCCTATATGGGGCACACGGCCTTTGGCGGGGCGGAAATGGACCTGCTGCCGGGGCTGGGGGTGATCGCCAATTTCGGCGTCGGATACGATGCCATAGATGTGGCCGCGGCAACGGCGCGGGGCATCACGGTGACCAACACGCCTGGCGTCCTGAATGACGATGTGGCGGACCTTGCGGTGACGATGCTGCTGATGCAATGCCGCCGGATGGAACAGGGGGGCGCCTGGGTCAGGGAGGGCCACTGGGAGACGGCCAATTTCCCACTGAACCGCAAGGCTTCGGGCGGGGTGGCCGGAGTTGTCGGGCTGGGCCGGATCGGCCGGGAGATTGCCGACCGGCTCGCGGCCTTCAAGATGGATATCCATTACTTCGCCCGCTCTGAAAAGGACACGCCCGGCTGGACCTATCACGCTGATCCGGTCTCGCTGGCCAAGGCGGTGGATTTCCTTGTGGTGGCCCTGGTCGGCGGGCCGGAGACCGAGAAATTCATCTCGCGCGAGGTGATCGAGGCGCTGGGCCCCAGGGGGGTTGTCGTCAATATCTCGCGCGGCTCGACCATCGACGAGACCGCGTTGCTGGATGCGCTGGAACGGGGGCGGATCGCCGGCGCGGCGCTCGACGTGTTCCTGAACGAGCCAACGATCGATCCGCGTTTCCTTGCGCTCAGCAATGTGGTGCTGCAACCGCATCAGGGTTCGGGCACGGTTGAAACCCGCGCCGCGATGGGGGCGCTTCAGCGCGGCAATATCGCCGCGCATCTGGCAGGCAAGCCGGTGCTGACACCGGTCAACAAGCCATAAGGGCAGGCGATATCCGGTGAGTGCGGTTGCCCGGGCGATGCGGGCGCGGCAAACGGGTGCCCGACCAAGGCGGAGAAGCGGCGCGCAAACATCCTGCTGCGCGCCGGTGCCGGTCAGCCCGCCGGGCGGTCATCCTCCAGATAATACCGCACATTGTCCTCGAAACTGTCATCCGCACTCAGGCCAAGCTTCAGCGACTTTTCCGGGCGAAGGTCGTAGCGCCAGCCCGACACGATGCGCTTGATTTCGGGCTGGGAGTCCCACCGGATCAGCCCTGCCGGTTGCGGTCCCGCCACCGCCGTCATGGCGTCGATCAGCTGGCGGATGCTCCATATCCGGCCGGGCATCATCATGCAGCGGTTCTGGCCCAGCGCCTCGGCATCCAGCTCGGCGCCCTTGACCAGGTTTTCCACGCATTTGCGGGGGCTGAGGTAATAGTGGAGGAAATCCTCGTCCACCGGGCAGACGGCTTCCTGCCCGTTCAGCGGCTCGCGCAGGATCGAGGACATGAAGGAGGACGCCGCGCGGTTGGCCTTGCCGGGCCGCACCGAGATCGTGGGCAGGCGGAACCCGCGCCCGTCGACATAGCCCTTGCGGGAGTAGTCGGTCAGCAGCATCTCTCCGATCGCCTTCTGCGTGCCATAAGATGTCTGCGGGTTGAGGAAGCTGTGATCGAGGATCGGATCGGGGACCTCGCCACCATAGACGGCGATGGAAGAGGTAAAGACCACCACGGGTGACGTCTTCAGCGCCCGGGCGCGTTCCAGCACGTTCAGCGTGCCCATCAGATTGATGGCATAGCCCTGGTCGAAATCCTCTTCGGCCTGGGCCGAGACGATGGCCGCCAGCAGGTAGATGACATCGACATCCGCACCGATGCAGCCGGCGACCGACGCGGGGTCGGCGATGTTGCAGGTGGCGGTTTCGACCGGCACGGCGGCATCGGGAATCGGCGCCGGATCGACGATATCGACCAGGGTAAGACGGGTGATCTCCCGTCCGCGCAGATGGCCGCGCGTGGCGAGGAGGCGGCCAAGTTTCTGGCCCACGACGCCACCGCCGCCGATGATGAGAATGTTCATTTTGGCTCCCTCTCGAATATGCCGGGTACCAGGGCGCCCCGGGATTGAACGACTTGCGCCGCCAGAGACATCGCCCTCGCTGCGGCGTCCGTGGCGGATGCGCCAGTGGCGAGACCGGCCATGAAGGCGGCACCGAAACTATCCCCGGCAGCGGTCGAGTCGACGACCCGGGCCACCGGTGTTGCGGGCAGGTTGTGCAGGCGCTTGCCATCCCACAGGGTCAGATCGCCCCCCCCGTTCTTGACCGCCACGATCCCCGCCCCGGCGGCGTGATAGCGGGCGATGGTGGCCTGCGGCTCGGCATCGCCAAAAAGGCCGTTTTCCTCGTCAAAGCTGGGCAGGACCACATCGGCGACCGAGGCGCCAAGGCTCAGCCCCGCCCGCATCGTTGCGGTGTCTTCCCACAGGCTTGGGCGCAGGTTCGTATCAAAGGCGACAGTGGCCCCGCGCGAGCGTGCTCGGGCCAGCGCATCGCACAGGGCGCGGCGGTGATCGGGACACAGGATCGCCAGGGTAATACCCGAGAAGTAAAGGATATCCGCCCCCGACAGGACGCTGTCCAGCCAATCGGGGTCGCTGGCAAGCTGGCGGGCGGCGGATTGGCCGCGCCAATAGGAAAAACTGCGCTCGCCGTTGTCGAGGCTGATCATGTAAAGGCCGACTGTACGGTCGGGCAGCCGGCGCAACGCGCAGGTGTCGATCCCCTCTTGCGCCATGAAGCCGGCCATTTCGTCAGAGACGGTATCCTGCCCGATGCAAGATGCGTAACCGACCCTCCAGGATGCTGGCAGCAGGCGTTTGGCATACCAGGCGGTGTTGAACGTATCTCCGGCAAAGCCGCGGCGATACAGCCCGTCCCCGGTCTCGTGCAGTTCGATCATGCATTCGCCGATGGCAAGGAAACTGGTCATGGCTGCTTCCGCTTGTTCATTGCGCCGCTCGAGGCCGGGCGACGCAGATAGCGCGCGCCCCGCGATTGGCGGTGATCGGCACCCGGAGAGGGTACCCGATCATGGGTTTGCGATAGATACAGGGCATGGTGGAAAAGATCTGGCGTGCTCACAGCAGCCCCCGTTTGGCAAGGTTTTTCATCAGAGCGGCGGTGCCGAATTTCCATTCCGGGCAATCGGTCGACAGGAACACGCTGTTGCGCAAGCTGCCAAGTGCGGCCTCGGAAATGGTCACCACATCGCCCTGGTGATGGGTAAACCCCTGGCCCGTCGCGTCGCGATCCTGGATCGGGGCGAACATGGTGCCCAGGAACAGGAAGAACCCGTCGGGATACTGATGGTGCCGCCCGATCGTCTGCGCCACGATGCTGGCCGGATCGCGGCTGATCTGCGCCATCGAGGACCGGCCATCGAGGATGAAGCCGTCGGAGCCTTTGACCGTCATCGACAGCTCGGCAGCCCGGACCGTGTCGAGCGTGAAGTCGGCGTCGAACAGGCGCAGGAACGGGCCGATGGCGCAAGAGGCGTTGTTATCCTTGGCCTTTCCCAGCAGCAGGGCGGAGCGGCCTTCGACGTCGCGCAGATTCACGTCATTGCCAAGCGTCGCACCCAGGATATCGCCGCGCGAATTGATGGCGAGCACGATCTCGGGTTCGGGGTTGTTCCAGCTCGAGATCGGATGCAGGCCCACGCGGGCGCCCCAACCGACGGCGGCCATGGGCTGGCACTTGGTAAAGACTTCGGCATCCGGGCCGATTCCGACCTCGAGGTATTGCGACCAGAGCCCTTCCTCTTGCAGCACCGCCTTGACCTGCATCGCCTTGGGCGAGCCGGGCACGATGCCCGACAGGCTGTCGCCGATCACCCGGCCGACGCGGACGCGGATCGCGGCCGCGCGGTCAGGGTCGCCGGCGGCCTGCTCCTCTATCACCCGCTCGACCATCGAGGCGGCGAAGGTGACGCCGCTGGCCTTGACCGCCTGCAGGTCGGGCGGCGCCAGCAGGCGCAGCGCGTCCGAACCGGCATCGGGGCTCGAGCTGCCCGCAAGCTCTGCCAGGGTGGTGACCGGCGTGCCGGGCGCGGCGCGGGCGGTGTCGAGCGGATCGGGCGTCTCCAGCAGGGCATGCAGGGTGGGCAGGGCGGTCGAGGTGATATCGACCACCCGGTCCCCGTCGAGGCGGACCAGGCAGGGTCCGATACCGGGGCGCCAGATGCGGCCGACAAGCGTGGCCTCGGGCGTGGGGTTGGAATGAGGCAGCATGGTTGTCCTCCTAATTGCGCGCCGGATTGCCCGGCGGTGCGGGGCGCTGTCGACGGGTCCTCATGCCTTGACCCTCGACGCTGACCACAGCGCCAGCGCGACCACGCCAAGCATCGACAGCGCCATCAGAATGTTGATGGCGCGCTGGGTGGAATGCGGCAGGTTGAGCCGGTGCAACGCGGCCCCCGCCCAGAGCCAGGCAAGGTGGATCGGGATCCATATTGCGTTCAGTATCAAGGCCTTGGTGAACATCTCGAACAGAAAGGCATCGGGGGCATAGTTGAACCCGGTGATCAGCGAAGTGTTGACGGCATAGGCCTTGGGATTGATCGCCTGCAACAGCACGCCGCGCATGACGCCGGGGGCGCTGCGGGCCTCGATAAAGGCGACGCGGGCACCGGCGAGGGCGATCAGGGCGGCAAGATACAGCAGATAGCCGACCGAAAGCACCAGCAGCACCAGGCGCAGGCCGGGCACCGAAAGCAGCACCGCCGCCAGGCCGGTCATCACCGCCAGCATCACCAGGTTGGTGCCGATAAACAGCCCCACGACATAGGACAGCGAGGCCCGGAACCCATAGGCCGCGCCAAAACCTGCGGTCGTCATCACGCCCGGCCCGGGCGTGATGATCAGAAACAGGACTGCGGCGGCAAAGGTCAGCATGTCCTCTCCCTGGCGCCTGGGGCAGGAGTGCTTTGGTCCGGGGCCCTCAGGCGGGCAAAGGGGCGCGGGCGGGGCAGCGGTCGTGACAAGGGATCCTTTCCGGGGCTTTCGCTTGCATCGCCCCCAAAATGGTATACCATTTTATGAAGACGGGTTTGCCCGGAATTGTCAACCATGCGGCCTTTGGGGAGAAAAGCCATGGACTTGTTCGATCTGAAGGGCCGTCGCGCGCTGGTCACCGGATCTTCGATGGGCATTGGTTATGCTCTGGCGCGCGGACTGGCGCAGGCGGGCGCGTCGGTGGTGCTGAACGCCCGAGATGGCGCCCGGCTCGCGGGCGCGGCCGAACAGTTGCGCGGACAGGGGATCGAGGTCGAGACACTGGTGTTCGACGTCACCGACGCTGATGCCGTGCGCAAGGCGGTCGACGGTTTCGAGGCCGAGATCGGGCAGATCGACATTCTGGTCAACAATGCCGGGATGCAGCACCGCACCCCGCTGGAAGAGTTCCCGGTCGAGGCGTTCGACCGGCTGATGCGCACCAATGTCAACAGCGCCTTTTACGTCGGACAGGCGGTGGCGCGGCACATGATCGGGCGCGGCGCTGGCAAGATCGTCAATATCGCCTCGGTTCAGTCGGCGCTGGCCCGGCCCGGGATCGCGCCTTACACCGCCTCCAAGGGCGCGGTGAGCAATCTGACCAAGGGCATGGCCACCGACTGGGCGCGCCACGGGCTGAACTGCAACGCCATTGCGCCGGGCTATTTCGACACGCCGCTGAATGCCGCGCTGGTGGCGGATCCCGAATTCTCGGCCTGGCTGGAAAAACGCACCCCTGCGGGCCGCTGGGGCGAGGTAGAGGAACTGGTCGGGGCCTGTATCTTTCTGTGCTCGGATGCGGCGAGTTTTGTGAACGGGCATGTTCTGTTCGTCGACGGAGGAATCACCGCCAGCCTTTAGGGGTGTGGGCGAAGCGCGCCGGAAGGGGCCTTGTGCCACCGGCCGCCGCCCCTCATCCGGGTAGAGATGCGGTGCGGGAGGGAGTGAGACATGGACAGACCGGTCATCGGTTTCATCGGCCTGGGCTTCATGGGCCACGGAATGGCCAAGAACATCCTCAAGGGCGGATACCCGTTGTGGGTCCGCGGTAACGTGAACCGCACCCCCATCGACAGCCTGGTGGCGCTGGGCGCGCAGGAAGCGGCAAGCCCCGCCGACATGGCGGCGCGCTGCGACATCATCCATATCTGTCTGGGCAACAGCAAACAGGTCGAGGCGGTGATCCGTGGACCCGAGGGCATTCTTGCCGCTGCAAGGCCGGGGCTGATCGTGATCGACACCACCACCGCCGATCCTGTGTCCACCCTGGCGCTGGCGGCAGAGATGGCGGCGCAGGGCGTTCACATGGTCGACGCGCCCCTGGGCCGCACCCCGAAAGAGGCCGAGGACGGCACGCTCGACGCCATGGTGGGCTGTGACGAGGCGCTGATGAAGACCATCACCCCGGTCATCGACTGTTGGGCCGGCACCATCACCCGCATCGGCCCGGTGGGCGCGGGGCACAAGATGAAGCTGCTGATGAACTTCCTCGGGGGCGCCTATGCCGCGCTCTATTCAGAGGCCGTGGTTCTGGGGGCAAGGGTGGGTATCTCACCCCATACCTTCCGCGAGGTGATTGGTCCCAGCCGCCTTGGCAGCGGCTTTTTCGCAACCTTCATGCAATATGTCTGCGAGCGCGACGAGAATGCGCACAAGTTTTCCATCGCCAACCTGTCCAAGGACATGCGCTATGTGAACGCGATGGCGACCGAGGCGGGGGTGGTGAACATCATGGCCAGCGCTGCGCGCCATTACTACACCCATGCCGAGGCGCAGGGTGCCGGGCAGGATTTCGTGCCGATGCTGTCAAACCATGTCGGCGCGCTGAACGGGCTGGATATGGACGAGGTCACCAGGAAATAGCGCTGGGGAGGGTGCGCCTATGCTGAGCCGGGAGCAAAAGGACTTCTACGCCGAAAACGGCTATCTGCTGATTGAGAACGCGGTCACCACCGAGCAGCTGGACAGGCTGCGCGCCATAACCGCCGGTCTGATCGACGCCTCGCGGCAGGTGAGCGCCAGCAACGATGTCTATGACCTCGACAGCGGGCACGGGCCGGACAGCCCGCGGCTGACCCGCATCAAGATACCGCACAAGCAGGACCCGTATTTCTGGGAGGTTCTGCGCACCTCGGCCATGACCGAGGTGCTGACCGACCTGCTGGGGCCCGATACCTCGATCCTGACCTCGAAGCTGAACACCAAGGCGCCCGGAGGCGGTGCGGCGGTGGAATGGCATCAGGACTGGGCCTTTTACCCGCATACCAACGACGACCTGCTGGCCTTTGGCCTGATGCTTGAGGATGTGACCGAGGATAACGGCCCGCTGATGGTGGTGCCGGGCACCCATCGCGGCCCGGTGCTGGATCACCATGTGGGCGGGGTCTTTGCCGGGGCCATCGACCCCGACGATCCGCTGTTTGATCGGGACCGGATCGTGACCCTGACAGGCAAGGCGGGCAGCATGACGGTGCATCACGTGCGCCTGTTGCACGGTTCAGCGCCCAATATCAGCGACCGGCCCCGGTTCATCCTGTTCTATGAACTGGGCCGCGCCGATGCCTGGCCGCTGCTGGGTGCGGCCTCTTACATCCATTCGCTGGGGCAGCGGCGGTTCTGGGACGACCTTGTGGACCGGGTGGTGACCGGCGCGCCCTGCATTCAGCCCCGGGTCGCGCCGGTTCCGGTACGCATGCCCCTGCCGCCTGCTCCGGACACTTCCTCGATCTTCAAGACCCAGGAAAGCGCCGGTGCCAAAAGCGCCTTTGCGACCGTCCCGAGGAAAGGCCAGCAATGAGGATCACCGCGATCCGCAGCCATGTGCTGCAAACCGACATGCCAGAAGAGCTTGGCTATTCACAGCAATACTATGCCCGCCGCACCGCCCATATCGTCGAAGTGCAAACCGACGAGGGCATCACCGGCTGGGGCGAATGCTTTGGCCCCGGCACCGTGGCGCTGGCCAACAAGACCATCGTCGAAAAGGTCATCCAGCCGATGGTTCTGGGGGATGATCCGCTGGACCGGGATGTGATCTGGCACAAGGTTTATAACCTTCTGCGCGATCACGGGCAGAAGGGGATGCCGATCCAGGCGCTGTCGGGGGTCGACATCGCCTTGTGGGATATCGCGGGCAAGGTGACCGGGCTGCCGTTGCACAAGCTGATCGGCGGCGCCCACCGGACCCGGGTACAGGCCTATGGCTATGGCATGATGCTGAAACGCGAAAGCACCGCCGCGCATCTGGCCCGGTTTGCCGACGAGGCGGCGGCAATCCGCGATATGGGCTTTGCCGCCACCAAGATGAAGGTCGGGCTGGGCGCGCGCGAGGATGTGAAACTCTGCGAGGCGGTGCGGCGCGGTGTGGGCGAGGGGTTCGACTTCATGGTCGACGCCAATCATTGCTACACCACTTCGGATGCGTTCTTTGTCGGCCGCGCGCTCGAGGAGCTGGGCGCCTATTGGTTCGAGGAGCCGGTCGCGCCCGAGGATCTGGATGGCTACCGCGCGCTGCGCGCCGGGCTCAAGGTGAACATATCGGGCGGCGAGGCAGAGTTCACCCGCTGGGGCTGGCGCAGGTTGCTCGAGGCGCAGGGCCTCGATATCGCGCAACCCGAGGTCTGCGCGCTGGGGGGGATCACCGAGTACCTGCGGGTGCTGGCATTGTGCCATGCGCATTTCGTGCCGGTGGTGAACCATGTCTGGGGCTCGGCCGTGGCGGTGGCGACGAACCTGCATCTGCTGGCTGCGATGCCACCCATGCCCGGCGGCCTGTTCCCGCGCGAACCCTGGCTGGAATTCGATACCACCCTGAACATCTTTCGCGACAGCCTGCTGACGGAACCGCTCGACATTCAGGGGCAGGTGGCCCGGAACGGCGGCTGGATCGCGGTGCCCGACGGCCCGGGCCTGGGGGTCGAACCCGACCGTGCGTTTCTGAGCGCCTATGCGTTCGCGGGGTAGGGGGGCGGTCCGCGCCGCGCTGTTTGACAAAGGGGCAGCGGTCGCGCGGGGCCAGCCCTGCGGCGGCGGTGCCTTCCCGGTAGATCACAGGATGGCCGACACCATTAGGGGTGCTGGCCGTTTCTACTCACAGCGCCCCTTCAATAGGTGGCCCGGCCCCCCGACAGGTCGAACACGGCGGCGGTGGTAAAGCTGTTCTCGCGGCTGACAAGCCAGGCGATCATGGCGGCGATTTCGCCGACCTCGACAAAGCGGGCGCGCGGGATCTTGGAGAGCATGTAGTCGATATGCTCTTGCGACAGCTGGTCGAAGATCGCGGTTCGGGCGGCGGCCGGGGTGACGCAGTTGACGGCGATGTCGAACCCGGCAAGCTCCTTGCCCAGCGATTTGGTAAACCCGATCACGCCGGCCTTGGACGCGGAATAGGCGGCGGCGTTGGGGTTGCCCTCTTTGCCGGCGACAGAGGCGATGTTGACGATGCGCCCAAAGCCGCGCGCCTTCATGCCCGCCACCACAGCCTTGTTGACAAGATAGGTGCCGGTCAGGTTGATCGCGATCACCTGGGCAAAGGCGTCGTCGTCATAATCTTCGACCAGCGCGTTCGGCCCGGCGATTCCGGCGCTGTTGACCAGGATGTCGACCTGACCGAACGCGGCCTCGGTCGCGGCCATCGCCGCGGCGATACTGGCGGGGTCGGTGATGTCACACCCGCAGGCGCGCACGGTCTCTGCCGTGCCCAGGGCCGCGGCGGTCCGTTCGGCCAGCGCGCGGTCGCGATCCCACAGCGCCACGCGGGCGCCAGAGGCAAGGCAGCGTTCCGCCACCGCGCGCCCGATGCCCTGGGCACCGCCGGTGACGACGGCAACAAGGCCGGAAAGGTCGACCGTGTTCATGCCGTCTCCTCAGTCAATCACGATGGCGCTGCCATCGGCTATCATCGCCTCGATGGCGGGAAAGTCGCAGTATCCCGAGCGCACCTTTTCCTCTGCCTCTGCCTCCAACCGTGTGATCTGCTCAAGCCGGGCAATCACCGCGTCGATTCGGGTGAAGGGCACCACCACCACCCCGTCGCGGTCGGCGACGATCATGTCGCCGCTTTCCACATGGCGCCCGGCCACCGTGGCGCCGAACCCGACGCGGCCCGGGCCCTTGGAAAAGGGCGAATTGGGGTTCAGCCCGGCGCACCATGCGGGCAGGCCAACCTCCATCAGGCCCTTGTAATCGCGCAACTCGCCATCGGTGACAAAAGCGACGCAGCCCTTGTTGCGCATCATGGCGCAAAGATTGTCGCCCGCGGCGGCGACATTGCGGCCCCCATGCGTGGCGGCGACGATCACGTCGCCGGGCTGGGCGAAATGCACCGCCGCAACGGTGGCGAGGATTTCCGCCGGGCCGTTATCGGCCACCAGCGCGGGCCCGGCGGCGTGTACCTCGCGCTCGAGCCCGCCGATGGGCCGGATCACGGTGTTCATCGCGCCTTGCCCGCCAAGCGCGTCGCAGACAAAGCCGGTGGGCACGTCCTGAAACGCCGCCACCTGCGCCGCCGTCGGACGGGGAAAGGCGCGGCGGATGGTCAGAAGGGGTGGTTCCTCGATCATGGCGTCCTCTGGTGTCTGGGATCATTTCAGGCCCTGCGCGCGCCAGCGCAGCCGGGTATAGGCAAGCCCGGCGACAGTCGCGGCACAGCGGGCCTTCTCTCGGGCGATGGTGCCGGAGGGCAGGTCTGAGACCGCGATCGCCAGCTCTTCCAGCCGGTCGCATTGCAGCAGACCCGACAGGATATCGTATTTCACCTCGATCCCGGTGATGGCGGCGACGTCCTCGGGCAGGCGGGTGGCCAGGGATTTCATCGTCGCGGCGGTGGCGGTGTCCCAGACCCGCTGCCCATCGGTAAAGCAAAGCACCGCAACGGCTGGCGCTTCCTCGGGCAGGGCGGAGCACTCGGCATGCGCGCTCTCGACACAATCGCCGCCTTGCCCGCCTGCGTCGAACGCGGCGGCGAGGCAGGCATCGGCAGCCTGAATATCGACATCGGCCAGGGCCGGGGGCGCAAAGGCAAGGCTGCCGCAAAACAAGAGGGCTAAATGGCGTATTGGATCAGCTCCGTTGATTGTTCTTGCATTTGGTATACCAAATAGGAATTCTATCGCAAGGCCGATGGCGCTTCGGCCCATTATTGCATCCTAGGAGGTCAAGATGTCCGACACCCGCGCGAACAAACGGTTCCGCAGCCAGGAATGGTTCGACAATCCCAACAACCCGGGCATGACCGCGCTTTATGTCGAGCGCTACCAGAACAGTCAGTTTTCACGCGAAGAGCTGCAAAGCGAACGCCCGATCATCGGCATTGCCCAGACCGGCAGCGATATTGCGCCCTGTAACAAGATCCATGTCTTCCTGATGGACCGGATCAAGGCCGGCATCCGCGAGGCCGGCGGCATTCCGATGGAATTCCCGGTGCACCCGATCCAGGAAACCGGCAAGCGGCCCACCGCCGCGCTGGACCGCAACCTTGCCTATCTGAGCCTTGTCGAGGTGCTGCACGGCTATCCGCTGGACGGGGTTGTGCTGACCACGGGATGTGACAAGACCACACCCGCCATGCTGATGGGGGCGGCGACCGTCGACATTCCGGCCATCGCGCTGAACGGCGGGCCGATGCTGGACGGCTGGTGGCAGGGCAAGCGCGCCGGGTCGGGCATGATCGTCTGGGAAAGCCGCCGCCTTCTGGCCGAGGGCAAGATCGATTACGAGGAGTTCATGGCCCGGGTCTGTTCCTCGGCCCCGTCGCTGGGGCATTGCAACACCATGGGCACCGCCAGCACCATGAACGCCATGGCCGAGGCGCTGGGCATGAGCCTGACCGGCAATTCCGCCATTCCCGCCCCGTTCCGCGAGCGCATGTCGATGGCATATGAAACCGGCAAGCGCATCGTCGGCATGGTCTACGAGGATCTGAAACCGTCCGACATCCTGACCCGCGAGGCCTTTGAGAATGCCATCGTGGTCAATGCCGCCATCGGCGGGTCGACCAATGCGCCGCCCCATCTTCAGGCCGTGGCCCGCCATATCGGCGTCGAGCTGAACGTGAAGGATTGGGAGACCATCGGCTTTGACGTGCCGCTGATGGTGAACATGCAGCCCGCTGGCGAGTATCTGGGCGAAAGCTTCTTCCGCGCGGGCGGCGTTCCGGCGGTGATGGGAGAGTTGCTGAAGGCGGGCCGCATTCATGTTCAGGCGATGACCGCCACGGGCCATACCATGGGCGCCAACCTGGCCGGGATCGAGAGCCAGGACAGAAATGTCGTCACCTCTTACGACGCGCCGATGCGCAAGAATGCCGGGTTCAAGGTGCTGTCAGGCAACCTGTTCGACAGCGCCCTGATGAAGACCAGCGTGATTTCACAGGACTTCCGCGAACGTTTCCTCTCGGAGCCCGGCAACGAGGGTGTGTTCGAGGCCCGCGCCGTGGTGTTCGAAGGGCCCGAGGACTATCATGAGCGGATCAACGATGCTGATCTGAACATCGACGAGCGTACCATCCTGTTCATCCGGGGGGTTGGCTGCGTCGGCTATCCCGGCTCGGCCGAAGTGGTGAACATGCAGCCCCCCGATGCGGTGATCCGGCAAGGGGTCAACCATCTGCCCACGGTCGGTGACGGGCGGCAATCGGGCACGTCCGAAAGCCCCTCGATTCTGAATGCCTCGCCCGAAAGCGTGGTGGGCGGCGGGCTGGCACATCTGCGCACGGGCGATATGGTGCGGCTTGACCTGAACAGCTCTCGGATGGATGCGCTGGTGCCCGAGGACGAATGGCAGGCCCGTATCGACGCCTGGCAGCCGCCCGAGATCGTCAGCCAGACACCGTGGCAAGAGATCTATCGCCGCCATGTGGGGCAGCTGGCCGATGGGGGGTGCCTTGAACTGGCCACCGCCTATCAGAAAGTGCGCAACGCCCTGCCGCGCGACAATCATTGACGGCGAGGGACAGGAAAGGACGAAGCATGTCGAAAACGATCATCATCACCGGCGCCGGTTCCGGCGTCGGCAGGGTCACCGCGCAAGCCTTTCTCGAAGCAGGGTGGCGCGTTGGCCTGGTGGGGCGCCGCGCCGCCGCGCTGGAAGAAACCGCGGCCGGGCATGTCAACGCAAGGGTCATGGCCTGTGACGTGACCAGCGAAGCGCAGGTCGACGCCGCCTTTGCCGCCGCCTCGGCGGAGTGGGGGCGGCTCGATGCGCTGTTCAACAATGCCGGGGTCAGCCTGAAGGGCGCGCCGATCGACGAGATCTCGGTCGATGACTGGCGCAATCTGATGGATATCAACCTGAACGGATCCTTCATCTGCGCGCGCGCGGCTTTTGGCCTGATGCGGCGCCAGGATCCCCAGGGCGGCCGGATCATCAACAATGGCTCGGTCTCGGCCTATGTGCCGCGCTGGGGCTCGGCGGCATATACGGCGTCCAAACACGCGATCACCGGGCTGACCCGCACGATCAGCCTGGACGGGCGCCCCTTTAACATCGCCTGTGGGCAGATCGATATCGGCAACGCCCTGACCGAGATGGCGCGGACCATGACCACCGGCATGCCTCAGGCTGATGGCTCCATCGCCATCGAACCGGTGATGGATGTGAGCAACGTGGCCCGTTCCGTGGTTCATATGGCTGAGCTGCCCTCTGAGGCGAATGTGCAATTCATGACGGTAATGGCGACAAATATGCCCTTTATCGGCCGCGGATGATGCCGGGCGCCGTGTGATCGCGGCGCTGCTGCAGGCCCGGGCGCTGTCATTTCATCCTGTGCAGATTGCGAAGCCAGCATGCATAGATTTTGCCTGACGCGAAGCAGGGCAGGATTTGGGCAAGGCCGACATTGCCCGGGGTAGGAGCGGCGTCAGCCGCGCGCGGCGGTGTCTGACCTCAGCGCCTGCCGGAAGGTCTAGAGGTACAATCGACAGAGGATTTCGGGACATCGAAACCTTTAGTCTCAGGACTTCGGTAAACCGCCCATCGAGGTCCGTCACCTTGGCGAGCAGGGCGGGCCAGGCCTCAGGCGGGTCTGTCAGCGCGTGATCCTCGCGCAGTAGAAGCAGTTCGGATGAAACCGCAGGCTTTGGAGATGGCCCATCTCGGTCAGGCCACGCTCTGCGAGATAGCGTTCCGCCGAGGTGCCCGACATCGGCTGGCCCATTGCCCAGAGCCGCCGCGCGACCTCGGGCGAGCCGGGAGAGGCTGGCAGTTTGGTGGCCCGGTGATTGTCCGTCTGCGGCAGGCTTAGAAACCTCCGTGCCTCCACGAGCGCGTCCTTCAAGGTGGCTAAGGACCGTCTTTCGACCAACAGAGCGAGTTGATCTGAACCGCTTAGCCGTTCGTCCTTAGAATTTGTATCTGGCAATTCGATTGTTCCTTACACGAGGTTCAGGTGCACCTCTTCGCAGAGCCGCCGTTCGGATCGGTTGCCGAAGCAAGAGCCGACCAACAGCATGCGGATCAGTCGCTCGGGATCGACCGACGGACGGCCTGTATGGCTGTAGAAATCGGCAAGCGACTCCCAGGGCATCATTGCCTGGCACCCCGACCGGCTGGCCCGCAATTCGATGGATGGCGGTCGGATCATCTATGCCCTCGACCGGGGGTTGCTGCGCGACCTGAAGTTCAGCACCTACAGTTTCGAGAACTCCAGCCAGGGCAAGTTCATTCTGAACATCATCTTCGGCGATTCCACGTACTACGTCGACAGCCTCTCGGAAAACCTCAAACGCGGCCAAGGTGCCAAGATCCGCAACGGCTGGATGCCGAACCGGGCGGCCATCGGATATCGGCATTGCAGGGAAAGCCAACGCATGGTGCCGGAACCGAAAAACTTCAATGTGGTCCGCGATCTCTTCGATCTGCTGCTGACCGGACGGTACTCGGTCTCCGAGATCTATCGCATTGCGTGTGAAGACTGGGGGTACATGGCCCGCTATTCCCACGAGCAACTGACCTATGGCACGATCGCACCTGGCGTTGCGCGCCGCCTGCTGGATGCCGGCCGCGTCGACGAGGCCTTGGGCATCGTCATCGGTGCCCGCGCCGTCGAGGACGGCAAGAGTTTCCGGATGTTGAGCTACAGCCTCGATGAGGTCTACCAAGAGTGCCTCGAAAGGCTGGGCAGGACAGATGAGCTCAAGACGCACGTTTGGAGCACATTCCGGGAAACTCTCAGCGCGCCTGTCTGCAATAGTACCTGAAACTGCTGCCGGACTTCGACGAAACCGAGGCCGAGGACGCCGCCCTCGATCATGCGACGCCGCCATCGGTGACTACAGCGAATTCCCCGATTACGCACAGTTCGCGGAAGGCCTCAGGCAGAAACACGCCCGCAAGCACGGGTTCTGGCGGCTGGTTGAGCAATGACACCCGCGTTCACCCGGTGCACATCGGAAGTTCCAACGCCGCGGTGCAGCGCAGCATTCCAGCCGCTCGTGCGCATTGCAGAAAAACAAGCCAGCCGACAGACTGCAACGCGGGACAAAAGTCCCATTTCGTTGCGGTCGCACCAGTGGCGGCTCTGGGTTGGCCGGGCAGAGACGTATGGGTTTTTGACCAAACTTCTCGGTGATTTAAGGTTGTTCCGCCCAAACCTTGTAGTCAAACAGTGCGCCGTCTTCTCTGGCATATCGAACCTGTCTTCGAACGTAAGTAGCAGAACGAACAGGGTCGAAATGATGCATCCAGTGCTCCTCATCGCCAGGAAAAGGTTGTGGCGAAACTTCGTAACCATGGTTAGGCCGAATTGCCCCGCCTTTTGCTCGTTTCACTTCCATGCGAGAGACACCAAAGCCGCGTTCAGCAAGATATTCGTTGAACTCCAACAGCTCGGCCTCGGAAATCCATTCTGTGCCAGCGCCGGTTTGTGCTTGGGTTATGAGATGTTCAAAACGCTCGTTCATGTTCACTCCAGTGGCCGAATGATCGCACCAGGATCGTTCTCGTCGTTTCTCAACGGCAAGTTTCGATTACTTGTTGCAATTACGTTACCGTCTTCATCCAGTTTGACCCAATGACCATCTGGTCCAGTTAACAGTCTCACATCCTGACCTTTTCGCCGACCCCGACCCTCGACAAAGCCGCTGAGTTCTGCGCGTGGATTGGCAATGATATCATCAATCTGTTCAACGGTGTGCCCTTTGCCGGTGATGTATTCTTGCCCATCGCCCTTACTGCCATGTGGCAGAATTCTGTTGCCGTCAGGTGTCGTTGTGGCCCCAGGTCGAGCGTCAACGATATTCGGCCCGGTTTCTTCTGGGATCGGGGTTGAAATGATGTTGCCGGTCGGATCATCAAGGATCGGCGATCCGGTGTGGTTAGGCAGACCTAATTCTTCGATCGGATAGGTTTCAAGCCACTGCTCGATCCGTTCCGGGGTAAAGCCAGGGACCTGCCCCAAGCGGCGCTCATCTTCTGTAAGTTCAGGGAAAACCTCAACCCAGCCTTGCGCCATCTCGCCTTCCTGAAGCCGTAAATCTCCACGCGCGAAGGCTTCACCAGCGGCTTCGATGAAATCCTGTAAGGCGCGCTGTTTCGCGGGATCGCCGCCCACGCCCGTTTCCAGAATGGTGCCGGGGTTCATCAACTCGTAAAGCGCGGCGGCCTCAGCGCCGATACGGGCAAATTCCGGGTTCTTCGGTAGAACCGGATACCCGCCGCTGCTGATCCCTTCTTGCACAAGGGCGTAAGCTGTTGCGGCCAAACGGCCTTCGACAGTTGTCACATCGACCCCTAGAGCATCGGACATTTATTCTGCAACATATCCGGCAGCCTTGAAGTAGGCTTCGCATTCTTGCCACGAGAAGAGATCGCAGATTGAGCCGACGGCTTCGGTCAAGGCATCGAAGGTCCGGGCGGCGATCCTTCGGAGGTGGGCCTTGAGTTTGGAATAGGCCATTTCGATGGGGTTAAGGTCAGGGCTGTAGGCCGGCAGGAAGAGCATCCAGTTGTCTTGGTCGTGGAGCAGGTCCTGAACCCGCTTCGATTTGTGCGCTGCGAGGTTGTCGGCGATCACCACGTCCCCGGGTGCGAGCGTGGGCGCGAGTTGGGTCTCGATATAGGCCTCGAACGCGGCGCGGTTCATCGGCCCGTCGAGCATCCAGGGCGCGGTCAATTCATCGACCCGAAGTCCGGCGATGAAAGTCTGCGTGCGCCAGTGTCCAAATGGCGCATCAGCTTCCAGTCGCGCTCCGCGCGGGCAGCGTCCGCGCAAACGGGTCATCTTGGTCGTGACCGCGGTCTCGTCGATGAAAACCAGCCGGTGCGGTTCAACACGCATCCTCGGCAGCCGCCTGTGCTGCCAGTCGTATCGCGCGGCGCGCACCCGCTTGGCCCGTCTTTCCGTCGCGATGAGGGATTTTTTTATATGTCAGCCCAAGCCGGTGCCGCAGATACCGCGACAACTCCGCCGGATCGGCGCGAACATCATGGATGTCACGGAGCCTATCGGCCAACTCCGGCATCGTCATGTCAGGCCGGGCCTCGATCTCGCGCCGAAGGAAGCGCGAAACCGCATCGAGTTTGCCACCGCCTCGCGGGCGGCCTCTGGGTGTCGGAGCAACCGACCCTCGCACCTTGTGCCTCTGCACAATCCGAACCGCGCTTGCCGCAGATATCCGCAAGCGGCGAGCTGCTTCCCGACAGGACAGGCCCTCTCCAACAAGGGCGACAACCCGTTCGCGGATATCCAGTGATAGGGACTTCGCCATGATCCACCTCCAGATATGGTGAATCACAAATCACTCCCCATGGGAATCCTATCGATTCAAAAAGTCAGTCCGATGCTCTAGCGTGTTGATTTATTTTCATTTCTTGCATCTTCAAACTGTTGGCGGCGGATTTGGCTCACGCTGGAATACGCCCCAGTATCCCCGAATTTGCCCCTCTGCGACGACTCATTGCGCACATGAGCCGCAAGACGAAAATGGCCTCCCTCTACCCGCGCTCCCCTCCGGTGCCTGACCCGCGTCCAGATCAGACGACAGGCTGGCTCACGCGAGCGAGACGTTCCTCCGTCGCGACGATGCCGCACGCTCAAGCCCGCCAGGCGGAGAGCCCTGCGTCGATCAGGGGCCTCGCACCTACAAGCACGTCCGTTGCCCGCCTCCAGACCTTTGGCCACCTCATTGACGCGTCTGTAACCGATATGTGCGAGGTAGGGAAACCGCCGCGTCGCGAGCCAAGGCCGCCACGCTCACAACGCTCAAGCGTGATTTTGGGAAGGAACGGATCGGTCACCTCGACCGGTCCGAGCCTGATTGACTACGGCAAGATGCGCGCGGAGTTAGGTGAGGCGCGTCTTGCGGATTGATCCAGTGGATCAATCCGAGCGCTGAACGGCCCGGTCACGCTCGGGATCGATATCGGCGTGATCAAGATGATCGTCACCCACGCGGCAGCGGTGCACGGCCTCGACACCTCTCCGGAGCCCGTCGATCTGGCGCGCGTCGCGCTCAAGCGTCTCGGGCTGATCGGCAAGGGCACAGAGCGGGATCGTCACCCCACTACGGACGAGTTGAACCGCCTCTTCCGTTGCTTCGATGACAACGAACGCCTGACCCTGCCGATGACGCGGATCGTGAAGTTCGCCGTGGCCACTGCGATGCGGCTCGACGAGATTTGCCGCGTCGAATGGGCCGATCTCGACGTCGACCACAGGACGCTCCTGATCCGCGACAGGAAGGACCCGCGCAACAAGACCGGCAACGACCAGCGGATCCCGCTTTTCGCTGCTACTGGCTTCGACGCCTGGGCACTGGTCACCGAACAGGCCAAGGAACTGGGTCTCACCAACGGGCGGATCTTTCCCTATAGCTCGAAATCGGTCGGTACAGCCTTCCGGCGCGCCTGCGTCGAAGTCGGCGTGAAGGACCTGCATTTCCACGATTTGCGCCATGAAGGCACTAGCCTCCTGTTCGAGTGGCGTGCCCCAATCTGGTGGTCCGGTTTGACTGTTAGTGCATCGTCGGCCTCTGGTCCATTGGAACGATACTTTCCGGCGCAGGCGGGCGGTATCCCAGTGTGCTATGCGGCCTGACGGTGTTAAAATGGATACGCCACTGCTTGATCAGGATTTGCGCTTCCCGTTGGCTGTAGAAGATTTCGCCGTTCAACAGCTCGTCCCTGAACTGGGCGTTGAAGCTTTCACAATATCCGTTTTCCCATGGTGATCCGGGTTCGATATAGGCGGTCTTCGCGCCGAGGGCGGCGATCCAGTCCCGTACTTTTTGGGCAATAAACTCGGGGCCCCCTCTCGGCAGATTTGGTTTCACCAAATCGCCTGCCGGGCAATGATTGTCGGATCTTATGTATTCCGGTGGGCCATGCAGGATGAACAGCTCCGTCAGCGCATCCAGCACGTCCGTTCAGTAGAGCTTGCGATCGACGCGGATCATACGTTGCCCGGCAGGCGATTTGGCCTTACCAAATCTGCCGAGAGGGGGGCCTCGTTGGTGTATTCGTCGATTATGTTCAGCGTTCGGTAGATCCGTCCGTCGGCGGTGCGATCCTGAACGAAGTCGTAGGTCCAGACATGGTTGGGTCGTTCCGGCCGGAGCCGTACGCAGGATCCGTCCACTGCCCGGCAGGGCATTGCGCAGCAATGTCCCGAGAGGGTTCAGCCAAAGCCGGCCTTTCTTCTTTTGTTTTCGCGGAACCTTCAGCCCTTCGCGTCGTCAGGTGCGCTCGACCCGCTTACCCCCTCTCGGCAGATTTGCTACGCAAATCGCCTGCCGGGCAGCGGTATCACATGCCAGCCCGCGTTATTCAGCAGGCCGGACACCATGCGATAGCCATAGCGCCCGTACTGATCGGCCAACATCGATGATGTCGTCGGTCAGACGCTGCTCGTCGGCCCGGCCCTGCGGCACCTTGCGCTGCGTGGACCGATGCTGCCCGAGTGTGCGGCCGGCACGACGCTCGGAGAAGCCAAGCTCCCGCCGCACATGGTCGATGCACTTGCGACGACGCGACGGGCTCAGAAGGGCTGCGCGTTCAGGCCTGAAAATCATTCACTGGGTGATTTCCTTTACGGCCTTCATCCTTTGCCGCCTAGGTCAGGATGAGCTTGCCCAGCGTACGCTCAGACACCGCCCGCCGAAGCCGCTGGTTCTCCTTCTCAAGCTCCATCAGTCGGGTGAGCTGAGACCGCTGCGTCCCGCCATACAGCTTGCGCCATCGATAGAACGTCTGTTGCGTCACGCCGACCTGGCGCACCGCCTCGGCAATCGTTGCGCCTTGTCCCTGCAGAACTTCAACCTGCCGAAGCTTCGATACGATCTCTTCGGGATTCTCACGCTTTCCAGCCATCGCTGATCCTCCAATCTTGTGGGACAATCTATCCCAGCTGGTGGACAACTTTCAGGGGGATATTCCAGCGAGCCCGCGTCGTCCGCCACGCCCGCGCCATCACCTTCCAATTGGCCGAGGTGGCCGTCACCAGCCCTATGGTGCGCGCCATCCGTCGCCTTCGAGCGCCTCCGTCATGCGCATGACTGCGATACACGCCCAAACTGAACAAAAGCGGCAGGACAGGTCTGTCCGCTGCGCTGAAAACCATCGCTGCTGGACCAGAACACGGTGGGCTCGCCGTCTGATCCGCCCTGTTCCCGCAGCTTGCGCGACCGAAGACGCCGGTTGCGGCGGAGAATGCTTGTCCAGCGGTTGGATACAGGCGATCTTAACGTCAGACAGCATGCCACTTGCGGAATGTCGGTTGCAGAATATCCCGCCCTTCAATACAATAAGGAAATCAGATGTATCATAGCGCGACGAATACTTTGCTGTATGTTTTCCTCGCATCTGTGGCTTTTTTGTTTATCCTTGGCGACATACACAAGCCTAATCCCAGCATCCCATCCATCACCGCCTTTTCCTTAGCAAGTCTATCATTTGGATTGCTATTCCTAATACGAGGCATAGCATTTATTTTGAGCATTTTTTCTAGAGATAGTGGCAATGGGAAATAAAAGTCCATTTGGAGGTGCAAATTTTCGCGGCGATGGAGCGAACATCGTCGGAGTAACTATTTCGAACGACACATCTCCCGGTCTTAGGTCATGTTGACAAAAGGGATTCACCCGGACGCCTTACCGTGATTCAAGCTGGTATCTGCTATGGAGACCAGCTTGCCTCGACACCTTATGAGCGACGATGAATGGTCGCTATTTCAACACTTCATTCTTGCGTTCCGCGCCCTGAATGGCCGCAAGCCAAACAATCACCGCCTTGTTCTGGACGGTATTTTCCGGATCGCGCGAACCGGTTCACCTTGGCGCGACCTGCCAGAAGAGTTCGGCAAATAGCCAAGCGTTTACAGGCAGTTTCGGCGTTGGACATTGGCGGGTCTGTGGGAAGACATTCTTGAAGCGTCGAACCAAAGCGGGGCGGTGCCAGACGCTCTGCCAATGATCGACAGCACAGTGATCCGCGCGCATCATCAGGCCGCCGGCGCAAAAGGGGGACTCCGCGACAGGGTTTTGGCCGTTCAAGAGGTGGGTTTACGACCAAGATCCACCTCCGCGTCAGCGCGCACGGGCCGCCAATGAGAACAAACATCACGCCTGGGCAAACATCCGATTATCTGGGGTTTGATCTGGTGATGGATGACAACTTGCCCGAACCGCGTGTGCTGTTGGCAGATCGGGGCTATGACGCTGATCGCATTCGAAAAAGTATGAGTGAGCGGGATATTTTGACCCAAATACCGATGCGCAAAGCCCGAAAGATGCGCGTCGGTGTGGATCATGGGCTTTACCGCCTCCGCAACATGGTCGAGCGCTGCTTCAACAAGCTCAAAAACGCCCGCCGTGTCGCCACCCGCTACGACAAAACTGCCGAAAGCTACCTCGGGTTCATCGACATAGCGTCAATCCGGCTCTGCGTGCGCCATTTGTCGACATGAACTAACAATCAAATTGGACCACTCAGGTGGGGCTGATCATCGCTCTTTGATGACTTCGATGAACCAGAAATCCTCCGTTCCTCAAACCCCCAAATCTGTCCGATGGGTGCTGACGTCAGACGGAGTAAACACCACATCATCCCGCCCGCATCGGATCTCGACCCGGCTCAAAAGGCCGAGTTCAACGGACGGCACAATCCAGGTCCGCACCGCAATTCCGAACTGACAAACAACTCTTGTTATTCCCGCCATTGGCGTAATAACATGAATCCGCTCGAAAAAGGGGAAGACTGCCCTTCAACCGACTGGAGCAACAAAGCCGTTGCCGCGCCGTCGAGTGCCGTCGATGCCTCCTAGGAAAAAAGGTGAATGATGTCTGGGACTGTTAACTATACTTACTCTTTGGCCGGTGCGCGGTTTGCCAATCCTGTTTCAGAGGAGCACTTTGGATCGGGGTTTGAGAACCGCGGAGCGCAGACGGTTGACCCGAGCGATGATGTTGCACAGCTCGTGGAGCGGCTAGACCTGCAATATTTGCGATTTCCCGGTGGCTCTCATATGGAAAAGTTCTTTGACCTCGCGAATCCTGACGAGCGCAGGCCAATTGCCCTTTTTGGAGATAATGCTGGTCAACCAGCCATTAACGACTTTGTTTCTCTCTCAGAATTTTTTGCCTATGCAGATGCAAACAACATCAGCCCTATAGTTGCCATTCCGACCTGGCGCTACTTTGATCAAAACACGCGCTCCATTGATCCAGCAGCTGAGGCTGTAATCAAAGGTTTTATCCGCGATGTCCTGACCGGCGAATATGGAAACATTGATATTCACGCCTTCGAAATTGGCAACGAGTGGTTCGATGACGACTTTAACTGGACCCCGGCAGAGTTTGCCCATGTGCAGAAATCCATCGCCGTTTGGGTGGCAGAGGTTCGTGCTGATGTCCAACCTATAAACCGACCCGATATCTATATCCAGAGCAGTCAACTTGGCAGTCAAGACAGCGATCGCAATGGGATAAAAGACAATGTGGAATTCCTGAGCGTTTTCACACAAGCTCAACTGGCCCAAATTGACGGTATCGTAGATCATTTTTACCAGCCTGTTCGTAGCGCTACTATCTTTGATTTTCCTGATAGCCTTGTTGCTTCGACCAGAATCGGACGCTTGAGAGAAGATGGCTGGAATGTCACCGGGACCAATGCTCTGAAAATTGTCACAACCGAATGGAACGTCAGAGCGGATGAAGGAAAAGGCGAAATCACGGGGCTGGAACGAGCTCCCATGTTCGTGCGTCTATTTTCCGATATGATCAGTGCCGGTGTCGATGTTGCCTCCGTTTTCACAACACAAGCACTTGGCGATAGCGATGGAACCATTGCGCAGAAAGACGAAGACACCTTTACTCCGACAGGCCTGCTGTTTCGGATGATGAAGAACGCGCTGGTAGGAACTGAACTGGTTGATGCCGACGGGAATGGCAACTTTACGACTAACGATGTTCTTTTTCAGAACACGGCGGGCCATAATGTAGGATATACCTTCACCTACACCTCTGACGACAAGGTCGTTGTCTATTTTTCTTCCGGCGTAGGCAGCACAACAACGATCAATGCTGACTTCGGACAGCTCCTGAACAGCGGATACCACCTGCACGGAACGGTTCTGAAAGTCACTGCAAACGGCGATCCGCTTGCCAAAGATGCTGACGGGATGCTGGAGGCCAGAACCCGTCGTGACCTTGAAGGCGCGACAGTTGACGGTTTGCTAGATTTCGACCTCGGTGGGTACGAGACCATTCAGCTTGAGTTCACGAAAAATGGAGGTGTAAGTCTCGCAGGTGATGATCAAACGGCAACCAGTGACGAAATCATTGGGACTGGGTTTAATGATCACCTAGAGGGCTTCGATAGCAATGATACTTTAATTGGTGATGGTGGAAACGATACGCTGGAAGGTGGTACCGACGATGACAGCATCACCGGTGGAGCGGGTAGCGATGTCATCTTTACCGGAGGTGCTGCATCCAACGGATACGGCCGAGATACCGCCAGTGGCGGTGACGGGGACGACCAGCTGATCGGCTCGAACGGCGACGACTGGCTCTATGGCGACGCTGGCAATGATACACTGAACGGCGGAGAAGATTATTCCACGGCGGATGTGGATTACCTCTATGGCGGGGATGGCAACGATCTGCTGATATCGGGCCAGGGAACAACCCGCGCAGATCACCAGCATCGTGGCGATCAGCTGTTTGGTGAGGCCGGCGACGACACGCTGCAAGGCGGCCAGGCCGATGACCATCTGGAAGGTGGTGTCGGTGATGACAGCATCACTGGTGGCGCAGGGAACGATGTCATCAATACCGGTACTATCGGCAGCCAGACGGTTGGCGACGATACGGCATCGGGCGGCGATGGCGATGATGAGATCACCGGTTCGAACGCCTCTGATAGGCTCTATGGCGACGCTGGCAATGATACGCTGAACGGCGGCGATGACTGGATTACGGCGGATGTGGATTACCTCTATGGCGGGGATGGCAACGATCTGCTGATATCGGGCCAGGGAACAACCCGCGCAGATCACCAGCATCGTGGCGATCAGCTGTTTGGTGAGGCCGGCGACGACACGCTGCAAGGCGGCCAGGCCGATGACCATCTGGAAGGTGGTGTCGGTGATGACAGCATCACTGGTGGCGCAGGGAACGATGTCATCAATACCGGTACTATCGGCAGCCAGACGGTTGGCGACGATACGGCATCGGGCGGCGATGGCGATGATGAGATCACCGGTTCGAACGCCTCTGATAGGCTCTATGGCGACGCTGGCAATGATACGCTGAACGGCGGCGATGACTGGATTACGGCGGATGTGGATTACCTCTATGGCGGGGATGGCAACGATCTGCTGATATCGGGCCAGGGAACAACCCGCGCAGATCACCAGCATCGTGGCGATCAGCTGTTTGGTGAGGCCGGCGACGACACGCTGCAAGGCGGCCAGGCCGATGACCATCTGGAAGGTGGTGCCGGCAA
The DNA here is from genome assembly GCF_000011965.2 of Ruegeria pomeroyi DSS-3. Taxonomy (NCBI): domain Bacteria; kingdom Pseudomonadati; phylum Pseudomonadota; class Alphaproteobacteria; order Rhodobacterales; family Roseobacteraceae; genus Ruegeria; species Ruegeria pomeroyi. The sequence continues at coordinate 2,549,462 of NC_003911.12, read as the reverse complement.
CGACAGCATCACCGGTGGCGCAGGGAACGATGTGATCAATACCGGCACATTCGACAGCCGGACGGCGGGCCACGATACAGCAGCAGGCGGTGACGGCGACGATGAGATCACCGGCTCGAACGCCTCTGATTGGCTCTATGGTGACGCAGGCAATGATACGCTGAACGGAGGCGATGACTGGATCACGGCAGATGTGGACTACCTCTATGGCGGGGACGGCAATGATCTGTTGATATCGGGCCAGGGCGAGACCCAGGCGGATCACCAGCATCGTGGCGATCAGCTGTTTGGCGGCGCTGGCAACGACACTCTCACGGGGGGCAAGGCGAACGACTATCTCGAAGGCGGAACGGGTGCGGATAGCTTCGTGTTCCTGTCCGACTTTGGCCAGGATACGATTGCGGACTTCTCCACCAGCCAATCGGGCGAGACAATTGACCTGAGTGGCGTCTCTCAGATCACGTCCTTCAGTGACCTGGCCACCAATCACCTAACACAATCAGGTTCGGATGCCGTGATCAATGATGGTGCTGGCAATACAATCACGCTGACTGGTATCAATATGGCTGATCTCACAGCCGACGACTTCCTGTTCTGAGCAAACATAAGATTGCCGCGCGCCAACCTGGCGCGTGGCGTCAAGCAGAATGCTCCAGAAGTCATTTCAGGGGAACGATCAGTCAATCATAATGATCCCTATCCGTCGCAATGTCAGCTTTCGAAAAGCTGCGCTGCGGCGTTGGCGCCTTAGATGAATGGCCGGAAAGGGCCGGAACCGTGTAAGCGTCCGGTCTGACTGCCCTGCCGAAAGTGCGCTAGTGTCGGATAGTGTCCACTTAGCTAAGTGGACACTCAAGGGGCTGGGATGGCGAAGAGGCGCAAGCGCAGTACGCTATCTCGGGGTCGAGCTGGAAGATGTGCTGAGCATAGCGGAACAGACCGACATATGAACCATGCGGGCGAGCGGCGATTCCGCTCGCTATCTCCGGAACCAAAACAACTGGCAAGATTTTAGGGATACCAGGACGCCATCGAACAATTTCGAGAGGAAGACTACACCAACGTTTGTCAAGTGTCGTTTTTTTGGTCATTTTGCGGACATGGAGTTCCTAGACGTCAGTCATAACAACCTTCTCGTTGCCATGTCTTGCCTGGTTGCTCTGGTTGCGGGGTTCACTGGCTTGTCTTTGACACGTGACCTCGGTGCTAAACCTGACTTCGAGAAGAAGGCTTTGATCGCCTTGGCTGCCATCTCGCTCGGTGGCGGGATATGGGCAATGCACTTCGTGGCAATGCTTGGACTGCAAATGCCGATCCTGTTCTACTACGATGCCGCGATCACGCTGATCTCAGCCCTTGTGGCAATCCTGATTGTCGGTGCAGCGCTGATCATCCTGCATTTCACCGTTCGCACCCGTCTCACGGTGTCCTTGGCAGGAGCCATTGTTGGTGTGGGTATCCTTGTCATGCACTACATAGGAATGGCGGGGCTTGAATTGTGCCGCGCCGTCTACGCGCCTCTTGGCGTCATCGTGTCATCGCTTGTGGCCGTTCTGCTGTGCATTCTGGCGCTTGGCATTGCCTACGGCCAGAGGACCAACAGGAATATCTTCCTTGGCACTCTGTGCTTTGCTGTCGCGGTGACCAGCGTCCACTTTCTGGCCATGGCTGGGACCAAATTTGTGGCGGTGTCAGATGGCACAGAGTTTGGTCCGTTGATGAGCAACGAGACACTTGCCCTTGGGGTCATCTTTTTCAGTTTCGTCATGTTCGGGGCCTGTCTGTGGGTCGGCGTGACCTATCTGCCCCGCCCCATGGAGAACGTCGCGCCGCCTCGGAAAAAGGACGTGCCCGAAGCCGAAGCGCGGCTTTTGCAGGTGCCTTGCGAGCGTGATGGCGGCAAGGTCTTTGTGTCTGCAAAGGATGTTGTCTTTGTCCGGGCGGATGCGCATTACACTCAGGTCTACACCCATCACGAACGCCTGTTTTGTGTGTGGTCCGTGACGGAGGCCACGAAACGACTTGTGCCACTGGGTTTCCTTCAGACGCATCGCAGCTATTTGGTGAATCCTGGACATGTCGTCCGGTTTGAGCGGACCAAAGACAGCGGCAAATGTGTGTTCGGAGGTTCTGAAACACCGCCTGCGCCGGTGAGCCGGTCCAAGTTGAAGGCAATACAGGACGCTTTGGCGTCGCAGGTCGGCGCAATTCGTGCAACCTGAGGCGCATTTCGTGCAAGATCCCGGTTTTTCGTTGATTTTCTAAAGCCTCGGCATCGGGGCGCATGCACTTCTTTCCTCCAGCAAGTTGAATCGCTTTAGGGAGGAGAGCCGATGATACCCGCGGCCTTTGAGTACCACAGACCCAAGGATATGGCCGGTGTTCTGTCTATCCTGCAAGAACATGGCGATGATGCGCGTGTGATGGCTGGCGGTCACAGCCTGATCCCCATGATGAAGTTGCGCATGGCCGAGGTTCCGCACCTGATCGACCTTCAGGATGTCGGCGGCATGTCTGATATCGAGATCGGTTCCGACAGCATCCGGATCGGTGCCATGGTCACGCAGCATGACATCATCGACAATGACGCGCTTGCCCAGGCGGCGCCTATCCTGCGCGAAGCCGCGCTGCAGATTGCCGATCCGCAAGTGCGTTACATGGGCACTGTTGGCGGCAATGTCGCCAACGGCGATCCGGGCAATGACATGCCGGGCCTGATGCAGTGCCTCAACGCGACCTTCACCGTCGTGGGCTCTGACGGTGAGCGCGAGATTCCCGCGCGGGAGTTCTATGAGGCCGCCTACATGACTGCCCGCGAAGACGATGAAGTTCTGACCGCAGTCACGATCCCGATGCCACAGGGCGGCCATGCTTACGAAAAGCAGAAGCGGAAGATTGGCGATTACGCAACTGCCGCCGCTGCGGTGCAAATCGTCAAGGACGGGGCCACCTGCGTGTCGGCGTCGATCGCGATGACGAACCTGAGCGATACGCCGGTCTATTCCGAGGCGGCAGGTTCTGCGCTGGTTGGAACGTCGGTGGACGACGCCGCGATCAAAGCCGCGATGGCCGCAATGCTGGATGACATCGACCCGACCGAAGACAACCGCGGCCCGGTCGCGTTCAAGAAACATGTCGCAGGTGTGATCCTGCGCCGCGCCATCGAGCGCGCCTGGTCACGCACCTGAGGGAGAGGACGCTATGGGAAAGAAACAGCATTACAAGATAACGGTGAATGGCAAGGAAGAGGAGTTCCTCGCTGAACCGCGTGAGCTGCTCATCTATACGCTGCGTGAGCGGCTCAACATCACCGGCCCGCATATCGGTTGCGACACCTCTCACTGTGGCGCCTGCACCGTCACCATTGATGGAAAGTCGGTAAAATCCTGCACCATGTTCGTGGCCCAGGCCGACGGCAAGGACATCACGACCATCGAAGGCATCGGCGGGCCGGACAACCTGCATCCGCTTCAGACCGCGTTCAAGGAACATCACGGCCTTCAGTGTGGCTACTGCACGCCGGGGATGATCACCCGGGCCAAGAAGCTGCTCGAGGAGAACCCGAACCCCACCGAAGAGGAAATCCGCTTCGGAATGGCCGGCAATATCTGCCGCTGCACCGGGTACCAGAACATCGTGAAGTCCATACGCGCGGCCGCGGCGGAAATGAATGCAGCCAAGGAGGCGGCAGAATGAAAGACGAAGTAACAAGCCGCGAAGAGCGGATCGAAAACCTCAAAGGCATGGGCTGCTCGCGCAAGCGGGTAGAGGACGCACGGTTCACCCAAGGCAAGGGTAACTATGTCGATGACATCAAGCTGGATGGCATGTTGTTCGGCGACTTTGTCCGCTCGCCCTATGCCCACGCGAAGATCGTCAATATCGACACGTCCGCTGCGCTGGAGGTACCGGGCGTCCTGGCGGTCCTGACGGCCAAGGATCTGGAACCCCTGGGCCTTCACTGGATGCCGACACTTGCGGGCGACAAACAGATGGTGCTGGCCGACGGCAAGGTTCTGTTCCAGGGCCAGGAAGTAGCCTTTGTCGTGGCCGTAGATCGCTATGCCGCCGCAGATGGGATCGAAGCGGTCGAGGTGGAATACGAAGAGCTCGAGGTTCTTGTTGATCCGTTCAAGGCGATGCAATCCGATGTGGTGCTGAGGCCAGACACGGTTGCCGAGGACGGCAGCCCGGCTGATGGGGCCCATGGCCCCCGCAAGCACCACAATCACATCTTCACATGGGAAGCAGGCGACAAGGGCCCGACTTTCGAGACCATCGACAACGCCGAAGTCGTGGCTGAAGAAACCATGTACTACCACCGCACCCACCCGTGCCCGCTGGAAACCTGCGGCTGTGTGGCGTCGATGGACAAGGTGAATGGCAAGCTGACCCTCTGGGGCACGTTCCAGGCACCGCATGCCATCCGGACCGTGGTCAGCCTGATCTCTGGCATCGAAGAGCACAATATCCGTGTGATCAGCCCTGATATCGGCGGCGGCTTTGGCAACAAGGTGGGCGCCTATCCGGGCTATGTCTGCTCGGTCGTGGCTTCCATCGTGACGGGCAAACCGGTCAAGTGGATCGAAGACCGGATGGACAACCTGATGACCACCGCCTTCGCCCGTGACTACCACATGACGGGCCGGATCAGCGCCACCAAGGAAGGCAAGATCACCGGCCTGCATTGTCACGTGACTGCCGACCACGGCGGGTTTGACGCCTGCGCCGACCCAACAAAGTTCCCGGCCGGGTTCATGAACATCTGCACCGGGTCCTATGACATCCCGACAGCCTTTCTGGAGGTCGATGGCGTTTACACCAACAAGGCACCTGGCGGGGTCAGTTACCGCTGTTCCTTCCGCGTGACTGAAGCCGTGTATTTCATCGAGCGAATGATCGAGGTTCTGGCGATCGAGTTGAACATGGACGCAGCAGAGCTGCGCCGGATCAACTTCATCAAGAAGGAGCAATTCCCCTACAAGGCTGCGTTGGGTTGGGAATACGACTCCGGCGACTATCACACCGCTTGGGACAAGGCGCTGAAGGCTGTCGACTACGACGGGCTCCGTGCCGAGCAGGCGCAGCGGGTCGAAGACTTCAAGGCAGGCAAAACCCGGTCCCTGATGGGCATTGGTCTGTCGTTCTTCACCGAGATCGTCGGCGCTGGACCCGTCAAGAACTGCGATATCCTTGGCCTCGGCATGTTCGATAGCTGCGAAATCCGCATCCACCCGACCGGGTCCGCGATTGCGCGGCTGGGGACGATTTCGCAAGGCCAAGGCCACGCGACGACCTTTGCGCAAATCCTTGCGTCAGAGATTGGCCTGCCGGCAGACAGCATCACCATCGAAGAAGGTGATACTGATACCGCGCCATACGGTCTGGGCACCTATGGATCCCGGTCCACTCCGGTGGCAGGTGCTGCGACAGCCATGGCCGGGCGCAAGATCCGCGCCAAGGCGCAGATGATCGCGGCCTATCTGCTCGAAGTCCACGACGACGACGTGGAATTCGATGTGGATCGCTTCGTGGTCAAAGGTGCGCCTGAGAAGTTCAAGACGATGAAGGAAATCGCCTTTGCCGCCTATAATCAGGCCATTCCGGGGATCGAGCCGGGGCTGGAAGCGGTCAGCTACTACGATCCGCCCAACATGACCTACCCGTTTGGCGCCTATGTCTGCGTGATGGACATTGACGTTGATACGGGCGTGCCGGAAATCCGCCGCTTCTATGCGCTGGATGATTGCGGCACCCGGATCAACCCGATGATCATCGAGGGGCAGATCCACGGTGGTCTGACCGAAGCGCTTGCCGTCGCCCTGGGGCAGGAGATTGCCTATGACGACATGGGCAATGTGAAGACGGGCACGTTGATGGACTTCTTCCTGCCAACCGCGTGGGAGGTTCCGAACTACGAAACCGACTACACCGTGACGCCCTCACCGCATCACCCCATCGGGGCGAAAGGTGTCGGCGAGAGCCCGCATGTGGGCGGCGTGCCTTGCTTCTCGAATGCCATTCAGGACGCGTTCCGTCCGTTCGGGAACCGGCACACCAACATGCCGCATGATCACTGGCGGATCTGGAAGACCGCCAATGAACTGGGCCTGCATGACTAAGTCGTAACGGCGGGGCGCACAGAATATCCCTTTGTGCGCCCCAGCCCCGGAGATCTTGATGACCTGGCAATCCCTTCAAACCGCGCTGGCCGCGCAAAGCTATGTCGCGTCAGACGACCTTTCTGTGGCGCTGCATCTTGCGCTCACGTTGGAGCGCCCTTTGTTGCTCGAAGGCGCGGCAGGCGTCGGCAAGACCGAGATCGCCCGCACGCTCAGCTTGACCCAAGACACCAAGTTGATCCGCCTTCAATGCTATGAAGGTCTGGACGCCTCGCAGGCCATCTACGAATGGAACTATCAGCGCCAATTGCTGACGATCCGCTCTGCCGCAGAGGGCGGCGAGACGGGCAAATCGGTCGAAGATCGCATCTTTTCCCGCGACTTCCTGTTGGAACGTCCTTTGCTCGCCGCGATCACGCAAGAAAAGCCGCCCGTTCTTCTGATCGATGAGATCGACCGCGCGGATGAAGAGTTCGAGGCCTACCTGCTTGAGGTTTTGTCCGACTATCAAGTGTCCGTCCCTGAACTTGGTACGATCACAGCGACCTGCAAGCCTATCGTGATCCTGACATCCAATGGCACGCGGGACCTGTCGGACGCCTTGCGGCGGCGCTGCCTTTACACCTATGTCGAATATCCCGACCGCGCGGCGGAACTGGCGATCCTCAGGGCGCGCTGTCCGCAGGTCGAGGGGCATTTGGCAAATCAGATTATCGGCTTCGTTCAAAAACTGCGGGAAGAAGAGCTGGAGAAAACGCCCGGCGTCGCCGAAATGCTCGATTTCGCGGCTGCCCTGATGGGGCTTGGCATTGCCGACCTCACCCATGATCCGGCAGTCTTGCAATCGACGCTCACGACCCTTCTGAAAACGCAAAGCGATCAGGCGCACATCACGTCCGACGTTGCCGCGCGCATCGCAGGCAAAGCCGCATGACCCGGGTCACCCGCTTTGCCGCCCGCGACCCGGGGCCCGCCGCGCGTGTCGTTGGGTTTGTGGCGCATCTGCGTGACAATGGCTTGCGGCTGGGCGTTGCTGAAGCGGATCTAAGCCTGACGGCACTCACCCAGGTGAATGCCGCAGCCCCGGATGAATGCCGCCGCGTCCTGCGTGCCATCTGCACCGGATGCAAGGAAGAGGCAGAAAGGTTCGATGCCCTCTTTGACAGCTATTGGATGGATGCGGGACGGGTGAAACAGCGTATCGTCCCCAAGCCGCAAGCCACACTCAATGAGTCCGTCCATAGCTCACGCGATGGCAGTGGCGAGGATGCGGGGTCAAGCGGCACGTCCACGACCCCCGACACCGAAGACGGCCAAGCTGACAGCGACGGCACCGGCAAGCTTATCGCGACCGAACAGCGCAACCTCAGCCGCCGCGACCTGCGAGATCTTGTTCGCCCGGACGAAATAGCCGAGGCCGAGGCAATCGCACACCGCCTGGGCGCCGCCTTGCGCGACAAACGCTCGCGCCGCCGCATCGCCGCCCGTAAGGGCGACCGGTTGCACTTCCGCAAGACGATCCGGCGCAGCCTTTCGACCGGAGGAGAACCGTTGCAGCTGCTGCGCAAACGGCGACCGGATCGCGCGCGCAAGATAGTCGCGCTGTGCGATGTCTCGGGCTCGATGAGCGTCTATGCCCAGGTCTTCCTCGCCTTCCTCGCGGGCCTGATGCGGGCAGACAAGGACGCGGATGCGTATCTATTCCACACGCGCCTTGTCCGGATTACCGAGGCGCTGCGCGACAAGGACACGATGCGGGCCATCGGGCGCATGTCCCTGATGGCTGACGGGTTCGGTGGAGGGTCCAAAATTGGCCCGTCACTACAGCGCTTTGCCGACACCTACGCCAAACGCTTTGTGGATGGGCGCAGCGTTGTCCTGATCCTGTCTGACGGCTGCGACACCGAACCACCGGAACACCTGGATGCGGCGCTGACCAAGCTCAAAAAGCGCGGCTGCAAGATTATCTGGCTCAATCCCCTGAAAGGGTGGCGCGACTACGCGCCCGTCGCCGGTGGCATGGCAGCGGCCTTGCCCCATCTCGACCTGTTCAAAGCAGCCAATACACTGGATGATCTGGCCGCACTTGAAACCGAATTGGGTCCGCTATGAGCCCGGCAGAGATCCTCGATACCGATCTGGCCGATGCAGCGCAGGAGTTGCGGGCGCAACAGGTGCCCTTTGCCTTTGCAACCATCGTGAGAACGGCCGGGGCGACGGCGGCAAAGCCGGGAGCCAAGGCGCTCTTAAGTGCGGATGGCACAATCGTGCATGGCTGGCTGGGCGGGGGATGCACGCGCGGTGCGGTCAAACGCGCGGCGGTCGAGGCGTTGCAAAGCGGCGTGCCACAGCTCATCTCGGTCGCGCCAGAAGACCTGCTCGCCGAGAAAGGCATAGCGCCCGGCGATACCGTTGACGGCACGCATTTTGCGCGCAACGGCTGCCCATCGCGTGGGACCGTGGACATTTTCATCGAGCCTTGCCTGCCAATGCCCGAGTTGGTGATCCTGGGCGCATCCCCGGTCGCACAGGCGCTCAACACGCTTGCTCCGCAGTTTCACTGGGCGGTGTCCGCCGCCCTTGCGTCTGAGCCGGTGGACGCGCAGCAAAAATTCATCGTGATCGCAACACAGGGACAGGGCGATCTTGATGCTCTGAAAGCGGCGCTCTCGGTCGATGCCGCATATGTCGCCTTTGTCGGGAGTGGCCGGAAATTCGCGGCTCTTGCCGAGAAACTTCACGGCGCGGGCATCGGGCCGGAAAAGACAAACGCTGTAAACGCACCTGCCGGGTTGGATTTGGGTGCTGTCACGCCAGAGGAAATCGCCCTCTCGATCCTGGCCCAACTGTTGCGTGTACGCCGCGCAGAAACGGTCGTCGCAAATGGATGACGTCGCTGCAATTCTTCTGGCCGCTGGCCTGTCTCGCTGCGTGTGGACACCCCGGAAGACTACGCAGTGCTCACGCAAAAAAAGAAGCGGAGACAGCGGGATGATGCGCTTTGTCGAACGACTGAAGGTCTACTGCAAGAAGCTCAAGATGACGCCTGAGCAGGCTGACAACATCCGATTTCCCTGCTGCTAAGAAAAGGACACCCAACACATGGAACTCAGTGACGAAATCATCATCAACGCGCCCAAAGACCAGGTCTATGCGGCTTTGAACGATCCAGAGGTGCTCAAGCAGTGCATTCCTGGGTGCGAGGAGCTGATCAAGCACTCAGACACAGAGCTGGAAGCCAAGGTTGTGCTGAAAGTTGGACCGGTCAAAGCGCGTTTTGGTGGCAATGTTGTCTTGGATCAAAGCGGCGCGCCGGATGCGTTTTCTCTGACCGGTCAAGGCAATGGCGGTGCAGCGGGTCACGCAAAAGGCGGCGCCGATGTAACGCTGACCGCTGACGGGGACACGACCATTTTGCGCTATAAGGCGAAGGCGGAAATCGGTGGAAAGCTGGCACAATTGGGCAGCCGCCTGATCCAGAGCACGGCGAAAAAGCTGGCAGCCAAGTTCTTCAAGTCCTTTGCGGATGTAGTCAATGAAGACGTTGCAGCCTAGGGGCGGCATCTACGCAGAGCGCGTGGCCGACATCGTGGACGCGGCCGCTCGCATTGTTCAGGCTGATGGACGGTTTGCCCTGATCACATCCCTTTCGATTGAAGGCGGGGCAGCGCACGAAGTTGGCTCATTGGCCATCGTGAAACCCGACGGAAAGATGACGGGTTATCTGTCAAACGGGTGTATCGACCGGGACATTCAGCATCGCTCATGGCATTGGAAGCCAATCGCAAAGAAGTGGTCCGCTTCGGTGAGGGGTCTCGCTGGAATATCCCCCTGAAAGTTGTCCACCAGCTGGGATAGATTGTCCCACAAGATTGGAGGATCAGCGATGGCTGGAAAGCGTGAGAATCCCGAAGAGATCGTATCGAAGCTTCGGCAGGTTGAAGTTCTGCAGGGACAAGGCGCAACGATTGCCGAGGCGGTGCGCCAGGTCGGCGTGACGCAACAGACGTTCTATCGATGGCGCAAGCTGTATGGCGGGACGCAGCGGTCTCAGCTCACCCGACTGATGGAGCTTGAGAAGGAGAACCAGCGGCTTCGGCGGGCGGTGTCTGAGCGTACGCTGGGCAAGCTCATCCTGACCTAGGCGGCAAAGGATGAAGGCCGTAAAGGAAATCACCCAGTGAATGATTTTCAGGCCTGAACGCGCAGCCCTTCTGAGCCCGTCGCGTCGTCGCAAGTGCATCGACCATGTGCGGCGGGAGCTTGGCTTCTCCGAGCGTCGTGCCGGCCGCACACTCGGGCAGCATCGGTCCACGCAGCGCAAGGTGCCGCAGGGCCGGGCCGACGAGCAGCGTCTGACCGACGACATCATCGATGTTGGCCGATCAGTACGGGCGCTATGGCTATCGCATGGTGTCCGGCCTGCTGAATAACGCGGGCTGGCATGTGATACCGCTGCCCGGCAGGCGATTTGCGTAGCAAATCTGCCGAGAGGGGGTAAGCGGGTCGAGCGCACCTGACGACGCGAAGGGCTGAAGGTTCCGCGAAAACAAAAGAAGAAAGGCCGGCTTTGGCTGAACCCTCTCGGGACATTGCTGCGCAATGCCCTGCCGGGCAGTGGACGGATCCTGCGTACGGCTCCGGCCGGAACGACCCAACCATGTCTGGACCTACGACTTCGTTCAGGATCGCACCGCCGACGGACGGATCTACCGAACGCTGAACATAATCGACGAATACACCAACGAGGCCCCCCTCTCGGCAGATTTGGTAAGGCCAAATCGCCTGCCGGGCAACGTATGATCCGCGTCGATCGCAAGCTCTACTGAACGGACGTGCTGGATGCGCTGACGGAGCTGTTCATCCTGCATGGCCCACCGGAATACATAAGATCCGACAATCATTGCCCGGCAGGCGATTTGGTGAAACCAAATCTGCCGAGAGGGGGCCCCGAGTTTATTGCCCAAAAAGTACGGGACTGGATCGCCGCCCTCGGCGCGAAGACCGCCTATATCGAACCCGGATCACCATGGGAAAACGGATATTGTGAAAGCTTCAACGCCCAGTTCAGGGACGAGCTGTTGAACGGCGAAATCTTCTACAGCCAACGGGAAGCGCAAATCCTGATCAAGCAGTGGCGTATCCATTTTAACACCGTCAGGCCGCATAGCACACTGGGATACCGCCCGCCTGCGCCGGAAAGTATCGTTCCAATGGACCAGAGGCCGACGATGCACTAACAGTCAAACCGGACCACCAGATTGGGGCACGCCACTCGAACAGGAGGCTAGTGCCTTCATGGCGCAAATCGTGGAAATGCAGGTCCTTCACGCCGACTTCGACGCAGGCGCGCCGGAAGGCTGTACCGACCGATTTCGAGCTATAGGGAAAGATCCGCCCGTTGGTGAGACCCAGTTCCTTGGCCTGTTCGGTGACCAGTGCCCAGGCGTCGAAGCCAGTAGCAGCGAAAAGCGGGATCCGCTGGTCGTTGCCGGTCTTGTTGCGCGGGTCCTTCCTGTCGCGGATCAGGAGCGTCCTGTGGTCGACGTCGAGATCGGCCCATTCGACGCGGCAAATCTCGTCGAGCCGCATCGCAGTGGCCACGGCGAACTTCACGATCCGCGTCATCGGCAGGGTCAGGCGTTCGTTGTCATCGAAGCAACGGAAGAGGCGGTTCAACTCGTCCGTAGTGGGGTGACGATCCCGCTCTGTGCCCTTGCCGATCAGCCCGAGACGCTTGAGCGCGACGCGCGCCAGATCGACGGGCTCCGGAGAGGTGTCGAGGCCGTGCACCGCTGCCGCGTGGGTGACGATCATCTTGATCACGCCGATATCGATCCCGAGCGTGACCGGGCCGTTCAGCGCTCGGATTGATCCACTGGATCAATCCGCAAGACGCGCCTCACCTAACTCCGCGCGCATCTTGCCGTAGTCAATCAGGCTCGGACCGGTCGAGGTGACCGATCCGTTCCTTCCCAAAATCACGCTTGAGCGTTGTGAGCGTGGCGGCCTTGGCTCGCGACGCGGCGGTTTCCCTACCTCGCACATATCGGTTACAGACGCGTCAATGAGGTGGCCAAAGGTCTGGAGGCGGGCAACGGACGTGCTTGTAGGTGCGAGGCCCCTGATCGACGCAGGGCTCTCCGCCTGGCGGGCTTGAGCGTGCGGCATCGTCGCGACGGAGGAACGTCTCGCTCGCGTGAGCCAGCCTGTCGTCTGATCTGGACGCGGGTCAGGCACCGGAGGGGAGCGCGGGTAGAGGGAGGCCATTTTCGTCTTGCGGCTCATGTGCGCAATGAGTCGTCGCAGAGGGGCAAATTCGGGGATACTGGGGCGTATTCCAGCGTGAGCCAAATCCGCCGCCAACAGTTTAAGGATGCACAAAAAATCAAATAAATCAACGCGCTAGATTGCTTGTGGCCCCTATGTTGGATGGAACAGGTAGTTCGAATTTCCCTTTTTGTTCTGAAGGCTTTGCCAAGGCCTGATAGGGCATGTTGTAAAAAATGTTGTAACTTTCGGATGCCGGATTGTCGGCCCGCTACTCTATTCAGACATGCGAGCGCTTTCGCCTCTGTATCCCTCGATCCTCCGGCCGCCGACCAAGGACGATATAGCGGCCACTTTTTTCTGGTGATCGGCCCCCAGTGCGCCGCTTCTTCTAGGGCGGTTCTGGACGAGAAGGTACATCAGGTTCCCTGAAGCCGTCGTTCGTTCAAACTGCGACGAATTCGTACTCTGAGCCCACTTTGACCGATGCTGCGTTGCGCACGAACGTCTATTTACAGAATTTCTGGCAGTTCTGGCTCGGCTTGTTGTTCGTATGTTTGGAAGACGATTGGTGTTTCGGCACGCGTGTCCCGCAACTCTTGTACGTGACCAGCTTCAACGAACCTGCCGATATAGAACAACCCGACATAGTATCTCGACGCTGGATATCCGTCCAGTTCGGGACTATCCGCCGAGAGTCGAGCAGCCTTATCGGCCATCTTGGCGCACGATATCGAGACGCGAGCATCAAACGAAACTGGCTCGAGAGTAAAGTCGAAACACCCATTTTGTCCTTCGTGGACAACATAAGTGCCTGAAGAGTGGAGATATAAGTGGGAGCCTCGCCACCATCCTGTATCTTCAGAAAGGTCGATGGAAGCTGTCGTATTACCGTCATTGATGGTGAATTCTCTGGTCCAGTCGCTGTGAAAACCGAACATGGGCGTAACAGACATGCTCGCAGTCGCGCTCCCCTGAAGGTTGGCGGTAGCTACGTATCCTGAAGAGCAAGCGGACAGTGCTAAGAGCATTCCGATAGCGAAAGTAATATTGCTGAATTCTCTAAATGTCATGGCCCGCCATCAGTCACCCAAAACAGACATTGGCGCAAGTGCAGCGAAATGACGCTTCGACCGCTTCTTTCCAGTTCAGGCACCGCGCAGCGAACGGCAGAGATGCCCTGACCCGGCCACTCGTGACTAACGCGGTCAAGGTCCGCGATAAGTCCAACCCGTGAATAGGATTTTCTCGCTGCGTGCGCTCGCAGCAAGGTTTTCGCTGCAGCCGCATTTTTGGCTAAAGCGTTCCGCCATAAACCGGTGCTTCAGGTTTTTGGCGGAACGCTTCAAGCTACCGCGCGGAGTGAATACCTGCCGTCAGTTTCTTTCTCAATGGAACTCATTTTCTGATTTCATTGGCTTCTCGTGAATTGAGTGTGGATATTCGCCATTGGTCCTGCAGCAGAAGTTGCACCAGTGTCCAACGCGTCGATATCTGCCAAGTCTCAAATTCATCATCCTCAAAGAGTGGTTTGGAGCGGCTGGGAATTTTGACGGCGATTTTTTGGCTACGCTTCTGCACAGGCTTCGACCATTACCAGACAGGAATGGGCGATTGGTCCCTGAGCCAGTTTCGATGTGCCCTTGTCGAGGGTGAGCATGTTGGGGTTGCCACGGCGGCAGAGGTCACCCTGGGGGTCGAGCCAGGCGCCAGTGGCGATCTGGATCACGCCGGGGCGGATGGCGTCGCTCAGCCTCAATTCAGCCAGACAGGCTCCGCGTGTGTTGTGCAGGCGTACGATCTGGCCGCCCGTCAGTTTGCGTGCGGCGGCATCAGCCGGATGCATCATGACCGGTTCGACGCCTTTGGGACGATCGGCGCGACTGACCGAGCCGTGGTCCAGCTGGCTGTGCAGCTTGTTGCGCGGCTGGTTCGAGATCATGTGCAACTGGCCCGGGTCAGCGCGGCCCAGCCATTCGGCAGGCTCCATCCAGGCCGGGTGGCCGGGGCAATCGTCATAGCCGAAGCCCGCGATAGTTTCGGAATAGATCTCGATCTTGCCCGAAGGCGTCGCCAAAGGATTGGCTGTCGGGTCGGTGCGGAAGGCTTCCAGCATGATCGTCGGTGCAGCGGGGGCGGGAACCCGGATCCAGCCGTCCCGCTGCAACCTGTCCCAGCCGGGCAATTCCACACCCTGTTCCGCCGCCTGCTGGCGCGAGACATCCCAGAGCCAGCGCTGCCATTCCCCGGCGCTTTTGCCTTCGGTAAACATGTCTTCCACCCCCATCTCGGCAGCGACCCCGCGAAAGATGCCGTGGTCGTCCCGTGCTTGTCCGACGGGCAAGATGGCTTGATCCATCACCACCTGGTAGGGGTCCTTGGGTGTCAAGGCGATATCGCTACGCTCAAGCGGGGTGGTACAGGGCAGCACGATATCGGCGTGTTGTGCCAGGGCATTCCAGCACCATTCGTTGGCGATGATCGTCTCGGGTCGGGCCCAGGCACGGCGCATCCTGTTCAGGTCCTGATGGTGGTGAAACGGGTTGCCACCCGCCCACCAGACCAGTCGGATGTCGGGGTATTCGTAGGTCTTGCCGTCATACTCGAACCGCCCCCCTGGATTTTCCAGCATCTCGGTGACACGTGCCACGGGAATGAAATCCGGGACCGGGTTCCGGCCCTGTGGAAAGGACGCATAGTTGATCTGGCGCCGGTTCAGCCCGGTATTGTTCATCGCCGAATAGCCGAAGCCGATACCGGTACCTGGCAGGCCGATTTGCCCCAGCATCGCGGCCAGCGCAATCGCCGCCCAAAAGGGTTGTTCGCCGTGATCCTGCCGTGTCAGCGCCCAGGCCGTCGAGATCATCGTGCGGCTGGCGGCCATGTCACGGGCCAGCTTTGCAATGGTTCCGGCCGGTATCCCGCAGATCTCTGCCGCCCATTCGGGCGTTTTGGCCTGCCCGTCCGTTCCGCCCCTAAGATACGCCGCGAAGCGATCAAAACCAACGGTAAAGCGGTCGAGGAAGTCGGGATCGTGCAAACCCTCGTTCAGCAGGACATGGGCCAGCGCCAGCATCAGCGCCACATCGGTGCTGGGCCGGATGGCCAGCCAATCCGCCCCGACGCGATCGAGAATATCCGAGCGCAGGGGCGAGATGTTCACGAACCTGACGCCTGCCTCATGGGCGGCCAGAAGCCCGCCCCTCTGCACATGCGCGCCGGTGCCGCCCTGGCTGATCTGGCCGTTCTTCAGAGGCACCCCGCCAAAGGCAACAAAGAGCTCGCAATCCGACGCGATGCTTGCCCAGCTTGTGGTCGTGTCGATATAGGTCCGGAAGTCGCCGAGGATATGGGGCACAACGACCTCGGCGGCTGCGAAGGAGTAAGTGTTCTTCGATCCGGTGAATCCGCCGATGCAGTTCAGGAACCGTTTAAGCTGGCTTTGCGCATGGTGAAACCGTCCGGCGCTGGCCCAGCCATAGGAGCCGGCATAGATCGCCCGGTTCCCATGGGTCTTTCGGACACGGTCCAGCTCGTTCGCGACAATCCGGTTGGCCTCGTCCCAGGTAATCTCGACGAAATCGTCGGCCCCGCGCCGGTCGCCCGCCGCACCCGGGCCACCCTCCAGCCAGCCCTTGCGCACCATTGGTGCGGTGATCCGGGTTGGCCCGTCCAGCACATCGACGATGCCCGGACCAATAGCCGAAGGATCGGGGTCTTCCTCGAACCCGCGCAGTGCTGTTACCTTGCCGTCCTTCACCTCGACCCGGTATGTGCCCCAATGGGTGCTGGTAAGAAGCTCACGGGTTTGTTTGGACATGATCGATCCTTTCCGCGTTGATTGCGCCAATCATCCGGCAACCTCGGTCCCTGCAACATTCTGCATCAACAACCACAGGGCAAGGCCAAGCATGACCAATCCCGAACACAGCCGGAACGCGCGATACGATGCCGGGCGGCTCAGATGCGGGCGCATCTGATGTGCCAGAAGGATGTAAAGCGCATGCGACATCACCGAGATGCTCAGGCATGTGGCAACGATCAGGAAAACCTGGAGCGGCATTGGCCGGTCCGGGTCGGTATAGAGCGGGAAGATGGCGACGAAAAACAGCGCTGCCTTCGGGTTCAGAGCAGAGACGCCGGCCGCTTCGGCAAAGAGGTGAAACCTCGTGCGACGTGATGCCGGGGTAGACGCCGTGCAGACATGTGAAGAAGTCAGGATCATTTGCGCGCCAAGAAACAGCAGGAACCCGATGCCCACCCATTGAAACAGCGCCCAGGCACCCGGCGAGGCGATCAGCATCGCGAGCAAGCCAATGCCAGTCGCGGCCCCCAGCACCATCAGGCCCGCAGCATTGCCCATGACACTGAAGATGGCGCTTCGGTATCCCAGCTCGACCGCCCGGCGAAGCGTGTTCAGGTTCCCCGGCCCCGGCGTGACGATAGCGACGCCTGCGACCAGAACGAGGGATATCCATGCCTCCCAGGTCATCGGGTGCGGTGAGGCTGATGGGGCGTCACAAGACGGCACCCGGGTTCAGGATGCCATTGGGGTCGAGCGCCTGTTTGATGTGCCGCATCATCGCCAGCTTGACCGGGTCGCCATGGCGTTTCAGGGCATCGACCTTGGCCCGCCCGATACCGTGTTCGGCACTGATCGAGCCGTCGCAGTCAAGGGTTGCGGTGTCGATGATATCGGCGATCCGGGCGGCGGCGTCGGGACGGTGTTCGAGAAACACCTGCCGCGCGTTCTCGGGTGCAAAAACATTCACATGGATGTTGCCATCGCCAATATGGCCGTAGAAATTGGCGCGTAGGCTGGAATCCCATTCGGCGAGATCCCGTGCGGTCCGGTCAATAAAATCCCCGATCTGGCCAAGCGGCACCGAGGTGTCTGAACTGTATAGCACCCCCTCCAGCTTGTTGTATTCGAACGCATTCTCGCGGAGCGCCCAAAGATCTGCCGCCTGCGCGCCGGATGCAGCGACCACGGCATCCTTGATCAGACCGGCCTCGAATGCCTGCGCAAGCGCGGCTTCCAGCCAGTCACTCAGGGCACGGGGCCCTGCGATATCAGCGACCACATACCAGTCGTGCCGGTCCCTGAACGGGTCGCGCAGGGTGGGAAAGTGCTTTAGCGCCAGCGACAGGCCAAGCGCCGACATCAGTTCGAAAGCGGTGACAACCTCGCCCAACTGGTCGCGCAGGGTATTGAGCAAGTCGAGAGCGGCCCCGGGCGAGGGGACGGCGCAAAACAGCGTGTCCCGGCTCTGCGTTGCGGGCGACAGCTTCAGCGTGGCGGCGGTGATGATGCCAAGCGTGCCCTCGGACCCGATCAACAGGTGGCGCAGGTCGTAGCCGGTGTTGTCCTTGCGCAGCGGGGCAAGGCTGCTAAGGACAGACCCGTCCGCCATCACGGCTTCGATCCCCAAGCAAAGGTCGCGAGCATTGCCATAGCGCAGGGTCCGCACCCCGCCCGCGTTGCTGGCCAGATTGCCGCCGATGGTGCAGCTTCCCTCGGAAGCGAGCGACAGACCGAACACGCGCCCGATCCCGTCTGCGGCGGCGTGGATATCGCACAGCTTTACCCCGGCCTCGACCGTGATCGCACTGTCAGAGGCGCTGACAGACCGGATCCGGGACATCCGTTCCAGTGACAGGACCACATGCCTGCCACAAGGATCGAGATGCCCGTTCGCGCCACCTGTTCCGCCACCGAAGGGGATGATGCCGGTTCCGGTGTCGTTGCAGGTCTTCAGGATGTGCGACACCTTGTCCGCCGAATCCGGTCGCAGGATCAGCTCCGCCGCACCGGTGACACGCCCGCGCGGGTCTTCGTTGTAACGGGCGGTGTCGGGTCCCCCCAACCAGCCCTTGGGCCCACTGATCGTCTTCAACTTTTCCGCGATGTC
The DNA here is from genome assembly GCF_000011965.2 of Ruegeria pomeroyi DSS-3. NCBI lineage: Bacteria > Pseudomonadati > Pseudomonadota > Alphaproteobacteria > Rhodobacterales > Roseobacteraceae > Ruegeria > Ruegeria pomeroyi. The sequence continues at coordinate 2,531,158 of NC_003911.12, read as the reverse complement.
GGGGGCCAGCATGGGGCGGGTTACTCCGAAGTCCAGACGGAATACCCGTTCGGACTGGCGATGATAGGGGAATGATAGGTGCCGTCGTCGTCGGGCATGCCGAACCGCAGCACGATCTCTCGCATACGCGGGGCGATGCCGCGCGCGACCCAGTATGCTCCAACATCAAAGGTCAATTCGTACTCGGCGTCGCGGTCAATGCGCGAGACCACTTCTTTCAACCGCCCTCCCGCGTCTGTCATGGTGTCAAACAGCGTCTCACCGGTCCCCAGATTGATCAAACGCACCGCGACACCGGCCGCATGGGTTCCGTCAACAGCGTTCAAAATATGCGAGGAAACGGTCGCCATCACTCGATCGAGGCCTTGTCGCGCTTGTCCGAGGTCGCGGCGACGATCGGACTGATCACACCCCGACACTTGACGTTGATGCAGGCCGTCTTGCCGGACGCGATGGCACGTTCCAGGGCACCGGCCAGGTCCGCGCGCCGCGTAACCAGTTCGCCGTGGCCGCCGAGACCCTCGAACATGCTGTGGAACGGGATGTCGCGGAAATCGGTCGCATAATGCTGCCGGTTTGAAAACAGCCGTTCCTGCTGCTGGCTGATACAGTCCAGCCCGCCATTGTTATCGACCACCACAACGATGGGAATGTTCTCTTGAAAGCAGGTTTCGATCGACAGCCCGCCTGACAGAAACGCGCCGTCGCCGGTCACCAGAACGGTTGTCTTGTCACGGTTGAGGTTCTTGGCGGCCAACGCAAAGGACACGCCGACACCCAGAAGCGAATAATTGCCCGGATGCAGGATGCCGCCCAGTACCCGGCCTCGCGCGGCGGCGATATTGGTGGCGATCTCGTTCCAGAAATGGGTGTTACCGCCGTCGAAGACCAGCCAGTCGCCGTCCTTCATCGCCTCTTGTACATCCAGCGCCAGTTGCAAGGGATGCATCTTGCGGCCTTCGGCCTCGTCCGTCGCCGTCTCGGCGGCGATGTGATCGGACCATTCCCGCACCCAGTCCCTGCGCCGCTGTATTTGCAGATCAAGCCATGGCTCCCAGGTCTTTTTCAGCCCCTCAAGCGCGGTCAGGAAGGCTCCGGGATCAGAAAGCAAGGGCACATCCGCGCCGATGTTGTAATCCAGCTCTTCGTGGCTGCCGTTCACACAGATCAACTTGGTTTCGGGTTGGATGAACGGCGGGTTCCCAAAGTTCATCTGGTTGTCGAGCCGACAGCCGACCATCACCACCACATCCGCCTCGTGGATCGCGGGTTTGGACGGGTGGTATTGGTGGAAATCCGCCAGCCCCATATAGGCGTCGCACCCTTCGCCCAACATCTTTGTGTGATAAGGCACGTTGAATATCGGTATGCGCAGCGTCTCACCCGCCCGCGCCAGAGCCTCTTCGCCCCCCGACCACCAGGTGCCGTGACCGCCGATGATCACCGGCCGTTCGGCATTGCGGATAAGGCCCAGAACCACATCAAGCTGCGCCGGATCCGGCCAGGCGCGGGGCACGGGCTTGTCGCTGCGATCGAAGGGGCGCTCGTTCCGGCCTGCGTCCTCCTCAAACGAGGAGAACATGATATCAACCGGCAACGAAAGATGGACCGGACCGGGATAACCCGTGGTCGCTGCCTGCCAGGCGCGATCGACGAATTCGCTGATCCGCGAGCCATCGGTGATCTGGACCGAATACTTGGTGAGAGGCGCAGCAATCGCCACATCGTCGATTTCCTTGAACCCGCCCGCGCCCTGCCGCTTGAGCGTCGAGGACCCGGTGATAAAAATCACCGGCGTGCGCTCGCCCCAGGCTTCAAGCATGGCGGGCACCGCATTGGCGAAGCCCTCCGGCCCCACAAGGCAGACGCTCGGCTTGCGCGTGATCCGGCTATGCCCATCCGCCAGATGCCCCGCCACCTGTTCGTGCGGGCAGTTGATGATCGGCATCTGGCATTCCATGAACCCCTCAAGCGCGGGATTGCAGAACCCGCCCGCAAGCGTAAAGGCATGTTCCACGCCCTTTTCCTTCAATGCACGGGCAAGAAGCGCTCCGCCGCGGATCCTGGTGTGGGCGTTCATGGCAAAACTCCGTTTCTATGGGTTTTTTTGGCCGGAAGACGGGTCCGGCGTGTTTTTCAGAGAGGTGGCGCTGCGTGTTCTTCTTTGGTGTTCGCTCCAGACGATCCGAAGCACGGCGACGATGGTCAGCAGGCAGAACGCCAGCGCAATCGGGCGCGTCATCAACAGCCCCAACGGATCACCTTGCGCGACCAGCAGGAATGAACGGAAGGACACTTCGAATTCGGGGGCGAGCACAAAGCCGATCAGGAACGCGACAAAGGAATAGTCGAATTTCTTCATCAGGTATCCGATCACCGCAAAGATGATCATGATGTAGAGGCTGACAATACTGTTGGTGGAGGCGAAAACGCCCGTCATGCAGGTCAGGCCGATGATCGAATAGCTGACATATTCGGGGGCTTTCACGATATGCGCATAAAGCCCGCTGCCCATGAGCCCAATCGCAAGATTGAAGAAATTCGCGACGAAAAGGATCGTGAAAATGCCGTATATCAGCGCCGGTTCGGTCTTGAACACATGCGGGCCCGGCTCGATCCCGTGAACCAGAAATGTGCCGATCAGCAACGCGGTGGTCACGTTGCCGGGGATGCCCAGCGTCAGAAGCGGCACGAAGCTGCCACCAACCACGGCGGAATTCGCCGCCTCGGGCGCGGCGACGCCATCAAGGGTTCCTTTGCCGAATTTCTCAGGGGTTTTCGAATATTTCTGCGCCGTGCCATAGCCGATAAAGGCCGCCAGCGATGCGCCGATGCCCGGAAGCGCGCCAATGGCCGAACCGATCAGGCTGGAGCGCAGCACGGTCTTCCAGTGGCGGGCAAACTCGGGCAGCGACAAATGCGGGCCGCTGGTGGCGCTGATCGGGCTGCTTTCAGTGTCCGAGGAAACCTCTTTGCGGCGCAGAAATGCGCGTTCGGCTGCAACCATGACCTCGGCCAGCCCCAGCATACCGATGGCGATGGGGATCAGCGGCAACCCGTCCAGCAATTCAACGATCCCGAAAGTCATCCGCGGCGAGGCCGACATCGGGTCAAGGCCCACCATCGCGCAAAGCACGCCAAAAGCGCAGGCGATCAGCCCTCGCGCCAGCGACCCGCCGGTAAGGCCAGCCACAAAGGTAAAGGCAAAGAGCACCACGAAGGTCAGTTCGGCCGGACCGAACTTGAGCGCGATCTTCGAAAATGGCCCTGCCACAGCATAAAGCATCAGATCCGCCAGGATCGCGCCGCAGACCGACGCGAAAAGCGCCATTTGAAGCGCTTGTTTCGCCCGCCCGGATTTTGACAGGGGGTAGCCGTCAAAGGCGGTCGCCGTGGCCTCCGGCGATCCGGGCACGTTCAGCAGGATCGCCGATATTGACCCGCCAAAGGTGCCTCCCTTGTAGATACCGATCAGGAAGGCCACGGCCGTCAGCGGGTCCATTCCGAAGGTGATCGGTGCCAGAAGCGCAATCGCCATGGCAGCGGTCAGCCCCGGCACGGCGCCCATGAAGATGCCGATCGAGACTCCGGCGGCGATCGCCAGAAGCGGCCCAAGCGCGAATGCGTTCTGGATACCTGCAAGCAAGGCGTCCATGGTCAACCTCCCCACAGGTTTGCGGAGGGCCAGAGTTGCAGATGAACGCCCAGACCGAAGCGCAAGCCCACAACGAGGATTGCCACCGCAACAGCCGACACTGCCAGAACAACCAGCGGGCGACGCCCGCCTGTTCCCACCATCAGGGCCGACACCAGAAGAAGCGCGACAGGCACATATCCGACCGGGCGCAGCAGGACGGCGAACACCCCGGCAAGCAGCGTTACCAGCAGCATGCCGAACAGCGCCGCGCGCCCGATGGCTACATCCTCGGCATGGGGCATCCGGCTGCGCCTTGCGGCCAGCAGGCTCTGCAATACTTCCAGTGCCGAAAGCCCAAGGATAATGGCAAGAGCCAGGGCAGGAAGCAGAGTTCCATTTGACCCAAAGAGTCGATTGTCTCCGCGCACATGGTCAGGAAGCAACCACAATGCAAATCCAGACAAGACGGCAATCACGATCGACGCAATGTTTCGGTTGGTCAACGGCACCGGCTCAACTCCTGCCCTGGCGATCCCGATCAGCTGCCGGAGTCGCTCATCACAGCTTCCATCGCAGCACTGATCGCATCGATTGAGGCAGCCGTCTCGGCCCCGTTCATCGGCGTGATACCCACAAAACGGCCCTGCACAAGTTCCTGGAACTCGCCCGAGTTCGCCGCGTCAAGCAGAGCCTGTTCCAGTTTGGCGCGCACATCTTCGGGCAGTCCCTTGGGTGCGGCGATTACCGAGTTATAGCTGACCGCCGGATAGCCGAGGCTGGACATGGTCGGCGCATCCGGTGTCGCGTTCAGCGGCTCGGAGCCGGAGGCCGCAAGCACGATCATCTCACCCGATTTCACATATTGGACATGAGGGCCACCACTCAGCCCGAAATCAACGTGACCGCCCAGGATCGACTGCATCATGTTGGCGCCGCCCTTGATCGGCAGCGGAATGATCGTAACACCCGTCGCCTTGGTAATCGCGTCAATCTGCAACCGGTCGGCAGGGCCGAGCGAGCCGAACTTCAGCGGGATGCCGGTTTCCTTGGCATGTTCAAGCATCGAGGTCAGGTCGGTCCAGGGCTTGTCGGCAAGCGATACGAATGAGGTTTCGAACCGCGCCATGGTCAGGAGATAGTCGAAATCTTCCTTTGTATAGGCGACCTCGCCCTGAAGGGGGTTGAAGCCGAAGGTTAGGCTGGTGCCCACCACCAACGTATAACCGTCGGCAGGTTTCTCCTTGACGGCGGTTGCCGCAATGCTGCTGCCGGCACCGCCCATGTAGGTGTGCACGATCGTCTGTCCCAACTCTTCCGTAAGGGGTTCGGACAGTTTGCGCGCCATGGCATCCGAAAACCCACCGGGATTGAAGCCGATGATCATCTCGATCGGTTTTGTTGGATATTCATCGGCGGCAGCGACTTGGACTCCGGCCGTTACGGACAGGCCAGCGACCAGCGCAGCGCCTAGCAGCTTCTTGATTGGTCTCATTGGGTCCTCCCATTTGATACGCGCAGGTCTGCGGCCTGCGTCCTGAACAAAATCCTACCGTTTTCACAGGGCGAAACTAATTGTTTCACGGCATATACCCGATAGCAATTGACTATGACTCAAGCGCGGCATTGCGCGAAACCGGGTGGAATTTCTTGAAAAGTCGCGATTTTCGGGGCTAAGTTTATCCAGAAGGCATAGGAAACATACAACCAATCACAATGCAGCATTGCCAGAGGGAGGCGAAGATGAAGCTGACCCAGCTTCAGTATTTCTGCGGCGTCGTTGAGCACGGAGGCTTCATTTCGGCGGCCAGGGAACTTAGTGTTGCCCAGCCCGCGCTGAGCCGCCAAATCTCGGATCTTGAGAAGGAACTGGAGTGCCAACTGCTTGAGCGTGGTCCTGCAGGGACGAAGGTGACAGCATCGGGCCAGCGGTTCTATTCCCGCGCCAAGAACGTTCTCGAACAGGTAAACCTTGCCAGGGCAGACGCCAAATCCGGCACGGACATGCTGACCGGTCAGATCACCATGGCACTGCCCGTGGGCATGGCGTCGCATCTCGCCGCGCCCATCGTGAAGAATGTCAGTGATGCCTATCCCGGCATCTCTGTCAGGATCGAGGACGGTCTGGGCTATGAAACCGGTCAGACCATCGACGCGGGCAAGGTCGATTTCGGGCTGCTGGCCAATGTCGGCAACCTTCAGAACGTTTCCATCGAACCGGTGTTCGAGGAATATCTCTTTCTGTTCAGCAAGCGGTCGGGAGAGCCGGACACATCGGACATCGATCTGATAGAGTTGCAAAATCTGCCGCTGATCATGCCAAACCGTAAGGTCAACGTGCGCCGGGCGCTCGAAAACAGCATGATGAAGATCGGCGGGCAACTGACCGTGGCCTATGAACAGCAGTCGCTTTTGACCATCCGCAGCATGGTGAAGGCGGGCATCGGGTCCACCGTGTTGAATTGGCCATCGATGGCCGATCTGTGGTTCTCGGGCGATCTGGATGCACGGCGGATCGTCAATCCGGGCTTGTCGCGTACTGTCTGTTTGGCGGTGCCGACCAACCGCCCGCTGTCCTCCGCAGCGACCGCAGCATATGACATCGTGCGTCAGACATTGATCGCCGAGGTGAAGGAAGGCAACTGGCGCGGCGGTGTGATGTTGAAGGACATCAACTGAGCCGCGCGGCGCGAAAGGCAATCGCAAATCCACATTATGGGAATAGCCAATTGGGATTTGTTGGTGCTGACACTCTGCGGGTAGGGAACTGGGTATCGGATCACGATGCAGGTAAAGTATGCCAGACCTTACTCTCCCCACTTCACCCTGGATGGACGAAGAGCTTTTGATGCTTTCGGACGCCTGTGCACAGTTTTACGAACGGGAGTGTTTGCCGCATTATGAAGAGTGGGAAGCGCAGGGATCTTTTCCGCGTGACTTGTGGCTGAAGGCGGGTGAAATGGGCTTGCTGGGTGCGGAGGTGCCCGAAGACTATGGCGGCTTGGGCGGCAGCTTCGCGCATGATGCGGTCATTGCCTATCAAGGCAATCTGGCCGGGATTGATGGCTGGGGCGGCGGTCTGCACAACTCGATCGTGATCCCGTATCTCATTCACTACGGTTCCGAAGATCAGAAAAAGCGTCTCCCCCCGCGCATGATCTCGGGCGATCTGATCGGCGCCATTGCGATGACCGAACCCGGCGCCGGATCAGATTTGCAGAACATCAAGACGACCGCTGTCAAGGATGGCAATCATTACAGGATTTCCGGCTCGAAGACCTTCATCACCAATGGCGCGCTGGCGAACATGATCATTGTCGCGGCCAAGACCGAGCCAAAGGTGGGCGGGCGTGGCATTTCCCTGTTTCTGGTGGAAACCGATGGGCTCGAGGGTTTCCGGCGGGGGCGCAATCTCGACAAGCTGGGGATGAAGTCGAACGACACGTCAGAGCTCTTCTTTGACGATATGCGCGTTCCTGCTTCGGCCCTGTTGGGCGCAGAAGAAGGGCAGGGTTTTGTACAAATGATGCAGCAATTGCCGCAAGAGCGGCTGCTGATCGGTGTCTATGCTGTGGCGCGGATCGAGCGCGTCCTGCGCGTCACCCTGAACTACGTCGCCGAGCGGTCAGCATTTGGGAAAAAACTCGCTGACTTTCAGAACACCCAGTTCGTGCTGGCCGAGTGCGCAACCGAGGCGACAATTGCCAAGACATTCCTCGATGCCTGCATTTCGGAACATCTCGAAGGCAATCTGACCACCGAAAAGGCCTCGATGGCGAAATACTGGCTGACCGATCTGCAGGCAAAGATCATCGACCGCTGTCTGCAGCTTTTCGGCGGCTATGGGGTGATGTCTGAATACCCGATGGAGCGCATGTACCGCGACAACCGGATTGAACGGATTTACGCCGGCACCAACGAGATCATGAAACTGGTGATCGCGCGCGGATTGCTGAGGGACTGAGCATGGAAATTGGCAGCGATATTGTGCTTTGTGAAACATCAAACAAGGTTGCGCGCTTGACGCTCAACCGTCCGGCTGCGCGCAATAGCCTGTCCCTTGCCATGCTGGAGCAACTGCATAAGACACTGCACGCGCTTGGCACTGATAACAGCATCCACGTCATCATTATCGCGGGCAATGGGCCTGCCTTTTGTGCCGGCCATGACTTGAAGGAAATGACGGCGGCCCGCAGCAGACCGGACAAGGGAAAAGAGTTTTTCCAGCAAACAATGTCGGCCTGTTCGCGCCTGATGCAATCGATTGTGACCTGCCCCAAGCCTGTGATTGCGCAGGTTCATGGCATAGCCACCGCCGCCGGGTGTCAGCTTGTGGCAAGCTGCGATCTGGCCGTCGCGGCAAGTGATGCGCGTTTCGCTACCCCCCGGCGTCAATATTGGCCTTTTCTGTTCCACCCCGATGGTCGCTCTCAGCCGCAATGTGTCGCGCAAGCGTGCGATGGAAATGCTTTTGACCGGTGATATGTTGTCAGCTGAGGATGCCGCCGGGTTTGGTTTGTTGAACAAAATCACCACGCCTCAGAATTTGACAACCGAAACAGAGGCGTTGGCAAACAAGATCGCTTCGAAAGCGCCGGCCACCCTGAGGATCGGGAAAGAGGCCTTTTACAAACAGGCCGAGATGACGCTGCAAGACGCCTATGATTACGCATCGCAGGTCATGGTCGCCAATATGATGAAACCGGATGCAGAGGAAGGCATCGGGGCTTTCATCGAAAAACGCCCGCCGAATTGGCAGGCACTGGGAGGATAATCAATGGAGTGTTGTGGGCCGGGCTATGCGTCCCCTCAGGCGGCGATTGAGGCACCGCGTGAGAAGCTGCTTTATACGATTGCGATTTACACTGGCACGGGCATTCAGAAGCCGGATTATCTGGCGACTGTGGATGTGGACCCGGACAGTCCGACGTATAGTCAGGTCATTCACCGGCTGGAAATGCCGGGCATCGGGGACGAGTTGCATCACATGGGCTGGAACGCCTGCTCGTCCTGTCATGACGATGGCTCGATGTCCCGCAAATACCTGATCCTGCCCGGTGTGCGCTCCAACAAGCTGCATATCGTCGATACCGCCACCGATCCCCGCGCGCCGCGCCTGCACAAGGTCATCGACGGGGCCGAGATCAAGGCCAAGGCGGATTTGTCGGGGCCGCACACGGTGCATTGTCTGGGGAGTGAGATCATCATCTCGTTCCTCGGCGATGCCAAGGGCGAGGCACCGGGCGGATACCTGCACCTGAACAAGGATTTCAACATCGTCGGCCGATGGGAAAACTCGATGGGCGACATCAAGTTCGGCTATGATTTCTGGTATCAGCCGCGCCACAACGTGATGGTGAGCAGCGAATGGGCCGCGCCAAATACCTTCATGCCGGGGTTCGACCTTGAGGAGGTCGGGCATCTCAAATACGGGCGCGAATTGCACTTCTGGGATTTCGAGAAGCGCGAGCCCGTCGAGAGTTTCTATCTGGGCGAGGATGGATTGCTTCCGCTGGAGGTAAAGTTCCACCACAACCCCGACAGCACTCATGGGTTCTGCGGCGCGGCCCTGTCCACCAATGTCATCCACTGGTGGAAGGACGGTGCGGGCAAGTGGCAATGGGAAAAGATCATCGATGTCGAAAACGAGATGCACCCCGACTGGCCGATCCCGCTGCCTGGTGTGATGTCGGCGATCCTGGTCTCGATGGATGACAAGTACCTCTACCTGAATAACTGGCTGCATGGCGACATGCGCCAGTATGACATCACCGACCCGCACAACCCGAAACTGACCGGGCAGGTCTTTATGGGCGGGCTTTTGAACAAGGCGCCGGTGGTCAATGGCGTCGAAATGGCGGGCGGCCCGCAGATGTTCCAGCTGAGCCTCGACGGACGCAGGCTTTATGTGACGACCAGCCTGTTTTCCACATGGGACAACCAGTTCTACCCGGAGATCCGCGAAAAGGGCGGGGTCATGGTGATGATCGATTGCGATCCGGAAAACGGTGGCATGAAAATCAACCCGGATTTCATCGTTGATTTCGGGAAAGAGCCGAACGGCCCCTCGCGCTGCCACGAAATGCGCTATCCGGGCGGCGATTGCACAAGCGACATCTGGCTATGACGACCCACACCGTCACGATCGCCAACCGCGAGGGCGCATCCTTCCAGGTCAACGCCCGCCGCCCGCTGCTGGAACAGTTGCGCGACCAGGGCGTCGATCTGCCCTATGGCTGTGAATACGGCGGCTGCATCACCTGCGCGGCCAAACTCACGGCAGGTGAAGTGGACCAGCGTCGGCAGGTGGCCCTCAACAACCGGCAGATTGCCAACGGCTACGTGATCCTCTGCGTGGCCCGCGCGACCTCCGACATCACGCTGGAAATTGGGGTGGAAAGTCACGACACGCTCTATCGCAACCCCTTCCTCGACCCGCTGCAGCCGCACGAACTCAAGGCGGACATCGCCACGCCAAGGCCATCAATTGGCGATGCGTTGGAGCAGACAAAAGAAAGCTGAGTCATGCCCGAAGCCGACATCGATCACATTTACGATTACGACCCGTCATACATTGCCGACATCCTGAAGTCGGTCAAAACCATCGCCATGGTCGGGGCCAGTGCGGACAAGACCAAGTTCAGCTATGGCGTGCTGCGCCAGCTGAGCGAGATCGGCTATGACATTCTGCCCGTCAATCCCAACCCGAATGTCTCCGAAATCCGGGGATTGAAGGTCTATCATTCTCTGGAGGAAATCGACCAGCCGGTCGACATGGTGGATGTCTTCCGACCCAAAGAGGAGCTTTACGGCTTCGCCGAGAAAGCCATCGCCATCGGGGCAAAAGTGCTTTGGGGTCAGATCGGTGTCTATGACGACAAGGCCGCCGCCCTGGCCGAAGACGCAGGTCTCAAGGTCGTCATGAACCGCTGCCCCAAGATCGAGCTCTTCCGACCGTTCTGGAAGCCAAGGCTCGACCTCGAAATCTGAACCAGAAGTTTCGCGCGCCCGCTGCCTGTGGCTGCGGCTTTGCCAGCCCTTCGGATTGGACGCTCGGCGCGATTTCGCGGTGGATTGACAACAAGAGAACAAGACCGATCGTTATGGCTCAGACTATTACCTAGAGCGCCAGGGACATAACCAGGGAGGCGCTTGGAGTTGTTCCTGCCTTGAGTGTCGATGAGGCGCTGGAATCGGTTGGAAGCGAGGACCATGTCTTTGTCGATTTGCGCGACGGGACCGAGCGGCACGTACCGGGTTAATCCCTGGCGCCGTGGAATCCTCGCGCGGTATGGTGGAATTCCACATCGATCCCGAAAGCCCGGCCCATAAGTCTGAATTCAACCAGGACAAGACCTATGTCTTCTATTGTGCCTCGGGCGGCGGTCGGCCCTTGCAGCGCGGTCCGCTATGGAGATGGGGCTGACCCCGGTCGTCAACCTCACCGGCGACATTGCGGCCTGGAAAAACGCGGGCGGACCACTGGTAACGGGCTCCAAATGAGTGATGTTGCAGTCTGTGCGGGCGTATGCATGGCCATTGGCAGCTTTGGTGGCGCGCTGGCTGGAACCTCTTCGTGTGATCTGGCAACGCAGGTTTCGTCAGAGGCCATCGCGCGATCCGGGGTTGCCCCCGCAGAGATTGATCAATCGGTATTTGTAATGTGATTCATACCGAACCCCGCGACATGTATCTGGCGCACGTCGCTGCAACTGGGTCAGGCCTACCTTAGGCATCGCCTGCGTTGACGCTGAACCGGCTTTGCGACATGCACTGCTTCAGTCCGGCCGAAGTGAACCCAATTGTCGAAGTCATCAAGGCCCCGAGGACGGCTTCGGAAACCATGGCCCCGCTGTGCTGCCATTTTTGGCTCGATGCCAGAAGGAAGCCATCGAATGCAAGGATTACAGCGGATTTGCCCTCGACCGGTTTTTCTGCCCATACACAAATGAAGCCGCGCTGTCTGGACGATGGGCTGGGATCGCCTACCCAAATTGACGAGGTCGCAAAAGAGGTTTTGGGCGTGCCAGTCGGACCATTCTTCGTGATGAACATCGTCAAAGCGAATATGATTGAACTGTGAAAGTGACAACTGTTCTGCTACGTTCTCGCCTCTTGCCCGATTATCTGACAATGACGTTTTCGCGACTTGGCCCGTATGGCGAGAACCAGCACACATTGGGCACGCGTGCTTCTTGATAAACAGTATATGCGATTGCTCAAGTCTGGTTTGTGCCGCACCTCGATGGCCGGCCCTGTCTGTAGCGATTTTTTTGCTGAACTTCTTCCAGTGGAATAACCGGATTGGCGACCTACGCAGCACCGCAAAATCAAACGTGCCGCGGTTGCGAACTGATGCTGCGCCAGCGAAGACTGAAAAGAGAAGGTCGGGAAAGACCTGCATTCTGTCAGTTCACGCGCGGCGCAGCGAATGGCGGCAAACTTGCTCGCACGGATTGGAACCTATCACCCAAAGACGAACGGAGAGGGGTAAGGCCGAGCTACAACATCGCGATTCAGGCGCAACATTTGTTGTAACTTGATCGAAAACGGGCTCGGACGAGCAATAAACGGGCCTGAAACATGCTCTGGCGGGACTGCCCAAGCTGCGATAAACGTCAGTAATGGAAAGAAAATCGCAGAATATCGTACCTTGGCGTATGTCTTGCGCGCCAATGATGGACTGGACGGACCGGCATTGCCGGTATCTGCATCGGCTGCTCAGCCGGCAGACCCTGCTTTACACCGAGATGGTGACCGCGCCGGCTTTGGTGCGGGGGGGGGCCTTGCATCTGTTGGAGTACAGCGTTGAAGAGCATCCGGTGGCCCTGCAACTGGGCGGTTCGGACCCCGAAGAGCTGGCGCAGGCGGCGCGGTTGGGGGCCGAGGCGGGGTATGACGAGATCAATCTCAATTGCGGCTGCCCCTCGGATCGGGTGCAATCGGGGACATTCGGCGCGGTGCTGATGAAACATCCCGGGTTGGTGGCCGATTGTGTCACCGCCATGCGTGAGGCCGTCGATGTCGAGGTGACGGTGAAATGCCGGATCGGGGTAGACGATCAGGACCCCGAGACCGTGCTGCCGGAGTTCCTGGAACAGATCGCCGGGGCAGGGTGCCAGCGGGTGATCATCCATGCGCGCAAGGCCTGGCTGCAGGGGTTGAGCCCGAAGGAGAACCGGGACATCCCGCCGCTTGACTACGATCTGGTGCACCGGATGAAGGCGCGCTTTCCCGGGATGCATATCTCGATCAATGGCGGCATCGACACGCTCGCGGCGGCGCGGGCGCATCTGGATGCGGGGCTGGATGGGGTGATGATCGGGCGGGCCGCCTATCACCAGCCCGCCGATATCCTGTGCAAGGCCGATCCGCTGATCTATGGCACCGGCACGGCCAGCGATCCGGTCACGGCGGTGCGCGCCATGCTGCCCTATATCGAGGCGCATTTGGCCACGGGCGGGCGGCTGCACCAGATCACCCGGCACATGCTGGGGCTGTTTGCCGGGCGCCCGGGTGCGCGCGGCTGGCGGCGGATGCTGTCCGAAGGCGCGGTGCGCCCCGGTGCGGGTCCCGAGCTGGTCGAGGCAGCGCTGGACCAGGTGGCCGGGCTTTGGCACACCTCTGAAACGCCGTTGGACCCCGCGCCGAGGCTTTGAGGCCTCAGCGCCGAAGGGTATCTTGGCCCGGCCTGACGCCGCATGCGCGCGTCAAAATGGGACCGTCTGAGAGGAAGCAAGCAGAATGATCGCCTATGTCACCGTTGGTGCCAACGACATCGCCCGTGCCGAGCGGTTCTATTCCGCGTTCCTGCCCGCCCTAGGATATGTGCTGGAGCGGTATCATGGCGACCTGAGCTACATCTTGCCCCGGCAAGCGGGGCAGTCCTTTGCCCCACCGGATTTCTACGTCAAATCGCCCTTCGATGGCGGGGCGGCCGTGCCCGGAAACGGCAACATGACCGCCTTCGAGGCCTCGGGTCAGGCCCAGGTGCGCGCGCTGCATGCGGCCGCTCTGGCCGCGGGCGGGGCTGACGAGGGGCAGCCGGGATTTCGCGATGCCTATGGGCCGCATTTCTATGTCGGCTATCTGCGCGACCCTGATGGCAACAAGATCGCGCTGTTTTCCAGCAATCCGGCGGATCCCGGACGGGACGGGTAGGGGCCAGCGGGTCACCGCAGGTGATAGCCGCGAAACTCCTTGACCGTCGACAGGCTGAGCAGCGTCTTCATCTGCGACACCGCCGGGATTGCCGACAGCGAACTGCGATAGAGCGCCTCGTAATCGGCGGGGGAATGCACGCAGACGCGGATCAGGAAATCGAACTCGCCGGTGATCATGTGGCATTCCAGGATCTCGGGCATCGACAGGATCGCCTTTTCAAAGGCTTCCAGGTCCTCGCGCCGTTGCGAATTGAGCTTTACCTCGATAAAGACCTGCACCTCCAGCCCGACGGTCTGGCGGTCGATCTGGGCGGCATAGTTGCGGATGATGCCCTCTGCCTCCATCAACTTGACGCGCCGGTGGCAGGCGGATAACGACAGCCCGATCCGCTCGGACAGGGCCGCCATCGAGATCTGACCGTCCTGCTGCAAGACGGAAAGTATCTTCTTGTCCAGTCCATCCATCGGAAATTTTCTCACCCAGACCCCTCAGCTGGGATATTTTCCGAAAATTTTCCGACGGGCAAGGAATTTTCGTAACAAATCGCCTGCTCTGTGGTGTACTTTACAAGTGCGTCAGAAGGACGCGCAGCATCCCCAGGGAGGAAGACATGACAACCAAATTCGTCGTCGGCTACGACGGCAGCGCGGCATCCCGCCGGGCGCTCGACTTCGCCATGGAGCGGGCGAAGGCCGGGGGAGCCTCGATCATCGTCGCACATGTTCTGGAATGGTCGCCCTATTCGTTCCTGACCCCGACCGAGATCGAAGAGCGCCACAAGCGCCGGGCCGAGGAAATGGCACGTGCCGAAACCGCGATCCTGGCACCGCTCAAGGCGGAACTGGCCGGCAGCGGCGTCGAGATCGAGACCGCGATCCGCTATGGTCAGGTCGCCGACACGCTCTGCGACATCGCCACCAAGAGCGGCGCAGCGCAGATCTTCATCGCACGTCAGGGTGAAAGCGGCCTGGCCGCGCGCGTCTTCGGCTCGGTTGCCGGTACGCTTGCCCAATACGCTCCCGTGCCTTGCACGATCGTGCCGTAAACGGCCAACAGACGAGGGATATCATGAACACACCTATCAAAGCCGCGGCGCTTGCCGCGCCCATGGCCATGCTGAGCGCAGCGCCGGTCCTGGCCCAGTCCGTCGACGAGAAGGTCAACCAGATCTTCGCCAACTCGACCGGCTGGTTCGTCAACTTCATCTTCAGCCCGTTCCCCGGCACCTCGTTCCCCTGGATCGTGATGTGGCTGGTGATCGCCGCGACGGTGTTCACACTCTATTTCGGCTTCATCCAGTTCCGGGCGTTTCCGCATTCCATCTCGCTGGTCAAGGGCGACTATTCCGACCCCAATGACGCGGGCGAGGTCAGCCATTTCCAGGCGCTGGCCACCGCGCTGTCGGGCACCGTGGGTCTGGGCAACATCGCCGGTGTTGCGGTTGCCGTTGGCATTGGCGGCCCGGGCGCGACCTTCTGGATGATCCTTGCCGGTCTCCTGGGCATGGCATCCAAATTCACCGAATGTACGCTGGGTGTGAAGTACCGCAACGAATACGCGGACGGCACCGTTTCGGGTGGCCCGATGTATTACATGACAAAAGGGTTCAAGGAACGGGGCCTGCCAGCAGGCGGTTTCATGGCGATCCTGTTTTCGATCTTCTGTGTTCTTGGCGCCCTTGGCGGTGGAAACATGTTCCAGGCCAACCAGGCCCACGCGCAGATCGCCAACGTTGTGGGTGATTTCCCGGGCTGGATCACCGGCTTTATCTTTGCCGGCATCGTCTTTGCCGTCATCGTCGGTGGCCTGAAATCCATCGCCAGCGTGACCGAAAAGGTCGTGCCCTTCATGGGCGTGCTCTATGTGGCCACCGCGCTGGTGATCATCCTGATGAACGCGGACATGATCGGCTGGGCCTTTGGCCAGATCTTTGCCGGTGCCTTTACCGGGCTGGGCATTGCCGGTGGCATGGTCGGCGCGCTGATCCAGGGCTTCAAGCGGGCCGCCTTCTCGAACGAGGCGGGCGTGGGTTCGGCTGCGATCGCCCACTCGGCGGTGCGCACCAAGGAACCGATCACCGAAGGCTTCGTGTCGCTGCTGGAACCCTTCATCGACACCGTGGTGATCTGCACCATGACCGCGCTGGTGATCATCATCACCGGTCAGCTGGTCAGCGATCCGAATACCGGCCTGTACCTGCTGGACGAGGGCGCAAGCACCATCCAGACCGTTGACGGCAACAAGGGCGTGGCGCTGACCTCGGCGGCCTTCTCCTCGGCCTTCCCGTTCTTCAAGTACATCCTGGCCATCGCGGTGATCCTGTTCGCTTTCTCGACCATGATCAGCTGGTCCTACTATGGCCTCAAGGCCTGGACCTTCCTGTTCGGCGAAGGCAAGACCAAGGAATTGACCTTCAAGATTATCTTCTGCCTCTTCGTGGTGATCGGCGCCTCGGCTAATCTCGGCCCGGTGATCGACTTCTCGGATGCGATGATTTTTGCCATGGCCGTGGTCAACATCATGGCGCTGTATCTGCTGATGCCGATCGTCAAGAAAGAGCTCGACTCCTATCTGTCGCGGCTCAAGTCGGGCGAGATCAAGAAGTTCGGCTAAGCTTCTGAAATAAGAATGGAAAGGGCGGGGGATACCCCGCCCTTTTTTGTGGAAGGAAGTTGTGTGGCCTGAACGGCTCTCTTGCCATGTGCCATATTTCTTTGCGCAAATACCGCGCTGCCGGGGCAATGCGCTTTTCGCCGATCGCATCCACGCGCTGCATACCCTGGCCAACAAGCACGTCAACCTGCCGCAACTTCTGAACTATTTCCTCGGGTTTGTGCCGCGTGTTTGCCGTTCTCTGTCCTCCGTTCCCTGAACATGACGGTGGACCAATTCAGATGGGGAGGTGCGCTCCAGACCGGCACGCCGGATCGGCCCAGCGGGCCCCTTCAGTCTTCGGATGCCGAGGGCAGAGCGACCCCTTCCTGCCGGAAAATCGCGATCGTTTTCGAGCGTGAGGTGGTGCCGATCTGTTTGAAGATGGCCGATACATGCGATTTGACCGTGCTTTCGGAGAGGTCGAGCAGCCTTGCGATCTCCTTGTTGGCCAACCCCTTGCACATCAGCTCGAAGACATCGCGTTGCCGGGGTGTGAGGTTTTGTTCGGGCCGTTCGGAACTGTCCAAAGGCGTCGCGACCTCTGCCATCCTCCCGCCTTGCAGATAGGAACGGGGCAGGAAAATCTCGCCTTCGAGGATCAAGGACACCGCATGGATCAAGACCTGTGGATCCGCCGATTTGGGGATGAAACCATCCGCTCCGGCCTCCAGCGCGGCCCTGATCAGCTCATGATCCGTCTCGCCCGAGATCAGCGCGACCGCGTTCGAGGGATCGAACCGCTTGAGGCGGACCAGCCCGTCGATAGCCTCGGCATCCGGCAGGTTGACATCCAGCAGGATCAGATCGACCGTGTTATCCGCCTCCAGAAAGGCCAGCGCGTCCGAGACCGTCTCGGCCCCTTCGACCCGCATGCCCGAAAAGGCGCCCTCCAGCAGGTTCTTGGCGCCTGCCCGGATCAGGTGATGGTCATCCACGATCAACACAACGGTCATTGTCTGCCCTCTTTCCCCATCCGTTGCAGGATTAACAGCCCGGGCGCGCTGGTTCCATGGCTATCCGCGTATCATGACAGAGCTGTCCCGGCCTCCGATCTTGGATGCGGTGTAAATATGGTAGTAGATGCGCGAAAAATCCCGAAGCAGTTCGTTATGCAACGATGTGGTGCTGATCGAGGACAGGGTGCCCTCGGCAAGCCGGCTGAAATGGGCCTGGCGGCTTTCATCCACCATCCGCTCCAGTTCCTTGCGGCCCTTTTGCAGTGTCTTGCGCACCTTGGCATCGCCCAGCAGCGCGGCGGACAATGCCAGACGGATACCCTGATGGATCAGCTCCAGCATCTCCAGCAACTCGGCGGTTCCGGCCTCCGAAAACCGGATCTGCTCGTGCGAGGTCGAGGCCGTCAGTTCGACCGCGTTTGTCACCAGCTCTGACACATGTCCCAGATTGGTCGCGATCAGCAGCAGGTTCATCGCCTTGGCGCTGTCACTTTCCGAGATTTCCTCGCGGGTGATATCGGTCAGATAGAACTTGAACTCCTCTAGCATCGCGGCGACCCGCGCGCGGTTCTCCTGGGCACCCTGCACATCGACCTGGTCTCGTGCGGCGATGCCGCCTGACAGCAGCGCCAGGGAATCTTCGATCCGCTCGTTCACGCGGTAAAGCTCGCGCGTGGCACTGGTCAGGGCCAGGGCAGGCGAGGTGATGAGTTCCTTGTCGAGATACTTCGTGACCGGTTCGACGGCGCCGGCGCCGGTATCGGGAAAGACGCGCGCCAGCAGCGCGGCGGCGGTCTGCACCCAGGGCAGGAACAGCGTGGCCACCAACAGGTTGAACGTCAGGTGGAAATTCACCAGCACCTGCGCGTCGCCGCCAAAGGACTGGAGCCGTTCACCTACCCAGGGCAGGAAGGGCAGCACCAGCAGGCTGGCCAGCAACTTGAATCCCGCGTTGCCAAGGGCGGCGTGCTGGCTTTGCGGGCCGGTGCTGAGCGTTGCGATGATCGGCGGGATGGTGCCGCCGATATTGGCCCCCAGGATCATGACAAGCCCGGTGCCGGTGGGCACGATGCCCGCGCTGGCCAGCGAGGCGGTCAGCAGCACCACCGCCAGACTGGAATGCACCAGCCAGGTCAGCACCGCCATCAGGAACAGGGTCAGCAGAACCTCGCCCTCGAGCGCCGAAAGGACATAGGCCAGCCCGTCGGCCTCTCGCAACGGCTGCGAGGACATGCGGATCAGGCTCAGCGCCAGCAGAACCATGCCCAGCCCGACAATGGCGCGGCCGATCTGGCGGGTCGCGAAGCGCCCGCCCCGGCCATGCAGGAAGAAGCCTATCAGAATGGCCGCATAAGCCAGCCAGGACAGATTGAACGACAGGATCTGGGCCGAGATCGACGTGCCCACATCCGCCCCCAGCATCACCGCAAGCGCCGCCGGCGTCTGCACCAGACCCTTGGAGGCGAAGGACGATATGATCAGTGCCGTCGCGGTGCTGCTTTGCAGGAAGACCGTGATCGCCAGCCCAACCCCGAACGAGGTGAGCCGGCCACTGATCGCCAGCCCCAGATAATGCCGCAGCGAGCCGCCAAAGGCACGGATGAACCCCGTGCGGACAAGGCGAATGCCCCAGAGCATCAACGCGACAGATCCGACGATCTGCACAAGTACGACCGTGCTGGTAATGGCCAGCCCTCCCTTTTGGTTCCGACTGACTCAGTGTGACAGGATCTGGCTCAGGAATTTCTGGGTGCGATCCACCTGCGGATTGTCGAAGAACGCGTTTGGCGTGTTCTCTTCGACGATCTCGCCGCCATCCATGAAGATCACCCGGTCGGCCACCGAGCGGGCAAAGGCCATTTCATGGGTGACGCAGATCATGGTCATGCCGGTGTCGGCCAGCTCGATCATCACGTCCAGCACCTCCTTGATCATTTCGGGATCAAGCGCCGAGGTCGGCTCATCAAACAGCATTACCGAAGGGTTCATGCACAGCGAGCGCGCGATGGCGACGCGCTGTTGCTGGCCGCCCGACAGCTGTCCGGGATACTTGTCCTTCTGCGCGCCGATGCCGACCCGCTCCAGATAGCGGCAGGCGGTTTCCTCGGCCTCGTCACGCGGCATGTTGCGCGCCCAGACCGGGGCAAAGCACAGGTTGTCGAGGATCGTCATGTGCGGAAACAGGTTGAACTGCTGGAACACCATGCCGACCTCGCGGCGGATATGGGTGATGTTCTTCATGTTCTCGTTCAGCACGGTGCCGTTGACGGTGATCGTGCCTTCCTGATGCTCTTCCAGGTGGTTGATGCAGCGGATCAGGGTCGATTTCCCCGACCCCGACGGGCCGCAGATCACGATGCGCTCGCCCTTGGATACGGTCAGGTCGATATCCTTGAGGACATGGAACTCGCCATACCATTTGTTGACCTTCTGCATCTCGATGACGGTTTCGCCGGATGCGATATGGCTTTCGATTTTGACAGTCATTGGTGTCTCCAGAGTTCGATTAGCGCTTGGAACCGGCAGGTCCGCGACGTTCGAGCGCGCGCCCGTAAAGGCTGAGGCTGTAGCAGATCAGCCAATAGACAAAGGCGGCGAATACATAGGCCTCGGCCTGGAAACCCAGCCATTCCGGGTCCAGCGCCGCCCCCCGGACCATGCCCAGGAAATCCAGCAGGCCGACGATGATCACCAGCGAGGTATCCTTGAACAGCGCGATGCAGCGTCCGATCAGCGGGGGCAGGACATGGCGCAACGCCTGGGGCACTACGACAAAGATGATGGTGCGGGCCGGCGATACTCCGAGTGCAAGCGAGGCCTCGGTCTGTCCCTTGGGGATGGCCTGCAGCCCGCCACGCACGACCTCGGCCATGTAGGCGGACGAGAACAGGATCATGCCGATCTGGATGCGCAGCAGGTTGTTGATCACCAGATCCGGCGGCAGGAACAGCGGCATCATCACCGAGGCCATGAACAGGATGGTGATCAGCGGAACGCCCCGGACCAGCTCGATGAAGGCGACGCAGATTGCCTTGACCGCGGGCGATCCGTAATGCCGACCCAGCGCCAGAAGAACGCCCAGCGGGATCGACACGATCACACCGACCAGCGCCAGCAGCACCGACAGCATCAGCCCGCCCCAAAGCGACTGGTCGACTTCCTGCATGCCAAAGGCACCGCCGATCATGATCAGGGCAAAGATCGGGAGCACCGCCCAGGCCACGATCAGGGCGATCCCGCGGATCCGGTCGGCATAGGTGAACCCGGCCAGAACCAGCAGCGCGAGCGCGGCGATAGCCGGGCGCCAGGACAGGTCCTGCGGATAGACGCCGACCATCAGAACCTGAAACTTGGCCTGCAGGAAGGGCCAGCAGGCACCGGCGTTCTGGCGGCAGGTCTCATCGTCGCCGAGGAAGGTGGCGTTGATCAGCAGCCACTCGATCAGATTGGGGACAACGGCCAGCAGCACCGCCAGCAGGGACAGCGTGATCGCGGTGTCCTTCCAGCCGCCGAACAGGTTGGCGCGCAGCCAGGCGATCGGTCCGATCTGGGACGCGGGCGCGGGACGCGCGGCCATGGGTTGAAACAGGATGGTATCTTGGGACATTGCGTTACCTTTCAACAAGCTGCACACGGGCGTTCAGCATGTTCATGCCCAGCGAGATGATGAGGTTGATGGTCAGATAGACCGCCATCCACATGGCGATGATCTCGATCGCCTGACCGTTCTGGCCGATGATCGTCCCCCCGACCGAAACCATGTCGGGATAGCCGATCGCCACGGCGAGCGAGCTGTTCTTGACCAGGCTGGCATAGTCGTTGGTGGTTGCCGGGATGGTCACTCGCAGCGCCTGCGGCAGCAAAACCATCCGCGTCACCACGCCGCTGGAAACACCCAGGGCATTGGCAGCTTCGATCTGGCCGGCATGAACCGACTGGATGCCGCTGCGCACGTTCTCGGCAACATAGGCCGCGGTGTAGAGAACCAGACCGATCAGCAGCGAGGCAAACTCGGGCTTGATCGACAGGCCGCCTTTGAAGTTGAACCCCTTGTAGACCGGCAACTCGCTGGTCAGGGGCTGACCGCTGGCCAGAAAGGCGAGCCCGCTCAGGGCAAGGAAGATCGCCAGCCCGCCGCGAAGCCCGGGCACCGAACGGCCGGTGCGCACCTTGTAGGATTTTGCCCAACGCCAGAACATCACCGCCAGAACCAGCGCCACGGCAGAGGCCCCGAGAAACAGCCCGATCCCGTCTTCGGCAACCGGCCGGGGCAGGTAGAACCCGCGTTTGGACAGGAAGACACCCTCGCTCAGCGCGATGGCATCGCGCGGATGCGGCAGTGCGGCCAGAACCACCGTGTAGATGAAGAACAGCGTCAGCAGCAGCGGCAGGTTGCGCAGGGTCTCGACATAAATGGCCGCGCCCTTGGCCAGCAGCCAGTTGCGCGACACCCGCGCAACGCCGATGACGATCCCCAGCAAGGTCGAGAACACGATGGCCAGGACCGAGACAAAGAGCGTGTTCAGGATCCCGACCAGAAAGGCATATCCGTAACTGCGGGTCGGGGAATAGTCGATCAGGCTGTCGCCGATGGGCAGGCCCGCCTCGTGCCCGAGAAAGGCGAACCCGCTCTCGATCCCACGGATGGCCAGATTTTCCTGCGTGTTGGAGAACAGGACGTAAAGGATCGCGATGACAACGACCAATACCCCGCCCTGCGACAGGAGTGAGCCCGGGGACCAGGCTGCCGTTTTCTTGGATGAAGGCATATCAGGATTCACCAATCGGTTTCAGAGGACGGTCGACCCCAAGGGCCGACCGTGAGCGTTTCAGATCGAGGATCGGCGCGATCAGCGAACCGGCATCGCGTAGAGAATGCCGCCATCGGTCCACAGCGCATTCACACCGCGCTCCAGACCCAGCGTCGCGGTCAGGTTGCGGTCGTAGATCTCGCCGTAGTTGCCTACCGCGCTGATCGTGTCGACCATCCAGGTGCTGTTCAGCCCGAGGAAGCCCCCGGTGTCGCCGGACGTTCCCAGCAGCCGCTGGATGTTCGGATTGGTCGAACTTGCCGTCATCTCCGCCACATTGGCCTGGGTCACGCCCAGCTCCTCGGCGGTGATCAGGCCGTAGACGACCCAGGTCACGATATCCTTCCACTGGTTGTCGCCATGGGCGACAAACGGGGCAAGAGGCTCTTTCGAGATGATCTCGGGCAGGATCTTGTGTTCGGACGGATCGGCAAAGCCGGCGCGAAAGGCCGCAAGCTGGCTGGCATCCGTGGTCAGGGCGTCACACCGGCCCGAGGCATAGGCCTCGACCGCCTCGCGTTTGCCTTCGAAGACCACCGGCTCGAGGGTCAGACCGTTGGCGCGGGCGAAATCGGCCATGTTGAGCTCGGTCGTGGTGCCGGTTGTCAGACAGACGGTTGCGGCGTCCAGTTCCCTGGCGCTGGTCACACCGGCATCGGCGCGCACCATGAAGCCCTGGCCGTCGTAATAGACGACCGAGGTGAAATCGACGCCCTCGGCCGAGTCGCGCTTCATCGTCCAGGTGGTGGTGCGCGAGGTCATGTCGACCTGGCCGCTGGAAACGGCCAGCACCTTCTGCTTGGAGGCCAAAGGCACGAAGCGCACGGCGTTTGCATCGCCCAGCGTTGCCGCTGCGACGGCGCGGCAGATATCCGCGTCCAGACCGGTCCAGACCCCTTCCGAGTTCGGGTTCGAGAAGCCCGGCACGCCTTCGCTGACACCACAGGCCAGCTCGCCGGCCGCCCGGACATCGTCCAGCTTGCCCGCATGGGCGCCGGTCGCCATCGCGGCAGCGGCCGCCGCCAGGATCACGAGTGTTTCTTTGTTCCGCATTCTATCCTCCCAGTTTTGCGTCAGGCGCGGCCCTGTGGCCCCGTTACGGGCACCGGCCGGCTTGGAGAGCGAGACTAGGTAGAGGCCCGCCGTCGGGATATTGGCCTGATGGGGGAGGCGGGCGCGTTCCGGGCCTTTCCCAATTGCGCCATTCGGCACAAAGGGACTAGTCCTTTCGGATGAGGCGAAATTTAAGGACGTGTTTTCAGCATCTTGCCGGCCATGCTTC
Source organism: Ruegeria pomeroyi DSS-3 (assembly GCF_000011965.2). NCBI lineage: Bacteria > Pseudomonadati > Pseudomonadota > Alphaproteobacteria > Rhodobacterales > Roseobacteraceae > Ruegeria > Ruegeria pomeroyi. Next base: position 2,507,656 of record NC_003911.12, on the reverse strand, counting down.
GGCGCCGTGGCCGCCGAGCGCTCTCGTCATTCAGGCGTATTGGTCATTCGCGCCTATGGGGTCATACCTGAGGTATTCCGGGCAGGAGAGGAGGAATACGATGACGAAATTTCTGGCGATACCGGGTGAAAAGGGCGCTAGCGCGACCTGTTTCGCGGACTTTGTCAACCATGCCGGCGCCTCTGCCGGGTTGGCGCATGGGGCGATGGTCGCATCTTCATCCGCACATGTATTCGATATGCCACCGATCGTCAGTGCACCAGTCGGCGAACGCGCCCGGCTGCGCGCGATGGCCGCGCGACAGGGGATGGATATCTGTTTCCTGCGCGGCAATCCGGTCAAGCGCAAATTGCTGGTGGCGGATATGGAAGCGACGATCATTCTCGACGAGATGCTTGATCTGCTGGCCGAGGACCGCGGCCAGGGCGCCGAGGTCGCCGCAATCACAGCCCGTGCCATGGCGGGCGAGCTGGACTTTGCCCAGTCGCTGGCCGAGCGCACCCGGCTGTTGGCGGGAACGCCGCTGGCCCAGCTCGAAGGGCTCTGCCAGCGCATCCGGCTGGCCCCCGGTGCCCGGGCGCTGGTGCAGACCATGCGCGCAGCAGGCGCCCGCACGGTTCTGGTGACCGGCGGCTACGGGATCTTTGCGCAAGAGGTCGCGTGGCTGTGCGGGTTCGATCATGTGGTGGCGAACAATCCTGTGATCGAGGCGGGCGTCATGACCGGCGCGCTCACCTTGCCGATCTGCACGGCTGAGACCAAGCGCGAGGTGCTGCTGGCGGAATGCGCCGCCCTGGGCATCGGACCAGAGATGGCCTGTTGCATTGGCGATGGGGCAAATGACATGTTGATGCTGCGGGCCTGTGGCCTGCCTGTCAGCTACAGGGGGAAACCGGTCGTGCAGGACATCGTCGATCTCGATATCGCGCGGGGCGACCTGACTGCCGCGCTGTTCGCGCAGGGTTTTGCCGCAGATGAGATCGAGGGGCGGTGATGCGGTTTCGCGGCGCGCTGACACTTGGTTTATGGCTGGCGGGGGCGCTCAGCGCGCAGGCCGGCGAGGGCGATACCGGCGCCGCGATCCGGGATCGCGGCTATCTGCTATGTGGTGTCGGCAGCGATGATCTGGGTTTTGCAACGCTGCGCTTTGATGGCGAATGGACCGGGTTCGACGTCGATTTCTGCCGCGCGGTGGCGGCGGCCATGCTGGGCGATGCGACGGCGGTGGAATTTGTGCCGTTGGACAGTCTGAACCGGCTCGAGGTTCTGGCCCGGGGCGAGGTCGATGTGCTGTTTCGCACCACCACCTTTACCTTTGACCGGGACGTGAACGCCGCGCTCGAATTCCCGGCCATCACCTATTACGACAGTCAGAAAGTGCTGGTCTATGCCGATACCGGTGCGCGCACCCTGTCGGATCTGGCCGGCAAGACGGTCTGCGCCAACTCCGGCACCACAAGCATCACCAATATCCGCCACAGGATCGACAGCCTGGGAGGCGGCATCGGCATACAGGAATACGCCTCGCAGGCGGGACGCTGGCGGGCGTTCTTTGGCCGGGAATGCGAGGCGGTGACCGCCGATGGCAGCGATCTGGCCGCGATGATGGCAAGCCGCCCCGGCTATCGCGACGATTTTGTCCTGCTCGAGGACGAGATCGCAAACGAGCCGCTGGGACCTGTCGTGCGCGAGGATGACCGGCAATGGGAGCAGATCGTCCGCTGGGTGATCAACCTGACCCTGGTTGCCGAAACAGCCGGGATCGGGCAGGTCAGCGACCCGGAAGAGATTGCCCGCCTTGCCCTGCCTGCGGGCGCCGATCTGGGCGTGGTCGACACCTGGGGGGCAGAGGTGATCCGCCAGGTCGGCAATTACGACGACATCTTCCGCCGCAATCTGGGGGACGGTTCCGAACTGAGGATGGAGCGTGGGCGCAACGCGCTCTGGACGGACGGCGGCCTGATGTATCCCCTGCCGATGACACCGCCATGATGCGCAGGGCGCAGGTCAGTGTCGGGCGGATCGTCTTTCTGGCGCTGTTTTGCATGTCTCTTGGGGCGCTGGCGATCGGCTTTGTCTCGGTCTATGGCGCCCAGACCTTTCGCCAGGAATTCGAGCGGCTGGTCGACGAGGACCTGCCACAGGCGACGGTGGCAACCCGACTGAACGCCGAGATCCTCGGGCTAACCAGCCTGGTCGGTCTGCTGGTCTCGGCCGACACCGAGATCGCCGCCGCAACCACCCTCATTCAGCTTCAGGATCAGCTTGGCGCGATCGAACGGCAAAGCCGCGACCTGAGCGGTTTTACCCTGCGGCCCGGCGAGTATTCCGATATCGAAACCGCGCTGGCCCAGCTCACCGAAAACCTCGATAGCCTGGTCGCGCTGAACACCCTGCGCCTGCGCAGCGAGGCCGGGATGATCGCATTGTCGGAACGGGCGACCGAGGCGCCCGCCAGCCCAGACGCGCGGCTGGCCTTCCTGCTCTGGCGTCAGGAGCTTGATGCCGCGAACTGGGCGCGCGAGCTCCACGGTCTGGGACAGAAGCTTGACGCGTTGCTCGCCCCGGACCAGACCCATCCGCTGGCGGTGATCGGGCACGAGATGCTGGCGATGCGCAGGACCCTGCTGGAAACGGAGACCGTGCTGCGCGGACG